>CAZJBA010000046.1:0-19403 GCA_964544065.1 uncultured Anaerolineales bacterium | reverse complement strand
GGGGGAACGAAGTTGCGCTTTTGATCTCAGGATTAGTATATCATAACGACTATGTGAATTGCACATTTTTGCAATAAAATTCTCCTGCCCTGGGAACCAATCCCAAATGTTGGGTTACAATAAGATCGATGTTTGATTTGCCCCGGTGACAGTGCACCCAAGAACGAAATTTCGTCTCAGGAATCATGAGCTATGGTCTCAAAAAGTCAGGCTGATTCTCAACCTCTGCGGCAATATCTTTGGCCCCTGATTGTGCTTATCGTCCTTGAAGCACTGGGGCTGGCGCTGGTGATTCAACTCTCGGACGCGCCGATCACCGGCTTTTCGACGCTGACAGCCGCGATTGTGTTGTCAACCGGATTGCTGCCTGCCATGTTGCGCCCGAACCCGGAACATGTCCTGGCCGCCTGTCTGGCTACTGTCTTTGCGGCTTTCCTGCTAATCCCCTTTGATCCGCCGATCAACGAAATCCTGACCGTTGGGTTCCAACCAAAATACTTTTCAACGTACTTGCTCTTCCGCCTGATCAACGGCGCCGCCATTGGCCCGCTGATGCTGCACTTGACCAGCCGATTCCCGCGCCGGAGCGGACTTTCGGGGCGACTACTTGCCGCTGTTTACGCAGGTACCGCCGGTTTGTTGGGGATCTTTTTCTGGCTGCCGCCTATGGGCTACAAAAAACATCTTTTCGCCCTGATGGTGTTGTGGTTGTTCGTGTTGGTCGCCTGGTCGGTGGCCTTGCTCGTTCGCACCAGCCGAAATCCGGACCCGGAACTGCGCCGATCGGCGCAGCAGGCGCGCTTGCTGATTTTCAGCCTTTTGTTGGCCAACAGCGGATTGCTGATCCGCCTGGGAATCATGGCCTTACAAGAACAACCTGTTCCCTATCAGGTTGCTTTGGCGCCGCAGGTTTTCCTCCCGATCGGTATTTCGTATGCCATTTTGCGGCACGACCTTTTCGACATCGATGCTGCTCTGCGCCGAACCCTGGCGTATACCGTTCTTTCTCTGACCCTCATCGCCGGGTATCTGGCATTCACGGTCACGCTGTCAGCCCTGTTGGCCCGAACCTGGCCGCAATTCCGCGGAGCAGCCGCGGCCGTTGGTGTGCTCGCCGCCGCGGCAGCCTTCGAGCCCCTGCGTGGACGCTTGCAGCGATGGATTGATCGAGCGCTCTATCCTGGCCGGATCAAATTCAAGCAAGCGCTTACAGATGGGCGCGTCCAGCTCTCTCAAGTTGTCGACCGGGATCAAATCATCCATTTGCTAACCAAAGAGATACCTTCTGAAATCGGAGCGGCCTGGGGGACGTTATCCCTGGCGCCGGAACCTGATCTGCCCGGCCCGTTCGAGAGCCCCCCTGCATGGAACGCTCAATTGATCGTTGGTGGGACCTCCCTGGGGCGCTATTGGCTCGGGCCGCGCCAAGCAGAACCGACCTTCAGCCGAGAGGAGAAAGCGCAACTCAATGCCCTGGTCAGCCAGGCCGCCTTAGCGCTTGCCTACGCCGACACAATCGAGGAACTCAATACCCTCAACCGCCAACTCGAGGCGCGAGTGGAGCAACGCACCAATCAGATTCTGAACCAGCAGCGCGCCCTGGCCGTTATCGAAGCGCGGCGCAAGTTGGCCCGCGACCTGCATGACTCGGTCACCCAAACCTTATTCAGCATCAACCTCGGCGCACGCGCCATCCGCAACATGGTTCACGCAGACACAGAATCCGCCGAAACGGAACTAGAGGGGCTAGAGAAGTCCGCTCAAGACGCCCTGGAAGAAATGCGAGCTTTGCTGGCACAACTGCGCGACCCGGAAGAAGTCACGGATGCGCCGCAGCTTACCAACTTCAGCGAACAACTCGAAGGGCTTTGCAAAAGGTTAGAAGAAGAATATGGGCTGCAAATCACGCTGATGCAGCCGAGCAGTCAGTTGTTGCCCGCCCCACAAGCGGATGAACTGCTTGCTATCGTAGGTGAAGCGTTGATCAACGTGGCCAAACATAGCGGCACATCTGCGGCCATCTGCGCGGTCGAGCAAGGTGAAGACCAATTCGTCGTGCGGGTTAGCGATCAAGGGCGCGGGTTTTCACGCCAGCAAGCCGAATCCAGCCCGGGCCACTTTGGGCTGCGCGGGATGCGCGAACGAGCCGCCAGGTTGAATGGTACAATTCAAATTCAATCTCAGCCGGGAACAGGAACCACCATCGAGGTAAGTCTGCCGTGATTCGTGTCATCATCATCGACGACTATGAAATCGTCCGCAAGGGCCTGCGCATGACCATCCAGGGGGAAAGCGATCTAGCCCTGGTCGGCGAAGGGGCGGACGGCAACGCGGCAATCCAACTGGCCAACGAGACTCAACCAGATGTGATCTTGTTGGACGTCAAAATGCCGGAGAAAGATGGCATCCAGGCCACGGAAGTCATCCACGCCAACCATCCGGACATCGCCATCCTGATCTTGAGCAGTTTTGGAGATGACCCGGAGCTATTCGCCGCTCTCCAGGCCGGAGCCAGCGGCTATTTGCTCAAAGACATCAGCGGGGATGACCTGGTCGCAGCCATCCGCGGCGCGGCAGCCGGACGCCCTCAACTCCATCCCAAAATCGCCCACCGACTGATGGAGCGCATGCCCGCGCCTGAAAACCCGCTCGAAGCGCTTACCCCTCGTGAAGAAGATGTGCTCCGCTGTCTGGCGCGCGGGCTGAACAACAAAGAGATCGCCGCCGAGCTTTTTGTCGCCGAATCCACGGTCAAAGGATATGTCAGCGCCATTTTGGGCAAGTTGAATCTCGATGACCGCACCCAGGCAGCCCTTTTGGCCGTGCGCTACGGATTGGTCGCATCGGACGATTTACCCGATATTCCCCGTTGAGTTTCTTTCCGCCTCAAACATCTGACATCAGAATCCCCTCCAAAAGTAGGGGGAGAAAACCCTCCGCGCGTAGGATGGCAAGGCGTCTCAGCGCGCCTATACTACCAACATCCAAGCAAGGAGAAGAAATGAACAACCAAGCACAAAAAACAACATACCCACCTGGCCCGAAACTACATTTTCCCTGGCAGCGTTTTGCCAAAAACCCCACAGACCTGGCCAATACCCTCTTGAAACTCTCCGAGCAATACGGCGACATGGTCCATTTTCGGCTTGGCAGGCAACATTTTTATCTGCTCAATCACCCCGACTTCATCCAGGAAGTGCTGGTCAACCAACACGAGAACTTCCGCGAAGGTCGAACCGGGTTGCAAGCAGACCAACTGTTGGGCAAGGGCATCCTGACCGCAGAGGGTCAATCCCACCAGAGACAGCGCCGCATCATGCAACCGTATTTTTATTCCCAAGAGATCACGAAATACGCCCCAGACATCGTTCAAATGGCCGGGGAGATGTGCCGGGGCTGGCAGGCCGATCAACCCCTGGACTTATCTGCTGAAATGTCTCAACTATGCATCAATGTCTTCACCAACTTTCTGTCCTCGTCAGGTGATCTCTCTCATCTGCTGGATTCCGGCATGGAGGCTGACCAAATTCGAGACCATGTGGCTACCTTTTTTGCGACAGGGCTGGAAACCACCGCCAGCGCCCTGAGTTGGACATTGTATCTCCTGGCGCAATCTCCCCGGGTGATGGATCAGTTGGCCGCGGAGCTGGACTCCCTCATAGCGGGTAACCGTTCCTGGGCAGAGCGCTACGCCCAATTGACATACTGCAAAATGGCGTTCACCGAGAGCTTGCGACTCTATCCTCCCGTCTGGATCATCAGCCGCCAGGCCCAGAAAACGCTCTCGCTGGGAGGCTACCCAATTCCGAAGGATGCCATCGTGCTAATCAGCCAGTGGATCACCCATCACGACCGGCGCTTCTATCCCGATCCCTACCGCTTCAAGCCAGAACGATGGCTTCCCGAAGCACGAGCCCTGCGCCCGAAGATGGCCTACTTCCCCTTCGGCGGGGGGCAACGATTGTGCCTCGGCAAGCAATTCGTTTGGATGCTCGGCGTGCTGACTACCGCTACGGTGTTGCAGTCCTGGCGCCTGGAGCCAATCCCAGGCCACAAAATGGAGCCCGACTTTGCCCTCACCCTGCGTCCAAGCGAGGGCTATTGTGTCAGGCCAATTCCAGTTTCCCCCTCTATTCACAATTCGTTTCCAAATTCTATCGATAAGGAGTAAGAAATCATGTCCCCCAGAAAGTTATTCCCCCTGATTTTCGTTGCGCTTGCCTTTTCCATGCTGGCATGCAATCTCTCGACACTCAGCGATGATTCACCAGAAGACCCTCAAGCCACCATCGACGCTGCCATTGCAGCTACAGCGACAGCCCAGGCCGAGATGGACGCTCAAATCGACGAAGCCGCCGAAGAAGCTGTTGACGAAGCTGTCGATGAAGCCGTTGATGAAGCCGTCGAAGAACTCGATGATGAATATCTCCAGATGACTGAAGAAGAACTTAATCAGGCCATCGAGGAGGCCGTCAATGAAGCTACCGCCGCCACCGAGCAAACCGTCTACTATGTCGAAGAAGCTTCTTCCGATGGAAGTCTGAGTGAAGAAGAAATCGAAGAGATCGAGGAATACGCCTACTACGCTGATGAACTTCTGTACATGGCCGAGGAGATGATCTATGCTTATTACGGCCTCTATGCTGACCTGGCCTATGAAACGATTGCCCTGCTCGAGGCGATCGAAGATGATCTCGCAGACATGGCCGGTGCGATGACAGAAATCACCGAGCTAACCGTCGCGGCGGCCGAGACGCTTGCCGAAGGGATGGAAGTGCGCCAGGAAACCGTCGAAGAGCTTGTGGATATCGCCCAGGGGACCTCCGAACACATTCAAAGTATCAGCCCCGATTGGCAGGCCTGGTCCGAATCGATCCAAACCAGCCGGGAAACCCGCCTGCAAAGCATGCAAGATATCGCCGCCGAGTACGTTCCCGAAGACCGCCGGGCTGCCCTGAATGAAACGATCAACTTCGCCGATGCTGTCCACAATGCGCTGGGCGATTATTCCATCAACGAAGCAGAACTTCTCAATATCGCCCAGATTGGCGCCAACGCGGTCGCAGGTCTGGAAGCGCACGGCGGGCCAAAACTTCAAAGCCTGGCCGGGAACATCGACAAGATCAGCAACAATCTGGCCCTTGGGCAGACGCCCAACGCCATCGATAATTTGGGTTCGCTGGAAGGTTCGCTACATGAGGTGCCCAATTTCGAGATGCCGGATCGGCCTGAATTCTCGCCTCCCGAAGCGCCTTCCATACCCCAACCCGGTGGCGGACGCGGGCGCAAATAATCACACAACGACTGACGTTGCCAGGCCTCCAAAGCTACGGAGACAGTGTGCGGAGGCCTGGCTTCCATCTTTACAAAGATCATTCCCCCTTTCCCATATCATGAAACATGATACCGCAAACACACGTTTCTATATTGTTCTCGTCTTTCTGGCATCCCTGATGATCACAGCTTGTAAGTCAGATCAGATGCAGGCAACCCAAACACCCCTCTTCGAAGTGACCGCGACAGCCGCGCCAACCCTGACATCAACGTCCATCCCGTCAAAAACCCCAACGCCACAAGGCCAGCCTCAAGAGAAAGCTCCCGGTTTCAGCCGGATTGCTTATGCTGGTGCGAATGACGCCCTGTGCATCATGGCGCCCGAGGGCGAGGAGCGACAGTGCTTTCAAGTCCCCGCCGAAGGCAACAATCAACAAGTTCGCCAATTTGCCTGGTCGCCCGACGGGAATTGGATCGCCTTTCTCACAGGGTTTGATCTGGTAGCCATCAACGTTCAGACTGGTGAAACGCAGCTTCTTCACCACGATGAAAACGCGGCTGACCCAGAAGCAAGCCACATCATCGCTGGCCCCGCCTGGAGCAGAGATAGCGCCAGAGTGGCTGTTATTCTCGGACGGGAAGTTTATGTCTTCCCTCTTGATACCGAAAAGCGTTATCGGTTTGCAGAAGATGCCTGGGGATATGCGGGAGACTATGATCCATGCGCCAACATCCGCTGGTCGCCGGACGGCGTCAATCTTTTATATCTGCGCGGCGGCAAGGAACACAATCAACTTGAAGGGCTGGCGGCATCATCAAGCCGAACGAGTGAGGCCTCCAAGTTGGTTTTACCCGGCGTGATCAACTATGCTATTTCGAGTGATGGCGCTCAAATAGCCTATCGTCTCGAAAGCGGCGGGATCTGGCGCAGTGATGCCCACTGCCTAAACGAAGGGAGCTCATTAGATTGCGTCGCTGAATCGTCGATACTCATTGCCCCCAAAGATGAGCCTGCTGGCGGCTTGTGGAACCTGCGCTGGTCGCCCAAGGGAGATAAAATCCTGGCTCAATTCCATGGCAGCCTTTATCTGATTGACGCTGTTACAGGAGAATTCGAGAAAATTGGCAGCCAAAGTTCCTACCGCTATTGGCCCTGGTCGCCGGATGGTTCACAGCTTATCCTGGCCCAACAAGGGGATGGTGACCTAGCAAACAGCCAGCCTTATTTTCTCGACATAACCAGTGGACAGAAAACCTTTCTGGCGGGTTTTGAGACCTTTGCCAAATACCGCTACTTTTCCTGGGGCTGGATGGCTGCTGAGTGATAAAGATTCAGGGGAATGTTGCCGCGCTGTGCGTGCCCGCTGGGCAAGGGGCGAATCCCCTCTTGTAAATGATTTTGGTATCATTTTCGCTTTTTGGAATATAGATCCAAAACTACAGCCAAGATGAAAACAACCCCTTTGATAACTTGTTGGTGATACGATGGAGTTCTAAGCAAATTCAATCCATTGCCCAATACACCAACAATCAAAGCGCCTATGCTGGCCCCTACAACGTTACCAACACCGCCAAACAAGCTAACGCCGCCTAACACTGAGGCAGCAATAGCATCCAGCTCGATTCCGGCACCCATCTGCGGCTGAGCGGACCATAATCGAGCTGTGAGCAAGATTCCCGCGCTGCTGGCCAAAACCCCACTGATGGAATACACTGCTATTTTCACCAGGCGAACTCGAACACCGGCGAGGCGAGCCGTTTCCTCATTCCCTCCTATGGCATAAATATACAAACCAAAGCGAGTATGCCTGAGAACAAAAAATGCAATCGCTAACAGGACCATCCAAACAAATAATAAAATAGGAATGGGGCCAATATCTCCGGTGCCCAAATTTGTAAACGATCGTTCCAATCCGGAGATTGGCTTTCCTTCTGTGTAGACCAACGTCAAGCCGCGGGCAACGCCAAGCATGGACAAGGTTGTCACGAAAGGGGGTAAATTGCCAAAAACCGTCAATGCGCCATTAACCAATCCCAAACCAAAACCTACACCTATGCCAAGCAAAATGGAGACAGGAACCGGAAGACCGTTGCGTGACATCATACCCGCACACAATGTCCCCGCTAACGCTGCAACAGAGCCAACAGAGAGATCAATTCCCGCCATCAGCATGGTCATGGTCATGCCAATTGAGATGATGGCGACAAGGGAGGTTTGGATGCCAATATTGGTTAGATTGGAGACCGTTAAAAACCTATCTGTTGACAAGCTAAAAATGAGCGCTACAAATAAGAGAATAAAAAAACTACTGGCATTTCGAAGCCAGCGTAAAAATTTAGCGCCTAGATCATGCTTGGATATTATGTTCATTTTCACTCCCAGCAGCCGCATGCATGATTTCATCCTGGATTGTTTCGGTGGGGTCGAATTCAGCGACAATCTTTCCATCTCGCATCACGACCACACGATCGCTAACGCTTAGAATTTCGGGTAACTCAGAAGAGATCATCAAAATACTAACACCTTGGTCGGCCATCTTTCTCAGTAGGGCGTGGATCTCTGCTTTTGCGCCCACATCAATGCCGCGGGTGGGCTCATCTAGAATAAGCAAATCTGGTTCGAGCGCAAGCCAACGGGAAATGACAACTTTTTGCTGGTTTCCGCCGCTCAACGTGTTTGCACGTTGATTTAGCCCCGACGTTCGAATATCCAAGCGATCAATAAGATCGTGCGTAATGTTCTCAACATTTTTTTGCTGAACAAAACCAAAACGGGTTAACTCTTCTAAAGAGGCCATGACAACATTTTGTTTGACAGCCATGTTCAGGAATAAACCTTGGGCTTTGCGATCTTCAGGGACAAAACCCATGCCCCGTTCGATGGCTTGGGCAGGCTTCTTGAGGTCTATTTCTTGCCCGTTGAAAATGATCTGTCCCCTGGTGGGTAGGCGCGCTCCAAAAATCAACTCCGCAAAGGCCGTCCTGCCAGCGCCAACCAAACCGGCAACGCCCAGAATTTCACCCTTCCTAAGCTGGATAGAGACGCCCCGAACTTTGTCCTTACCGTGCAAATCCTTCGTCTCTAAAATGATTTTCTCAGCTATTTCCTTCTGTTGGTCTGGTACTTTTCTTGTCAGTTCTCGACCTACCATCATGGTGACAACTTCATCTTGATCAAGCCCAGCGATGGGGCCCGTCCCAACAAGTTCGCCATCGCGCAACACGGTGAGACGATCAGCGACGCGGAAAACTTCTTCAAGGCGATGGGATATGAAGATGATCGAAACACCTTGAGCACGGAGACGCATCATCTGCTCAAAAAGGGCTTCAACTTCTCTCTCGGTAAGCGCTGAAGTGGGCTCATCCATCACGATCAGAGATGCATTCATAGAGAGTGCTTTGACAACTTCCACCATCTGCTGTTGAGCAATCGTCAATGCATTGACCGGGGTGCGCGGGTCAAATTCAAGTCCCAGTCGGCTCAATTGTTGTTCCGCCTGTTGGTACAACTTTGGCCAATTGATCAGGCCGGGCAACAGCCCGCGCGGCTCGCACCCCAAGAAGATGTTTTTGGCCGCATCAAGATAGGGGATGATGGCCAACTCTTGATGGATCATACTGATCCCAAGCGCTTGTGCATCGGAAGGGTTATCGATTTGAGCCTCTTCCCCCCGCCAAAAGATCGAGCCGCTATTGGGCGTAGTCGCTCCGATCAAGATGCGCATGAGGGTTGACTTTCCGGCGCCATTCTCTCCGACCAAAGCGTGGATTTCCCCTCGACGAACCTCCATGGTGACATCATCGAGTGCCTGAACCCCGGGAAAGGTCTTTCCAATCCCCTTCATCAGCAGTAGTTGATTGTTGCCAGTCATTCGTTTTTTCCTATCATCCCATCCTCAACAAGCAAAGGAGAAGTTGAACTTTTTCGGCGCTACCCGCTTATTCTACACTCGCTTCGCTGTATGCACCTTCGGTGTTGCGCGCTTATTGCTGAAAAGTTCAACTTCTAAATTTTGAAATATTGAAGAGATACCTATGAATCGGTACAAGACCGGAGACGCTCTTTGAGCGTCTCCGGTGATAGTTTTAACTTGCTACGGTGTGACCAATGCCAAGTCTACGGGGATGTAGGCCTCAACGGTCTCGCCGTTGAGGTAGGCAGTGGCGGTTTCAACGCCGAGGCGTCCCATTTCAGCGGGTTGCTGGGCGATGGTGGCGGCAAGTTTACCCTCTTCCACCGCGGCGACAGCATCATCAACGGCGTCAAAGCCTACAAAGACGATGCCCTCGCGCCCGGCGGCCTCAGCAGCCTCGATCGCGCCCAAGATCATCTCATCATTGTGGGCGAAAACACCATCGATCTCCGCTTCGGCCTGCAAGATGTTCTCGAACACGGTCAGGCCTTCGGCTCGATTGAAGTTAGCCGTTTGGCGAGCCACGATTTCCACGCCGGTGCACTCAGTGGACATGTAGTCATTGAAGCCCTGGCCGCGATCACGGGCGGCGGATGTTCCGGCGATACCTTCCAGTTCGACGGCTTTTCCTTCGCCGCCTAGCGCCTCACAAAGGAACTCACCGGCCATCCGGCCACCGGCCACGTTATCCGAGGCGATGTGAGAGACAATCTCACCCCCGCTGGCGCCACGGTCGATGGTGAAGACGGGGATGCCCGCCTCGTTGGCTTTCTCGATCGAGGGGACAATCGCATCCGCGTCGGTGGGGTTGACCATAATGGCGTCCACACCTTGCTGAATCAGGTCTTCCATGTTGGTTGCTTCGGTGGCGGGGTCATCTTGGGAGTCGACGACAACGAGAGTTACCCCGGCAGCCTCAGCGGCGGCTTCAGCGCCCTCTTTCAGGGTGACGAAGAAGGGGTTGTTCAAGGTGGACAACGACAAGCCCAGTGTATAATCAGCAGCTTCTTCCTCTTCAGCTTCTTGCACGGGAAGTTCGCCGCCAACCAGAGCCAGTTCTACGGGGACGTAAGACTCGACGGATTCTCCGTTGAGGTGATCCACAGCGGTCTCGACGCCGAGGCGTCCCATTTCGGCGGGTTGCTGGGCGATGGTAGCGGCAAGTTTGCCCTCTTCCACCGCGGCGACAGCATCATCAACGGCATCGAAGCCGACAAAGACAATGCCCTCGCGTCCGGCGGCCTCAGCAGCCTCGATCGCGCCCAAGATCATCTCATCATTGTGGGCGAAAACACCATCGATCTCCGCTTCGGCCTGCAAGATGTTCTCGAACACGGTCAGCCCTTCAGCTCGATTGAAGTTAGCCGTTTGGCGTGCGACAATCTCCACGCCGGTGCACTCAGTGGACATGTAGTCATTGAAGCCCTGGCCGCGGTCACGGGCGGCGGAAGTTCCGGCGATGCCTTCCAGTTCAACAGCCTTGCCTTCGCCGCCTAACGCTTCACAAAGGAACTCACCGGCCATCTCGCCGCCGGCGACGTTATCCGAGGCGATGTGAGAGACAATCTCACCTCCGCTGGCGCCGCGGTCGATGGTGAAGACGGGGATGCCCGCTTCGTTGGCTTTCTCGATCGAGGGGACAATCGCATCCGCGTCGGTGGGGTTGACCATAATGGCGTCCACACCTTGCTGAATCAGGTCTTCCATGTTGGTTGCTTCGGTGGCGGGGTCATCTTGGGAGTCGACGACAACGAGAGTTACCCCGGCAGCCTCAGCGGCGGCTTCAGCGCCCTCTTTCAGGGTGACGAAGAAGGGGTTGTTCAAGGTGGACAAGGATAGGCCTAAGGTATACCCCGCCTCTTCTTCCACTTCTTCTTCAACTTCTTCCGCTTCTTCTTCAACAGCGGGCTCTTCCACAGGAGCAGGTTCCTCTGTAGGCGTTCCGCAGGCTGTCAAGACCAGCGCCACGATTGACAGGATTCCTATCAGGCTAAAAATCTTTTTCTTCATTTCAAATCTCCTTATTATCATCTAAGTTTTTCTAGACAAGTACTTCTACTTACTAGCAAGATTTACTTTTTCGCTCTACCCGATTACCACCTCCTTCCATTTGCTTATCTTCAACTTTATTTTAATGATCGATGAATTAACAATGCTAAAGCTATTACGGTCCCTTTGACAACACCCTGGTAGAAAGATGGCACATTAAGCAAGTTCAAGCCGTTGTTGATCACCGCGATGATCAAGACGCCAAGGAGTGTGCCTAACAGGGAACCCTCCCCCCCTTCGAAACTTGTGCCGCCGACGACCACGGCTGCGATGGAATCAAATTCAAAGCCTGCCCCGGCAACGGGCTGGGCCGAATCTAAACGGGCAATCAGAATATGCCCCGCCAAAGCGGACAAGGCCCCGGTGATGGCGTAGGTAGCAGCAATATATTTCTTTACCGGGATGCCGCACAATCTTGCAGCGGTTTCGTTGTTGCCAATCGCGTAGATATACTCGCCATATTTCATGCGAGTGAGGGCCACGTATCCAACGCTAAAAACAATCACTGCGATCACAATGGGCATCGGAACCGGCCCAAGATAACCATTACCGAGAAAACGGAACCCATCGGGTAAATCCGTGATTGGCTTTCCCTGTGTGTAGGTCAAAGCCAAGCCGCGCCCAAAGGTCATCACACCCAAGGTGGCGATAAAGGGAGGTACCCTCAGTTGGGTGACCAGCCAGCCGCTGATCAGGCCCAAAACGCCACCCAGGGCTAAACCAAACAGGACCGCTAGCGGTACAGGCCAACCCGCTTGTAAGACATCGGCGGTAACAACAGCCGAAAGCCCTACAATAGAGCCAACAGACAAGTCAATCCCGCGGGTAAAAATAACCAATGTCATTCCAACAGAGATAATGCCATTGATCGTTGATTGGCGTAACACATTGGTGATGTTAGGAACCGTCAAGAAACGATCGGATAACAGCATCATGGCCAAACACAAAATGACCAGCGACATCGCTAATCCGTAGCGCTTGGAAAAAACCCGCCAATTTGATTTTAGCTGAGAGGTTGTGGCTATTTGAGTCATCCAAACACTACTCCGGAGACCAAGATAATATTTGAATAAGGTGAAAACTCCCCCGTCCGAATGACAGCGCGAGCCGATGAGGTCTCATCCTTGAATTGCTCGTGGGGGATTTTCGTGATTGGGATTTCACCCAATGCCGCCCTGATGGACGCTTCCATGTGAGGATTTTGCTCGCTGATTTCTTCGGCAATGATGGCACTTTCCACCTGCATTTCTTCAAGAATCGTTTCCAATGTCTGCATGAACGTTGGCACACCCTCACACAGGGCTAAATCAATCCTGTCGGTCTCAAACGGGATAGGTAGCCCCGCATCCGCAATAACGATTCTATCCATGTGGCCCAAACCAGCAATCAGTGCCGAAATAGGCTGATTGATGATGCCAATCTTTTTCATGTATCACCTCTTATCTTTGGAGCAACTCCAAGACTTCTGTTCTGGTTGGTAGGGATGGCTGGGCACCCATTTTGGTTACTGCCAGCGCGCCGGCGGCATTGGCCATCCGAACTGCGCTCTCCCAATCGTCGCCTTCGGCGATCCCTACCGATAATGCGGCTACAAAAGCATCGCCCGCGGCGGTGGTATCAACGACTTTGACTGCATGGGCGTCAAACTGTTTCGAGTGACCATCTTGGTTCACCAACAAGCCCCCTCGGGATCCCAACGTCAAAACAACGGTTTTGATTCCATGTCTCAATAAATGCTGCGCGGCTTCTCGAGCTTGTTGGAGGGTATCGACGCTTTTTCCGCTCAGCAGCGCTGTCTCGGTCTCATTGGGGACAAGCACATCGATATTGGTTAACAGTTCATCCGGTAGCGGCTGCGCCGGGGCAGGATTCAACACAACTTGAGCCCCGCTTTCCTTGGAAAGTTTGGCTGCTTCTTCAATACAGGTTAAAGGAACTTCCAGTGGCATGACAACAACATCGACGTCTTTGAAAGAATCCCATGCTGCCCTGACGTGATCGGGAGTCAAGGACATGTTAGCGCCGGAAGCCACGACGATGCTATTTTGTCCTGCTTCATCGAGGGTGATCATGGCTATTCCGCTGGCCGCATCTGGGATCACCTTGACATGGGATGTGTTGATTCCCTCTGCCTCCAAGTTGGTGACCAATGTTGTCCCAAATGAATCGTTCCCGATGCAACCAATCATGGTGACATCGGCGCCCATGCGAGCAGCGGCGACAGCCTGGTTAGCTCCTTTGCCGCCTGGTACCGTCCGGAAATCGCGGCCAAGAATCGTCTCGCCCGGTGCGGGCATTTCAGGTACCCGAACGATCAGGTCCATGTTGAGGCTGCCGACAACGACAATGTGAGGCATATGCATCTCCTATAAGGCTTGGCAAGACTCTCGTTCTACCAACGATAGCGACAAGATTTCATGTTTGGGTGGGGAATCAGCGTTTTCTAGACGGTTGATTAGAATCTCAGCCGCGATCATGCCCATTTCATAGCTGGGTTGAACAACGGTGGTCAGCGGCGGGGCGGTATAAGATGAAAGCAGAATATCATCGAAACCAATCACCGAGATGTCGCCAGGGACGTTCAAATTTTGTTCGTTGATGGCCCGCATGGCTCCAAAGGCCATCATGTCGTTACATGCAAACACCGCTGTTGGAGGGGAAGGGATGTCCAGTAATTCTTTCATCCGGCTGTATCCTGATTGGGGGCGGAAATCTCCTTGCACAATCAGCGCCTCGTCGACAGGGAGCTTCTCATCTTCCAGGGCCTTCCGATAACCCTGTACGCGCTTAGCGCTCGGTGTAAGCGCCGAAGGTCCGGTAATACAGCCTATTCGTTGATGTCCATGATCAAGTAAATAATTTGTGGCAATTTGTCCCCCAACTTCGTTTTCTACCATGACGCTGTCATGGTTATTTTTACCGATCTGGCGATCGACAACCACGGTTGTGATGTTGCGACGATCTAATAGCTCAAGCGAATCCATTGTGTCCGTCGACACCAAGATGATTCCATCGATTTGTTTGCCAATCAGTACTTCTAAATAGTTGAGTTCCTTTTCAGGGCTATTGTCGGAATTGCATAAGAACACATTGTAATTCGCCTCAAAGCTGGCATCTTCAACCCCTCTTAACACCTCAGCGAAAAACGGGTTCATGCTGTCTGGTATCAGCAATCCCAGGGTGTTGGTGCGTTTATCTTTTCTGCGCAGACTGCGAGCAAGCCGGTTGGGTTGGTAGTTCAGTGCTTCCATCGTGGAGACAACTCGACCGCGCGTTTCCTCACTAACAAAGCGGGTTTCATTGATAACATGGGATACTGTGCTTACCGAAACCCCCGCTTTTTCTGCCACATCACGAATATTTGCCATATGGCCTCCATGAAAAACGTTTTCGATAACGTTTGCGCAAACGTTTCGATGAAATTATACAACAAAACAACTAACAGAGTCAACTACGAACTAACAAATGCAGCATCCCCGTACCGTCTATGGCAACCTTGAAGTATCCCAACAACCGCCAGCGATCCAACACTTTCTTGCGGATTAGCTTTTTCACCATCCAGCAGACAACTTCTTGTACTTCTTCTATGGCTAACTTCTTGAAGGTATAATTCAGCGTGTCCCCGTGGGGGACTTCTTCTGTGCCAAACCAGGCCTTTGACTTTGCTCGGGAGGGCCCGTTCCCGCGTAACTTGTAGTTGATCTGCCGCCGTGCTTCTAGACGAAACAGGAACATCTTCAGCGCGAAAAATTCCTGTTCTTCATCGCTGACTTTGCAACCTGCCCCTATTCAAAATCGATCCAGTCTGATAAGATTGTATCCCTGCAGGATCGCATCGGCCTGATTGGCCGGTGTTTTTTTATGGAACAAACCAAACTTCTCATGAACTGGAACTTTCAGACTTATGCTTACAGAACGAACCGACCGAAGAAATATTGCCATCATCGCTCATGTTGACCACGGCAAAACCACGCTGGTGGATGGCCTGCTCAAACAGGCCCGTGTTTTCCGCGCCAATCAACACGTGGCCGAACGTGTGATGGATTCGAATGATTTAGAGCGCGAACGCGGTATCACTATTTTGGCCAAGAACACCGCTATCGAGATTTGGGACCAAGACGAGCAGCAAGAAGTAAAAATCAACATCGTCGATACGCCCGGCCATGCCGATTTTGGCGGAGAAGTGGAACGGGTTATGAATATGGTCGATGGTGTGCTGCTCCTGGTGGATGCAGCCGAAGGCCCCATGCCACAGACGCGTTTCGTGCTCAAGAAAGCCCTCGAATTGAATCACCGCGCCATCGTGGTGATCAATAAAGTCGATCGCAAGGGCGCCGATCCGGAACGAGTGCTCAACCAAACCTTTGATTTATTCATCGAATTGGGTGCCAGTGAAGAGCAGGCCGATTTTCCGGTGATCTACACCAATGCCGTCAGCGCCCAGGCCGGTCAAAGCCCGGCGTTGGGTCCCGACCTGCAACCCCTCTTTGATGCCATCTTAAATCATATCCCCTGTCCACACGTGGATCTCGAAGCGCCTCTGAGAATGTTGGTTACTAATCTGGGCTATGATCAATACCGTGGCGTTACCGCCATTGGTCGCATCCATGCCGGTCAGATGCAGGTCGATATGGATTTAGTCCGCATCCGCGTCGATGGTGAGACATTGCCTGAACGTGTCCGCTATTTGAATATCTTTGAAGGACTGGACCAGATCGAAGTTGATTCCGCTCAGGCGGGGGATATCGTCGTCCTGGCAGGCTTGGAGGGGATTGCCATTGGTGAAACGCTGGCCGATCCGGAGCATCCTCAGGCTTTACCCCCTATCCAGGTCGAAGAACCCACCGTGCATATGACCTTTGGAGTCAACGCGTCACCTTTTGCTGGGCGTGAAGGGCAATGGAGCACCTCACGAAAATTGCGCCAGCGTCTCTTCGAGGAGTTGCGAACGAACGTAGCCCTGAACGTGACCGAAACCGATAGCCCAGACTCCTTTCGAGTCTCTGGCCGGGGGGAGCTGCACCTGGCCATCCTGATCGAAACCATGCGTCGGGAAGGATATGAATTCCAGGTGTCGAGACCAGATGTGATCCTGAAGCAGGATGAACAGGGCAAAACCTTGGAACCTTTCGAAGATGTGTACATCGAGACCAGTCCAGATACGGTTGGCGTGGTCGTTGAGATGTTGGGTTCCCGACGCGGTGTCATGCAAAACATGGTTAACACCACGGACGACAACGTGCGGTTAGAATTCTTGGTGCCAACCCGTGGGTTATTAGGCTTTCGATCTCATTTTCTGTCTGCCACACGCGGCGCTGGTGTGATCCATACACTCTTTCATGGCTACTTGCCTCTGGCAGGGGAAATCGGCGAGCGCTCATCCGGCTCTCTGGTATCTTGCCAGACAGGTATGACGACCACCTTTGGCTTGAAGAATGCCGAAGAGCGGGGCACATTGTTCTGTGAGCCAGGCACACAAGTCTATGCCGGTATGGTGGTTGGCGAACACCAGCGTCCCGGTGATTTGGAAATGAATGTCTGCAAGAAAAAAGAACTCACCAATATGCGAGCGGCCAGCGCGGACATCGAAACGCGATTATCACCCCCCAGGCAGATGAGCCTTGAAGAAGCGATCGAGTATCTGGGCGACGATGAGCTATTGGAAGTTACGCCGCTCACTTATCGTATCCGTAAACAAGTGCTTTCCGCTCACGAGCGTGGACGGAGCAACAAGGCTGCCAGAAAAGCGGCGGTGGAGAAACGTAAAGTTTTATCTTGAAACGGCCTCAAGTATTGGCAGGGTTGCTGCAATGATTTGCTCATGTTGCGTTTCTCGACTGATAGTGGCCAAGTGGTCGGCGGGATTGATCTTGTAGGAACCAAACTGATGATGGTCGCCGCCCTCGATGCGAATATAGATCGTATCTTCAGGGAGTAGGTGTTTGCGCTCTCCCACGCTGGTATCGTTTACCCTCACTTCGCGGCTTCCGTAAATCGAAACAACTGGGATATCGAGATTGGAAAGATCTGCGCTATTGGGGGGATAAGATGCCCAAATTGCCAATCCATCAATGACATCAGCATGTTTCGATGTGTATTGGGCCGCCATCGCTCCCCCAACCGAGTGACCACCGATTACCCAATGATTGATAGCCGGGTAATAATCAATGATCTCACTGGCGATATTTGGATTGAATACGGCCATATTGATCGGCATTTCCGGAACGACAACCAGATAGCCATTTGATGCGATTTCACGCATCAAGGCTGCATACCCGCGCGGATCAATCCTGCCCCCTGGATAAAAGATAAACCCTGTGGTTGGCGTGTTTCGTTTGGGCGTAAACGTCAGCCAAGGTTCGTCTATGATCTGAACCTGATCATCGCTTTCAAGTGCTTCGATGGCCGCGGGCAGTGGTGGCCTGGCATAGGTTGCCCATTGGATTCCCCAAAGGATTGCCGCAACGAGTACAATCCCTAAAATGGCAAACAGCCACTTCAAAAACCGGGGGCGTGATTTAGTCATCTATAATTCCTTAAGAAGTCCCCGAAGGGCGCGAGGTTGCCATCCCAGTCTCTTCGCAACAAGGCTTCAAACATATGAGATACATCTAAAAGATTTGGACTTTTGACAAAGCAGTCAAACTCGGCATGAGCCGAGAAGAGCATTTGTACATTTTCAACTAGTCACCGATCACTTTCAGGGATAGGTGACTAAGTAGGTAAGCAAAAGTATCTTTATAGAATTAGACACACACAAATCGAGATATGGCTGTGTCCTGACCAGCCATCTTGCCCTGACCGTAGGTCTCCAGATCGGCGATCCACATTTTTCCCAAGATGGGAGACCTTCGGTCACTTCAGGTGCTCGGTCAGGAGACGCTTCGCACAACAAAGATAAGTGATGTAGTCTGGAAATATAAAGAAATTTTCAAAGACTTACTTAGGACTTGAACTACGGAATCTGCACTACCAGCACGCGTGTCTGATGACTGGCGGAAATACTGCGGACAACGCCAGCCGGTACCGCGGTGACTGAACCCGCATGAAATTCAGCCTGCTCGTCTTCGACCTTCATCTGCCCCTGTCCCTCGATGAAATAATATAACACCAGAAAGGGCATCTGGCAGGGGGCAACCGACTGGGCTGCATCCAGGCTCAATAGCAAAGCGCGCGCCTTGCCGGCATCCAACAATGGGCTGGAGAGTACACTGGGGAGGGAATTTTCCCTCATTGAATTAGTTTCGATCATTTGTATCATTGGTTTCTCCTTTTGCCTTGAAACATCTCTTATAAAACATTTTCGAATCCGGTCGAATCAATATCCAATCCGCCGCTGCGCTCGATCCCTGTTTGGAGCAGCCAGCCCATGAGGATGGCGGCAGGCACGGTAAGCGCCAATTGCACGAGCATGAAGGACGGTCCCAGGAATTTGGTTTCGACCAGCAGTTGCGGGATTTTGATGGCTGCCCAGTTTTTCGATTTCCAGCGGCAGCGTCACCGTGCTGACCATCACCAAGGCGGTAGGAAAAACCGCAATAGTGGCAATACCGGCGCTGGCGCGCAGTGACCGTCGCCCACCAGCCGGCGCCCTGTCCCAGGTAGCAGGAGATGACTTCCGGCGGCACGACACCGATCAGCAGACCGATCAAACCGCAATAGCCAGCATACTGGGGAAAATCCCGATGAATGACTTAGCGGCGACTTTCAATGCTTGCTTGGCTTTGGCGCGGTCGCGCAGCGTCAGGACGCCTAACGCACCGAACGCGATGATATACGTACTCCAGATAAGAATTGATGACATGTTGATTTCCTTAATCGATCAGATGTATCACTCATACCTCAACGCCTCGATGGGTTTCAAACCGGCGGCGTGATTGGCCGGGTAAATGCCGAAGAACAGACCGACCGTTACCGAGAAACCGACCGCCAGCAGGATGGCGTCGGGCGTGATGATGGCGTTCGTTACGCCCGATGTGTCCACCAGGCGGGCAATGCCCACGCCCAGGGCGATGCCGATGGCGCCGCCCGCCAGGCTGAGTACGATTGCCTCCAGCAGGAATTGCGTCAGGATGTCCACTTTACGCGCGCCCATGGCTTTGCGCAAGCCAATCTCGCGCGTGCGTTCCGTCACCGAGACCAGCATGATGTTCATGATGCCGATCC
>CAZJBA010000045.1:15300-19744 GCA_964544065.1 uncultured Anaerolineales bacterium | reverse complement strand
GATTAAAAAACACCTGGTTCTAACGGAATTTGTGGTGATCCTGACATGGACGGAGATGGTGGTATCTAACGGATCAATCGCGCTCGAGCAATGTCAGGTAAAAGAAATCAACCGGTGAGGGGCCTAAATAACGATCAACTTGATCGAACATCTCCTCGGGCAGCAGCGGTTCGGCGACCAGCTCCCCCTGTTCGGGACGAATGGCTGTAAAATGAACTTGAAAGTTGTTGATGTCCAGCAGCATCCCCTGTTCCACCCCGGCGGTTAACATGGCATCTGCCAGGGCGGGCATGCTCAGGCTGGGACCGGCGAAATAATACAAAGTCTTGGCTTCTTGATCCAGCCCCAGGCCGGAGCGGCGGGTGACGATCTGATTTTTGATCGATGCGCCCCAATCCGTGACCGAATCGTTGTACACCCGTGGAGATATTTCCCCATCATCAATGATCAAGCGGCAGTTCTGCCGCCACGATTCTAGCTCCGGTGTATCGACAATATCCTGGCCCCAATTTCCGATTCGAACCTCCCCATAGCGGTAGATTCCAACGGTTGCGAAATCATCTATCGGGGGCAGCGCTTCAACCCCGCCCGCCATGGCGCCAAAGTGGCCATTGGCCGCCCTGAAGCCCCCATTGAAGGCGGCCAACAAGACACCGGCCTGGCGGTGCTCTTCCGGAATCAAGCCATCGCCCTTGGGCCCCTCCGGCAGGGAGGGTTCGTTGAATCCCAGAACGAAGCGCAGCCGGGTGCGGGTCAAATCAAAGGCCACAACTGCCACAATCGTGTAGGGGCGCTCCGGGTCCGGCTGCAAAAACGTGCGCTCGGCCACCACCCTGCCCTCCTGATCATGCAGGTAGGGCTGCCAGACTCCCTCCCCGTCCATGGAGCCAAACGGCGTTAGGGGGGAGAGTTGCCAGACATAGGGGGTAGGGCTGATGGCCGCTTCGGCAGGCTGATCTCCAGGTTGCTCCGCCGGAGTGGCCAATGGAGTTGGTGACAGACGAAGGGGCGTTGGTGTCTGTGTCTCGCGAGAAGACGGCGTTGAAGGTGTCGGCTTCGAGGGGGTTCCCCAGGGGGACTTGGCTTGTTCGAGGCCCCACCGGTAGCGCCAATGTTTGCCTGCATCTTGAACCTGGAACACGACCGCTTCAAGCCAGGCGACCGGCCGGGGGCCTACCAGGTTGCGAAGATGGTTGGCGACCTGGGCGCCAAGAGAGGGCCAGACTTCCACAGCAGCCACAGCGCCAAGACAACTTAACAAAACCGCGAACAGGCTCAAAGCGATGAGAGTCAGAACCCGTTTGAAGGAACGCGGGCGGTTTAAGCCCTTATCGGGCAGATCTGCTTGATCGGATTTTCGCGTTTTTTTCGAGGCGTTTTTCAAAGGGGAATTCATTGCTGTTACGGGCTGAGCAACACTTCGATTGAATCAAGCTGCAAAATGGCAGCGCTACGCCCGGCTCGCTCGGAAACGGTCACCCGCGCCCAGGTGGGGGCATCGACCTGAAAAGGGACTTCAGCCACAAAAGGGGCATGCTCGCCTCCCGGCCCGGGAGCGACATTGGCCAAACGGGAGCCTACCACGCGTCCATCAGCGGCGACCAACTCCACCACCAGATTATGCTCCTCCATCATACGAGTCCAGCCAGATACTTCGAGTTGACCTCCTTGAATCAACACCTTTTCCTCCGGTTCGTCAATCACGATAGGGGCGAGATGATCGCCGGGGGTGTTCAAATCCGCTTCACCCTCAGCAAGTAAAATCAAATCCAGGGAAGCAAGAGAAATGACCCGGTCATGTTCATCCCTGACTTGAATGACGAGTCGAGCCGTCTCAGCAACGGCAGGGGTCTCAAAGGATACCTTGGTGGCGATGCTGGTGCGTTCGTTCACGGAATGGAAGACAAACAGGCGCCGATAGATCAAGCGGCCATCTTCGCCCCACAAGGCCGCTTCGGCAGTTCGAGTCTCTCCCGGGAGCAGATGGGAGGTCAGCGTGAAGGGAGAAACCACTTTAGAGAGTGGGCCCGGATTGGTGATTTGTATGTCCGCTTCAGGGAACACCATCGCGGGAGTCAGCGTTGGGGTGGGAGAATGCTGGGCCGTCGGCGTGGGCGTCAGCGTAGGGGAAAGGCTCGGGCTGGGTGTAAGCATCGCCTGGCCGGTTGCCGCAGATGTGCCCGCAGAAACGCCGCTTTCAGCCATGTCGTTGGCCGGTGCAGGATTCTGGGTCGCTGCAGCTTGCGCCGTCAAGGCAATCACCGTGGGAAGCTGTTCCGTTGGGAACAAGGTGGGCATCTCGGGGCCAACTTGCAGGCCTGCACATCCGGCCAGCCCTCCCCACACGAGCAAGCAAACCCAATAGGACAGACTACGACGAAAGCGCATATTGATCAATCAGGGCAGATAGTTCATTTGCCCGCAGGGGTTTGGCTGCAAAACCTTGGGCCCCTTCCTGCTTGACTCGTTTGGCAAACTCGTCACGGCTGGCCGTCACCACAACGACGGGTATCTCGGCTGTAAGCTCGTCCGCCCGCAAGTGCTTCAAAATGGCAAAACCATCCATGTCGGGCATGCTCAGATCCAAAATGATTAAATCAGGGGATTCTTCGCGAGCCATTATCAAAGCTTGTTGTCCCTTATCCGCCATCAAGGCGTTATGGTCGTAGAGAGAGACCATTTTCGAATAGGTTTCCAGGGTGAAGAAATCGTCATCGATAAACAGAACTTTTGCCATTGCTTCCTCTCACTTGTCGATATCTTGATGGTTGAAAACATGTTTATTGTATCATGAAGCAAGATCGTCGCGATCTCAAGAGGAAACCAAAACCCCCGGCAGGATGATCCACCGGGGGCTGATGCGCAAGGGAGACAATCAAGACTAAAAATTGTAAATGCCTCGATATTTGGACTCCAGGTAGTTCATGTAAGGCTCAGCGTCGATCTTGGAGCCGGTGATCCGTTGAACCAAATCCTGGGGCTCAAACTTGTGGCCGTGGGTGTGAATGTGAGACCGCATCCATTGGAGTAATTGCTCAAATTGGCCATCCCGGATTTGCTCGTCGATGGTGGGCAAATCTTCTGTGAGCTCCTCCCACAATTGTACCGAGATCAGGTTGCCAAGGGCGTAGGTGGAGAAATATCCAAACAGGCCACTGGACCAATGCACATCCTGGAGGACGCCATCGGCATCGCTGGGCGGCGTCACGCCAAGATATTCTTCCATGCGGGCGTTCCAGGCTTCGGGCAAGTCGGGCACCTCCAGCGCGCCTTCCATGATGGCAATCTCCAGTTCCAGGCGCAGCATGACGTGCAAGTTGTAGGTGGCTTCATCGGCTTCTACCCGGATCAGAGAGGGCTCCACCCGGTTGATCCCTTTGTAGAAGGTGTCCAGATCAACCTCACCCAATTGGGAGTGGAAATATTCCTGTAAACGGGGATAGAAATGCTCCCAGAAGGGCAACGAACGCCCAACCAAGTTCTCGTAAAGGCGAGATTGACTCTCGTGCAGCGCCAGGGAGGCCCCGTTTCTCAAGGGGGTCCGTTCGAGCGTCGGGGAAATGCCTAACTCATAAAGGGCGTGGCCGCACTCGTGCAGGGTGCTGAACAGCGCCGAGGGCAGGAAATCTTCATCTACGCGAGTGGTAATGCGGACATCGTCGACGCTAAAGCTGGTCGTAAAGGGGTGGGGGGCTTTATCTTGGCGGCCGCGATCCCAATCGTAGCCATATTGGCCGATCACCTCGACGCCAAAATCCCATTGCTTTTGCTCGTCATACTTTAAATGCAAGAAGGAATCATCCACCTGAGGGCGCTCGGCGACGGCTTCGATCAACTCAACTTGCTGAGGCCGCAAGGCTTCGAAGATGGCTTTGACTTCACTGGTTTTCATGCCCGGCTCAAAACGATCAAGCAAGGGATCATAGACATGCTCGTAAGGGGCGAAGAATTCGGCGTACTGCCTGACCAAATCAACCACATTTTCCAAGTGAGGTTCGAATTTGGAGAAGTCGTCCTCGCCGCGGGCTTGTCGCCAGGCTTCAAAAGCATCGGATGTGACTTTGGCAAATTTGGCTGTAAAAGCAGCGGGAATCTTTTTGTCGCGATCATAGTTTCGTTTGACGACCTTGATGATGCGGGCTTCGTCCGAGTCGGGATCAAGGTCCGCGGCTTTATCAGCGAGATCGTCCAACAGCTCCCCCAGTTCATCGGTGGTGGACTTTTGATGAATCAGGTGTTGGAGAGTAGCCAGTTGATGGCCGCGGGCCTGGTTGCCCTCGGGCGGCAAGTTGACTTGCTGGTCCCAGCCTAAGACCGCGCCGGCAGCTTCTAAATCGCTGATTTCTGCCAAGATCGTCTTGAGTTGCTTGAATTTTTCTTGCATGTCTGCTGCTCCTATCGCGATAATTGATATTGGTGAGAGGCTTAATCTTACCAGAAATGG
>CAZJBA010000045.1:2252-15200 GCA_964544065.1 uncultured Anaerolineales bacterium | reverse complement strand
CTGCTCCTATCGCGATAATTGATATTGGTGAGAGGCTTAATCTTACCAGAAATGGCCAAGTTTGGTTATCTGCCTGAGCGGAAAAATTCCAAACGGCGTGAACTCCTTGACTTTTTGATCAGCAAAGTCGCAAGGTGAAGACCGCGCCGCCCTCCGGGTGATTCGAGGCGGTCAGATCGCCGCCATGGGCCTGGGCCAGCTTGCGGGCAATCGAAAGCCCCAACCCGGTGCCGCTGTGTTGGCGGCGTGATTTATCCACTTTGTAGAAGCGATCAAAGAGATGAGGCAAGGCCTCTTCGGGCATGCCGGGGCCGGTGTCGCGAACGGTGACGAGAACCTCGTCCCCCTCTCTGGTCAGCCGCACGAAGACCGTACCGTTCTCCGGCGTGTAGCGGATGGCGTTGCTGAGCAAGTTGTTCAAGATTTGCTCAATCCGCTGGGGGTCGAGAGAACGCGTCAGGGTTGATTCTTCCAAGGCCAGGTCCAGGTTGACGCCGTGCTCCCCTGCTTGAGGTGAAAAACGAGTCACCACTCGCTCCAGCAGGGCAGCCAAATCTGTGGGTGTGCGTTCCAAGGATAATTCACCCGCGTCGGCCAACGCCAACGTGCGCAAATCTTCGACCAAACGAGTCAAGACCTGATTCTGTTCCTGAATGGAAGTCAGATTCTCCGGGGTCAGGTCATAGATGCCATCCTGTAAAGCCTCAAGATGGGCGCGTTGAACTGCCAAGGGTGTGCGCAGTTCGTGGGCGATATCGGCCGTTAGAGCCTGTCGGCGATCTTCCGCCTGTTGCAAGGATGCAGCCATGGTGTTGAAAGTGCGTCCCAACGTGGCAAGTTGATCATCCCCGCGCACGGTCACCCGCTGGCTCAAATCTCCCTCGGCCATGTGCGTAGCTGCCCGGGTCAAATCCTGAACGGGCCGCAACAAACGATAGGCAAGCAATAAGGCCAGCACCAGAGCGACCACTCCGGCGATGATGGCAGCGGCCAGGGCAGAACGATTCAAGCGGGTGAGCAAAGCCTGCTCGTGGGCGGGGGTAAATTGTAGCCGTCTCTCGGTGAGCAAATAACCGACAACCTGATTCTCGACTTCGAGCGGGATGGCTTGTTCCAATATGTCCGAGCTGGCCCGGCCACCCGAATCCGATCCGCCGGTATCGAGCAGCAATCGCCCCTCGGAATTAAACAAGCGCAACCTTTGATCGATGTGGCGATCTTCGTTATTACGACCCCAGCGAGCCCCAAACGAACCACCACCGCGGCTTTCGAGGTACGAATCGAAATTTTGCTCAATGTCCTGCCAGGAACCGCGCCGTTGATAATAACGCTCTAAACCCGACACCACGGATTCGACCCCCGCCGTTCCGCCGCGAAACATGAACGTCCGCACCGCCTGGGCCGTGTTGACGCGCACGATAATGGCAAAGCTGGCGACAGCGATGACGACGATGAGGGCAAAGGAGAGAATCAGACGGAGGCGCATGGAAGGGGTTAGGGGGTTAGGAGGTTAGGGTTAGGGACGGGCGAAGCGGTAGCCGACTCCGAAGACGGTTTCGATGTAGCGGGGCTCTTTGGGGTTGGGCTCGAGTTTGGCGCGCAGATTCTTGATGTGGGCGTCGATGGTGCGCTCGTAGCCTTCGTAGGCTTCTCCCTGAGTTGCGTCCAGCAATTGCATCCGCGAGAAAACGCGCCCCGGCTGGGCAGCCAGGGTGGCGAGCAAATCGAATTCGGTGGGGGTGAGATCGAGCCCTTCCCCGGTGCGGGTGACCGTGTGAGCGTCGAGATCAACTTCGACATCGGCGACGCGCAGGATTTGCCGGGGGCTGGTCTTCGATTCCGAGCGGCGCAGCACGGCCCGCACTTTTGCGACCACAACCCGCGGCGAGAAGGGCTTGGTGACATAATCGTCGGCGCCCAGCTCCAAGCCGATCAATTGATCGGCTTCTTCAACGCGCGCTGTCAGCATGATGATCGGTGTGTCGCCCTGGCGGCGAATCTGGCGGGCGACATCGAGCCCGTCCATGCCGGGCAAATTAAGGTCGAGCAGCACCAGGTCGGGGTGTTGCTGCTCCCAGGTGGAGAGCCCAGCGTCGCCGCGGTAGGCCGCCAGCACCTCAAAGTTGGCCTTCTCCAGGTAGGAGCGCAGCACCTTGACCAGTTCAGGTTCGTCTTCGATGATCAGAATAGTCGTCATTTGTTGAGGGACGCTTTGCTCCTTGCGGGTCCAGAAATAAGGATGTTACGCCAATACGATTATAACGCAAAGTGGGTAGTGACATGTCACTACCCACTATGTATCTCACGAATTACTGTCCATGGCTCTTATCAGCGCCTGCCCCCACCCTTACGACCACGTTCATGAGGCCCGTCACCGTCACAGTTTTCCGATCCGGGGCCAAAGCCGTTTTCTTGCTTGTAGTCCCAGCGGCTTTGCTTCCAGTCGGCTTGTTCCTGGGAGATGAGGCCATCCTGGGCAGCTTGCTCGAGGGCGGTCTCCCGGGCAGCGAACATGAGGGGACGGAATTCATCTTCGGTTAAGCCCTGTTCTTGAGCGATGTCCCAGGCCGTTTCGCCTGCTTGATGAGCAGCTTCCAGTTCTTCCACGCTTATGCCCAGGGCATCAGCGATGGCAGCGCTCATAACCTCGTGCAAGGGACCATATTCACCGTCCCAACCCATCATGCCCCGGCCACGAGCCCCTCTGTAGCCAAAACCAGTTCCATACTCACCATCGGAAGGTGGGGCGGGCGGCGTGGTTTCCTGTGCATAAGCATAACCAACAACCCCCAAGGCGATGATAAGGACACCAACAACGGAAATACCAATCAATGTTTTCTTCATATTTCGTGCTCCTTTCTTTTTTCTTGCCGACCGGGGAAGGCTCCCCGGTCATTTTGACTGTGCAGAAAGGATAACGCGAACTTGTGAAGAAGTTGTGAAGAAGAAATGGAGATCTGGTGAACTTTTCGAGGTAGAATTCGGTAAGGAATCAGGGCAAAGGAGCGTCATAAAAAACGAAACTCATCTCAGAAAATGAGGAGCTTAGAAACGATGCGAACAAAATTATCTTTTCCCATTCTCTTTTTGATCGTCCTATCGGCTGGGTTGGTCGCCTGCGGGACAACCCAACCAAAATCACAGCCGGCTGCAAACTATGAGATTCTGCCCCTGGAAGAAGTGACGGCAAACGACCCACCCCAAATCATCGACATCACAGACAAGGATGCTGTTTTGACGTTTGAATCTAGCATCCCGCTGGCTTGCTCCGTGGTCTACGGCAAAACGGCGGCATACGGCCTGATCGCCACCGACCCCGACATGGCCGGAGGGGCGACCATCGATCACCGGCCTTTGCTGGTTGGGCTTGAACCGGATAGCGAGTATCACGTCCGGGTGCAGGGAACCGCGCCGGACGGGACACTATACATCAGCGAAGAGTTGACGTTTCGCACCCAATCTGAACCCGACACTGCCGAGACAAACCTGGCCTCCCTGGAAGCTGGCGCGCAGGTTCTCGAAGTCAGCAGCAATTTCGGCGGGGCGGCCAACGATGAAACTTGGGGCTCCAACAAGGCCATCGACGACAACCGCGGCACAGCCTGGTCTTCCAATGGCGATGGCGATGACGCCTATTTGGAAGTCGAATTGGCCCAAAAAGCCCAACTCCACGCCGTGGAAGTGTGGACGCGCACGATGAATGACGGCACCGCCCAGACCTTCGAATTCACCTTGACGACGGACTCTGGCGAAATTTTGGGGCCATTCACCCTGCCTGATGCCGAGCAAGCCTACCGATTTGATCTTGATGTCCAAACCAAATCGCTGCGCTTCGATGTGGTTCGCAGCAGCGGTGGTAACACGGGATTGGTAGATTTGGCTATCTATGGAACCTTGGATTGAGGAAAGCTGCAATCGAACTTTTGGTCAAACCCCCTGAAAACCGATTCGGATCAGCAAACAACCGATTTAACGCTATAATGTAGTCATGGATGAGGATATTGGCTCCGCTGAAATTCGGTTATATTTAGAAAATGCCCGTCGCGATCTAAAAACCGCCCAAGATAATCTGGATTTAGGCTATTATCATGTGGTGGTCTCCCGGGCATATTATGCTATGTTTTATGCAGCCAGCGCACTCTTGGCCAGCAAAGAGATTTACCGAAGCAAACACTCAGGGGTTCACGCCGCATTTGGCCAACATTTTGTGAAAACGGGTCTTATCGAAAAAGAGTACGCCCAAATGATTGATCATGCCTTTGAGGCGCGCTTGGATAGCGATTACGATATGATCTACACTGCCAAACAGGGAACAGCCGAGATTCTTCTAGACGATGCCAAACAATTTGTTGCCCGGGTCGAGGAATACTTTCGGGAGAGTGACAAGTAAAACAAATGCAAAAAGAACTCGTTTTTCTCAACCAACAAGAACGACAATCAATAGAGGCATTTCTACGGAGACTTGAAGCCGAAATGGGAGGTCAATTGCTCTCCGTATTCTTATTTGGTTCGCGCGCACGCGGAGATGCCCACCGGGATTCGGATCTTGATCTCGCTATTCTCTTTAAAGAAACCACCCCTGAAATACAGAAAAAAGTTCGATACATTGCTGCTGATGTGTGGCTGGAGCATGGGCTCTACCTCTCCACGCGGGTTTGGGGTCTGGCCCACTGGCAGCGCCTGGAAGAGCTACAAACGGGCCTCTATCGCAACATTCAGCGAGATGGCATCGAGATAACCCGTGCCTCAGCAAAGTGAGTTCTTGATATCTTGACATGATCAAAACATCCGAAGTCTTGAAGACTGCGGATGTTTGATTTAGGACTCCCCCGCAAGCAGACGGATTCGCTCCCAGGGTTTATAATCCCCCTCCTCGGCCAAGATTTCTCTGATCTCGAAAATTTGATCGCGCAAGGCTGCCGCTTTCTCGAATTCGAGGTTTTCAGCCGCGGTTTTCATCTGCTCTTCCATGTCGGCGAGAATTGCCTTCAACTCATCTTGCGGCAGCATCGAGGCACCATCTACGTTGTAAGGGGCCTGCTCTTCTGCTACAGCGCGTTCTTTGACCCGGTCGGTCAAGTCGCGAATATCTTTGTAAATACTGACCGGCTCAATGCCGTGCTCCTCGTTGTAGGCAAGCTGCTTCTCACGGCGGCGCTCGGTCTCATCGATGGCAGCACGCATGGCGTCGGTAGTCTCATCGGCATACATGATCGCTTTCCCCTCCACATGACGGGCCGCCCGCCCAATGGTCTGGATCAAAGCTGTATCCGAACGTAGGAACCCCGCCTTATCTGCATCGAGGATGGCAACCAGGGAAACTTCGGGAAGGTCCAGCCCCTCCCGGAGCAGGTTGATGCCCACCACCACATCGAAGACGCCCAGACGCAAATCCCGGAGAATCCCGACTCGCTCGAGGGTGTCTATCTCGGAGTGAAGATAATGCACCTTGACCCCCATCTCCATCAGATAGTCGGATAAATCTTCGGCCATCCGCTTGGTCAGGGTGGTCACCAGGACGCGCTGGCCTTTCTCCACCCGGGCGTAGATCTCGCCGATCAAATCGTCGACCTGCCCCTCGATGGGACGAATTTCAATCTCAGGATCAACCAGCCCTGTGGGGCGGATGATCTGATCGACCACCTGCCCGGCGTGCTCCAACTCGTAGGGGCCGGGCGTCGCCGAGGTATACACCGTGTAGCCCATCCGGCGCTCAAACTCGTCGAACTTGAGCGGGCGGTTGTCCACCGCGGAGGGGAGACGGAAGCCGTGCTCGACCAGGGTGGACTTCCGTGAGCGATCGCCCTTGTACATCGCCCGGATTTGCGGCACCGTCATGTGGGATTCGTCGATGATCAGCAGATACTCGTCGGGGAAATAATCAACCAGCGTCCAGGGAGGCGAGCCGGCAGGCCGCTGGTCGAGGTGACGGGAGTAGTTCTCGATGCCGGAACAGTAGCCCACTTCGCGCAGCATCTCCAGATCGTAACGAGTGCGCTGCTCGATGCGTTGGGCCTCGAGGAGTTGCTCGTTGTCCTCGAAGTAGGCGACCTGCTGCTCCAATTCGGCTTCGATATCTTCAACCGCTTTTTTTTGCTTCTCTTCCTCGGTGATGAAGTGTTTGGCCGGATAGATCGAAACCTGCTCCATTTTGCGGCGAATCTCGCCGGTGATGTAATTGACCTCGGTGATTTGCTCGATCACATCCCCCCAGAAGCTGACCCGGTAAACATATTGGTCTTCGTAGGCCGGGGCGACTTCCAGCGTGTCTCCGCGCACCCGGAACGTGCCCGGCTTGGGATCGACGTCGTTGCGGGTGTACTGGCTCTCGACAAGGCGGCGCAGCAGGGTGGTGCGGCGGTAGCTTTTGCCCACTTCCAGATCGATGACGATCTTGCCGTAGGCCTCGGGGCTGCCGAGACCGTAAATGCAGGAAACGGAGGCGACGATGACCACATCGGAGCGGGACATCAGCGCCGTGGTCGCCGCCAGGCGGAGTCGTTCAATCTCTTCGTTGATATCGACATCCTTTTCGATATAGAGATCGCGCCGGGGAACATAGGCTTCCGGCTGGTAATAATCGTAGTAGGAGACGAAATACTCGACGGCATTCTCGGGAAAGAAATCTTTGAACTCCGAATAAAGCTGGGCGACCAGGGTTTTGTTGTGGGCAATCACCAAAGTGGGCTTATCAAAATAGGCGATGATGTTCGCCATCGTGTAGGTCTTGCCCGTGCCGGTAGCGCCGAGCAAGACTTGATGGCGCATATCCTGGTCAAGCCCGGTCTTGAGCTGACGAATCGCCTCGGGTTGATCGCCGGTCGGTTGGAAGGGGGCGTGTAATTTGAATTCCATAGGTACAGTTCTCTGAGTTCAAAACGTTTTCAAGAGCAAGTTGAGGGTCCATATTATACGAACAAAGGTTCGATTTGAGAATGGGAAATCAGACGCTGATGGGAAAGTTATTTAATCACCATTCCTAAAGTCAACCCGGCAAATAGTTGACTATTCTGCTAAACTATTATAAAATCCAATCCCAAAGGAGATCGCTATGTTGCGTATTTCAACACGAGGACGATATGCTCTGCGGGCGATGGTCGATCTGGCTACCCACAATGTGGATGGGCCCGTCTCGCGCCAGGACATTGCCGATCGACAGGAAATTTCGGCTGGCTATGTGGCTCAGTTATTTCGGGAGCTCAGCGCAGCCGGGCTCGTCGAAAGCGTTATGGGGCCTGGGGGCGGTTACCTGCTCACTCGCGATGCCGCCCAAATAAGCGCCTACGATATCGTTCGGGTCGTCGAAGGGCCTATTACGCTAGTTCATTGCCTAACACCAGACGACGGTAACGCATGTGATCGAATTGGTTCATGTTTAACCTACCCGCTCTGGGATCATCTTTCAACGTTGGTTCAGGATGAACTTGAAAAAATCACCTTAAAAGACTTATCTACAAAGAATCATCTTCTCCAAGAGGAGATAATAGAAGAATAAGGAGAAAACTGTTATGTTTGCATCTTTTTTAATCACCTTGCGCGAAGGCTTGGAAGCTGCCTTAATCGTGGGGGTTGTTTTAGGCGTGTTACGCCAGTTGGAACAAAGCGATAAAAATCGGCCTGTGTGGGCTGGTGTGCTGGCAGCTATTGTCACTAGCATCATCGCAGCCTTAACGCTCAACGCCCTTGGGGTAGCCTTCGAGGGCCGCGGAGAGGAAATTTTCGAAGGCATCGCCATGCTTCTAGCAGGCGGCGTGCTGACCTGGATGATCTTCTGGATGCAACGCCAGGGTCGGCAAATCCAGACGGATTTGGAAGCGGATGTTCGCCAAGCTGTCACTGTGGGCAGCGCCTGGGCCTTGTTCAGCGTGGCGTATTTTGCTGTTGTACGGGAAGGGATTGAAACAGTGCTTTTTCTGACCGCAGCCGCTTTCAACGCATCGCCCGCCCAAACGCTTACCGGCGGAGGGCTGGGTCTGCTCGTTGCAGCCTTGCTAGGGTGGCTATTGTTTGCAGCCGAGAAGAACCTCAACGTGCGCGCTTTTTTCCGCGTCACGGGCGTCCTTTTAATTCTCTTTGCCGCTGGCCTCATGGCCCATGGCATCCACGAACTTCAAGAAGCCGCGCTGCTTCCCACCGTAATTGAACATGTTTGGGATATCAATCATATTTTCGATGAAGACAGCACAGGAGGCGCTTTTTTCAAAGCGCTCTTTGGGTACAACGGCAACCCATCTCTGCTCGAAACGTCTACATATTTTCTATATTTGTCCGTTATCTACATAGCAGTACGACTGACGAAAAGACAACCGGTCAAAGTCAACACTTCCACGTAAACGAAAACCGCCACCTTAATGCTCCCCGCCGAAGACGGCGGGGAGCGCGAAGCCTGCTCGAAGGAGCATACCACCGAGAGCATCTTGCGAGGGAGACACCGCTCAATGTCGTTACGTTAACGTTAAGGTGCGATGCACTTCCGAGAGGCCCTTGATTTCAGGTGCAACGCACGCTTTGGACGTGCAGCGCACCTGAAATCAGTCTGCAGAAGTGCGTTACACCTACCTGCGCTGGCATAAGTTAATGACCGTCATCACTAACTTTGTTACCACTACCTAACATGGAATGGAGCCCATATATGAAAAAATGGATCATCTCACTCAGTTTTTTTGCCCTTATCATCGTGTTGGCTGGTTGTCGCTCTGGCTCGATTTCTGAAGCTGGCCAGCCTTCCTTGAATATGCAAACCGAAGAAGATGTGCAACGCATATCAGTCGAGCAGGCCAAGTCCCTACTGGATGATGGCGAAGCGGTACTGATTGATTCACGTTCGTTCGAGTCCTATTCTGCCGGACGCGCATCGGGCGCTCTCTCTTTGCCTTTATCGGAGATGGAAGGACGCCACGATGAGTTGCCAACTGACAAAGCGCTCATTTTCTACTGCACTTGACCGGCTGAGCAAACCAGCGCCCGTGCGGCGTTTGTCGCGATCCAAAAAGGTATCGACCCTCAACATACCTATGCCTTGTTAGGTGGATTAGAAGCATGGTACCAGGCTGGCTACCCGATAATCACAGGGGGCGAATAGACTTGCTACAGGATAGGATAGGGTAGGCTGCCATGTAAGCCCTACTGAAGTTGTTTTTTTAAACAGACGGTTAGGCTAAAGCATTCTGAGCAATCTGGCCACAAATTTGACGATTGACTAATTTGACATTGTCAAACTAATCCCGCGACGATAGCAAAGTCTTGATCATGAATACTTCGCGAATGCTGATATCTTTGGCGCAACACTTGATAGATTTTCATCTTTCCTATCGTATGCTCAACCAGCGTTTTGCTTGATTTAACCTTCTAGATGTAGACTTTCTAGATTACATCTGTTCGTTTGGAGTCAACTATCGATCTATGTTATCATTCATCCCAGTAAATCTTTAATATTGGTACGCTCTTTTTTGACAGGAGGGAACTTAATTTTGCTCCTCTCTTCAAAAAATGCAGGAGATTGCAATGACATCAACACAGCAAGAATCAACCGGTTTTGGCAATAAAGCCAAATTTATCGCTGGAGGCGTCGTCATCGCCGCGGCGATCATTTATCTAATGGTATCGTCTATCCAGGCCAGCGCCCAATACTTCCTCACCGTGGAGGAAGTCGTCGTTCAAGGTGACGAAGTCCTGGGGCGCAACTTACGCGTCTCAGGGGCTGTCATCGGCGAGACCATCCAGTACGACCCCGAAACCCTGACCCTGACCTTCACCGTCGCCCATGTTCCCGGCGACAACAAAGAACTCGAAGCCGAGGGCGGCTTGGCGCAGGTGCTTCACGACACGGTGAACGATTCTACCGTGCCACGTATGCAAGTGATCCACGAAGGGCCAAAGCCCGACCTGCTGCAACATGAGGCCCAGGCCATCATGACCGGGCAACTGGGCGCGGATGGCGTCTTCCACGCTGATGAATTGCTGCTCAAGTGCCCCACCAAGTACGAAGAAGCTGTTCCCCAACAAGTAGAAGAATAATCAAAACGCTATGCTCGCAAACCTCGGTTTTAGTGCCTTAGCAATAACCTTTTTTGTCTCCCTTTACGGCATTGGCGCATCACTTTACGGATTGCGGCGAAATCAGCTCACCTGGATCCAGAGTGCCCGCAATGCCATGCTGCTGACCTTTCCCCTGCTGACCATCTCAGTCTTGAGCATCGTCCTGTTGCTCATCGGCGATCATTTCGAGGTTGTCTATGTCACCACGGTGTCCAGCCGGAGCATGCCCCTCCATCTAAAAGCGACTGCCTTATGGGGCGGACAGGCCGGCTCACTGATCTTCTGGTCCTGGACGATGTCGGCATTTGCATCCGCGGTCACGCTGCGCAAATGGGATCAAGACCGAGAGCTTCTTCCCTGGGTGATCATCGTTTGTCTCGTCAACCTGATCTTCTTCTTGAGCTTAAGCATCACCGTCGAGAACCCCTTTGTCCGCTTGTGGCTACCGCCCTCGGGGAAAATAACCACCCGCTTATTCCCACCGAAAAACGCAGTCCTGTTCATCCCCAACGATGGGCAGGGTCTCAACCCCCTGCTCCGGCACCCCGGCATGATCTTTCACCCGCCGACACTCTATCTCGGATTCGTGGCCTTCGTGATTCCCTATGCTTTTGCTATCGCCGCTCTGATCACTCGGCACACCGACGACGGCTGGATCCGCGCCACCCGCCGCTGGACTCTGTGGGCCTGGCTGTTTCTCTCCCTGGGTTTGGTGCTGGGTGCCCGGTGGGCCTACGATGTGCTCGGCTGGGGAGGCTATTGGGGCTGGGACCCGGTCGAAATTTCCGCGTTGATGCCCTGGCTGACCGGAACAGCTTTCCTCCACTCGGTGGTGATCCAGGAAAAACGGGGCATGTTCAAGCGTTGGAACATGGTCCTGATCATCTTGACCTACAGCCTGGTCATCTTCGGCACCTTCCTGACCCGTTCCGGGGTGCTCTCGTCCGTGCACGCCTTTGCCCAAAGCGCGGTCGGCCCGCTGTTTTTCGCCTTCATCGGCCTCACACTGTCTCTTTCCCTGTGGTTGCTGCTCAGCCGCTGGGACGACCTGGAGGCCAAAGAGCAGATGACCTCGATGCTCTCACGCGAATCACTCTTTTTGTTCAACAACCTGCTCTTCATGGGCATCCTGATCGTTTGCTTCTGGGGCGTGATCTTCCCGCTGATCTCGGAGCTGGTCACGGGGCAAAAGGTTACCGTCGGGCCGCCCTTTTACGAGCGCGCCAACGCTCCCCTGATGGCCGCATTGCTCTTGCTCATGGGGGTCGCCCCTCTTTCTGCCTGGGGACGCTCGACCTTCAAAACGCTGGGGCGCGCGGTATGGAAACCAACCATCGCCGCGGTGATCGTCTTGATCGCTGTTGTCTTAGGCGGCATCCGCAATCCCGTCGCGCTGATCGGCTTCTTCCTGATCGCGCTGGTCATCGCCGTCACCCTGCTGGAATATTGGCGCGGGGTCCGCGCTCGGGTCAAACGCCACGGCGAAAACCCCTTCGAGGCGATCTGGAAGTTGACCAGGCGAAACCGCCGCCGTTACGGCGGCTACCTGATCCACCTGAGCATGGCCATGATGGCCATCGGCATCATCGGCATCGAGCTCTTCCAAAGCGAAACCCAGGGCACGCTGAGTCAGGGTGAATCTTTATCGCTGGGCGCCTACACCATTACCTATCAATCGCTGAGCGTGGCAGACACCAACGACGGTCGTAACGTGGCCGAAGCTGTGATCGCCGTGGAGAAAAATGGCCGACCCATCAACACCCTCACACCCCGCCGGGAATTCTTCTACGATCACAGCCAATCGATGACCATCCCTGCCGTGCGTAGCACCCTCGAAGACGACTTCTACGTGCTGCTGGTCGACTGGCGCGAGATCAACACCGAGAGCGCCACTTTCAAAGTTTATCACAACCCCTTGGTTCAGTGGCTGTGGCTCGGCTCGGGCATGTTCGTCATCGGCACCCTCGTAGCCGCCTGGCCGGATAGGAAGAAGGGCAGTGGATAGTGGGGAGTGGGTAGTTTTTGTGTTTAGATTGAGGTAACTGTGAAGCGTACAACTTTTTCTTTCCTTTTCATCCTTGTTTTGTTGGCTGGGAGTGCCGTACACCCTGCTGGCGCTCAAGAAGTGAAGCCCACGCCCAGCGACGATGAGGTCAATGCCGTTGCGGAGGGTTTATATTGTCCGGTGTGTGAAAACGTCCCTCTCGATACCTGTGGAATCCAGGCCTGCGTGCAATGGCGGGAACTGATCCGCGAGAAACTGGCCCAGGGTTGGAGTGAAGAAGAAATCAAGCAATATTTCGTCGATCAATACGGCGACCGCGTCCTGGCCGAGCCGCCCCGCCGGGGACTCAACTGGCTGGTCTACATCGTCCCCCCGCTGGCCTTTCTGGCCGGAGCTTACTTGCTGATTAAGGGGCTACAAAACCAAACCACCGAGGCGGAGGAGCCCGACTCACTCGCCGAGGACTCCGTTGATGATGCCTACGTCGCCCGCCTGGAAGAGGAATTACGCCGTAGTTAGACGCAGCAGCTTGTAGTAATAAGCCACGTAGCGCCTTCCAGCGGAGTGGCGTTGGACGGTACTCCGCTTCGCTACGTACCTGACTACGAACCTGGCTACAAACCAGGAGTAGAATCATGAACCAATCACAAAATAAGACAAACCAACCCCAAGAGAGACAAACCAACTCCGGGCCCAGGTGGGGGCATATACTGGCCTGGGGCGGCTTATTGCTGCTCCTGGCCATCGCCGGCCTCGGTTTGATTCGCGCCCAAGAGGGGCCCATTCAGGTCGGCAAGAAAGCCCCCGACTTCGTCTTGACCACCTTCGATGGACAGGAAATCTCCTCCCGGGAACTCGGCGACAAAGTCATCGTGCTCAATTTTTGGGCCTCCTGGTGCAAACCC
>CAZJBA010000045.1:0-2152 GCA_964544065.1 uncultured Anaerolineales bacterium | reverse complement strand
GGAACTCGGCGACAAAGTCATCGTGCTCAATTTTTGGGCCTCCTGGTGCAAACCCTGTGAGCGAGAAGCCGCCGAGTTGGAAGAAGCCTGGCGCATGTACCAGGACAGCGGCGAGGTCGTCTTTCTGGGCGTCGATTATGTCGACACCGAACCGGAGGCCCAGGCTTATTTAGAAAAATTTGACATCACTTATCCCAATGGCCCGGATTTGGGCACCCGTATCTCCCAGGCATTCCGCATTCGCGGCGTGCCTGAGACCTATATCATTGACAAAGAGGGTGTCCTCGCCGATGCAAAAATCGGGCCCTTCCAATCACTCGATGACATCATCGCAGCGATCGATCCGCTGCTTGACCAATAACGGAAGAAACTATGTCTATCGGATCCATTTTCATCATCCTTGCGCTACTCGCGTTGACGGTGCTCGTTCTCATCCAACCCCTGTTGGGAGATGACACCGAGGCCAAATCCGAGGCCGAGGGACAATATGCTGCCTTGTTAGCCGAGCGAGAACGGGCCCTGCAAGCCCTGCAAGAACTCGATTTCGACCACGAGTTGGGGAAAATTCCCCCGGAAGATTATCCTGTCTTGCGAAAACAGTTACTAAAACGCGGCGCGGAGGTGCTTCGCAAACTCGATGCTCTTGAAGACAAGCCATCTGCGCCCGGCGACGACCTCGAAGCGATGATCGCAGCACGCCGACAACAAACCAGAAAAGGAGAGCGATCGTGAAAAGAATTTTATACGCTTGTGTTTTGCTTTGTCTCTCTCTCTGGTTGGGCCTGGGGAGCCAGGTAGCGATGGCCGCGGGCCGGGAGTCTGCCCCCGGTGCGGAAGCACCTGCCTTGCTTGAGTCCGAGACTCCCGCGCCCGGGAACGGAATCATCCAGGTGGAGGTGATCAACCAATCCGGGGGCGATCTTCCCATCGGGGCCAATGTCATCCTTTATGGATATGAACAAGAACAAGTCGTCTTTGAAAAGAGTCACTCTCTCCCCCAGGACGGCGTGGTTGTTTTTGAAGATGTCCCCATGCCGGCGGGGCGTGTTTATGTGGCCGCCACCCAATACCGGGGCGTGCGCTACGGCTCCACCCTGGCAGAAATCACGACGGAGACGGAGGAAGCAAACATCGAAATCGCCGTCTTTGACACCACCAGCGATCTCTCCGCCTTGGCGATCAACCAATTGCATATTTTTGTCGAATTTGTCCCCAACAGCACACAGGTGATCGCGTTGATGCTGCTATCCAACCCGAGCGACCAAACCGTGGTCGCAGAAAACGAAGGCGATCCAGTCATTGAGCTGGAACTACCCCAAAATGCGATCAATTTACAGGTGCAGGAAAGCATGCAGTTGCGCTACATGCAAACCGAAGGCGGCTTTGGTGTTACCAATCTACGCCCGTCAGACGGCCCCTACGAAATCACCTTTGGCTTTGAATTGCCCAACCAGGGAGACCGTGTTAGCCTGAAGATGCCTGTCCCGCTCGATACCGGATCGGCAATTGTGTTTCTTCCTGGTGATGCGGCCCAACTGGAGAGTGACCAGTTCCAACGTGCAGAAGACCTTGACATGCAAGGGACGACATACAACACCTACTCCACCAATGATTTAAAAGCTGGCGACAGCCTATCGTTCTCGCTGGATGACATCACCGAGGTAGAGCCTTCAGTCTCACCGAGTGAAGAAACTTCCCCATCGTATACCGCCGCACAAATCGGCCTCGTTGCGCTGGGCATGATTTTGATCGCCGTAGGTGTTTTCTTCTGGTGGAGAAATCGACAAGATTCGGGCTCGCAACCCGACAAAGAAAAACCCGCTTCCCAGAGCAGGGAGGCCGAAGAGTTGATGGACGCTATTATCGCCCTTGATGATCTCTATAAAGTGGGCGAATTCTCCGAAAAAGAGTACCAGGCACGCCGTGCTAAGCTGAAGGAACGGCTTCGGAAAGCGGTTGAAAAACAAGAAGACCTTTAGGGTTTCAGAAGCCCTAACTCGGACGAGTCAGAACCAAAAAAGATAACCACGAAGGACTCTAAGGGCACGAAGGAAAAGCTTAAAAACGTCTTTGTGTACTTTGAGTCCGCCTGTACCCTTATGGACTTTAAAAATTTAATTCGGTAAGAAGCTGAACAGGGCTTAGGTGATGA
>CAZJBA010000044.1:12367-19953 GCA_964544065.1 uncultured Anaerolineales bacterium | reverse complement strand
AAGGAGATAGTTTTGCACTTCGACGTCGTCATCATCGGCGCCTCCTCGGCGGGATTGTTCGCCGCCGAGCAGCTTGCCCGCGAGGGTATTCGTGTCGGTGTCTTCGAGCGCCAGGAAACCCTGGACCCTGCCCGGCGCACCTATATTCTTACGCCTCATATTGAGAAGGTCATGGACGGTGCCCCCGAGGAGCTCGTTTTGCATCGGGTCACGACCATGGCTGTGGAGACGATAAATGCCAGCGTGGAGATTCCTTTGCGGCAACCAGATCTTGTCATGGAGCGGAATCAAATCATCCGTTACATGGCGGAGCAGGCGCGGGAGGCGGGGGTGGCCCTGTTCATGGGGCATCAATTTGCCGGTGTGACAGGCGAAGAGCTCCACTTCCGTACTAAAGAGGAATTTCTGTCTGTGGGAGCCGATGCTGTCATTGGGGCTGACGGCGCTTCCAGCGCTGTGGCCGCTTTCGCCGGAATCGAGCAGCCTTCAACGGTACCGCTGGCCCAGGCCGAGATCGAACTCGGTGACTGCGACCCCGCCGTGACCAAAGTCTGGTTTGACGTGGATGAAACCCGCTTCTTCTTTTGGCTGATCCCCGAATCGGAAACGCGTGGCGTGGTTGGCTTGATAGGGGAGGAAGGTGCCGATGTGCGTGCTCTCCTGGATCGTTTCATGCAAAGACACGGCTTCGAGCCTGAGGCCTACCAGGTAGGGCAGGCGGCCCTGCATCGACCGGGATTGCGCCCTTGGGGGCAGATGGGCGATTTGCCCGTTTATCTGGTTGGCGACGCCGCGGGCCAGGTCAAGGTGACGACCGTCGGCGGCACGGTGACGGGCTTCTGGGGCGCGCGAGCCGTGGTCGATGCCATCTTGAACGACAAGCCGTATTCACAGGCTTTGCGCTCCTTGAAGCGAGAATTGGACATGCATTGGACCATCCGCCTTTTCTTGGAGCGTCTGAGCAACCAGGGCTACGACCGGATGGTCGAGCTGATCAACCCGGCCGTGGTCCATTTTTTGGCCCGCCGTAACCGTGACGAGATGGCGGGAGCGTTTTGGAGACTGCTATTATTGCAGCCTCGCTTTGCGAGCTTTGCTACCCGGTTTTTGACATCCTCCGGATAAAGTTGGCAAAAGTTTAGCGATTGACCCTTGCTCTGCGAAGGATTTCCTGCGCAGAGCTTTTTTTATTGGATGGCATTGCGTATAGTCATTATAACCACAACCTCAACGCAGCCCGCTACCTAAAACACCCTAGAGGCTTGCTCAAGAGCAGGTAATGTGATTGCCCTACGCAAGGGGAGGGCGGGCTTGTTTATTCTTAGTGCCTATAGTACTATTGCAATGGCGCTCAGTATATCGGCAAAAATTCACTCCACACACAAAGCTAGCCCAGAGGCATGTTGAACGAATGAAAACGCGTACACCCATTCAGTTTGTAGAAAAGTTACTTGGCTTAAGTCATCCTGATGCAGAAGAAGATGCGACGCTTCAAAACTGGCGCGAATATACATTCGAATTGATGCTAAATGCAGGCGTCCTAATTGGGATTTTTGCCTTTACGACAATGTTGATCGCTTTTGTGAAAGAAGACGAATGGGACACTGTCGTTGTTAGCGCAATTGTCTATTTTATTGGTATTCTTGGGATTAAGTATGCGATCAAGCCGAAGTCTTACCGGTTGCGGGCATTTCTATTTCTGGCTGTTTTTTATGTAGCCGGAATCTCTATGGGTATACTTAAGGCAACCGTTGGAGATGGTCGCATTTGGCTATTGTTCATGGTTACTTTCGCGGCAATATTTCTAGGGATCAAGGAAGGCATTATTGCTGCTCTTGTTAGCGCGGTTAGCTGGTTGGTATTGGGGGGAGTAGTCTTTCGTTATCATTGGATAAAATACCCTCATGCCCATCTCGTCTCTTTGCTTGATCGCGATAATTATTCGCTTTGGACGACCACTGGTGTAATTTTAGGTTCTGTGGGGTTGACAATCGTTGCCGCAATAACAGGGATTCTGCGCAATTTGAATACATCCCTTGACCAAAGCCGTTCGTTAACCGAAAAACTAAAACACGAAGAAGAAAAGTATCGCCTCCTGGTCAACAACTCTCCCGATTTGATTTTGGAGATAGACCGCGACTTCCGGGTTATAACTTGTAATCCTGCCATGGCGAAAAGTTTGGGGTATAAGAATAAAAAAGAAGAACTTGTGGGCAGACATTTACAGTCGATCATTACCCCTGAAGAGAAAATGCGCAAATACGCCAAACTAATTTCGGAGGCGTTTGAAAAGGGCACAGTTGGGTTTGAAGATCAACGAGGGGGAAGATACTTCTACTCGGTCCTTATCCCCAACACGGAAAGAGGTACGATTCAAATCGTGACCCATGACATCACTAGTCGAAAAAAAGCCCAACAGAAGCTAATCGTATATCAAGAGCATCTAGAGGAGCTAGTTGAGGAGAGAAGCGCAGATCTTCAACAAGAAATTGCCGAGCGTGAGCGCGCAGAGAAAATGGCCATGGCGGCTCAAAAATTAGCCGATTTGGGCATGTTGACCACGGGCGTCGCTCATGAGCTTAACTCGCCCCTTCAAGGCATGCAAAGCGTAAGCGACTACTTGCTGGGGCATCTCAAGGAGGTTTGTGCTGATCAATCCTTTCTGCAAGAACAAGTGGAAATTGTCCAAGACGGCGTTTCGCGATGTGCCAAAATCGTACGATCTTTGCGGTATTACGCGCACACTTCGCCAGAAGATTACACCGAACAAAAAGTTGAGGATTTGATTAGCAGCACCTTGTTGCTCGCGAAACATCAATTGGGTCATAGCAATATCTCCATTAACGCGAAACTGGCCGATGACATGCCCGCCTTGATTTGCAGTCGTGATCAAATCATGCAAGTGTTGATTAACTTGTTGACCAACGCCCGCGACGCCATGCCTGACGGTGGTGATATTACCATTTGGGTTGATCATAACCCAAACCAACGTCTTTTCGAGTTGAAAGTGATTGACGAGGGTGAAGGGATTCCCGCTGAATACCAAGATCAGATCTTTAAACCTTTCTTCACCACCAAGTCGGTTGGGGAGGGGGTCGGGTTGGGACTTTTTATTGTCTCCGGTATCGTGCATTCCCACGGCGGCGAACTTGATATCGAGAGTTCCCCCGACGAAGGCACAACCGTCACCTTGACCCTTGCCGAAGAACCTCCCCATGACGTGCCGCCGCCCTCATTATATGGACGATATGCTGATTTCATGTAGAAGCAAACCCAATCACGAGAAGCGTTACAAATGAAAAAGCGCAATATCATATCGACAATAGAAGACCTGCTTGGCCTAAACCGCCCCGATGAAGATGCAACCCTTCAAAAATGGCGCGAATACTCCTTTGAGGTTGTACTTAATGCCAGTGTTGGATTGGGTCTATTGATCTATCTTACAATGGCGGTCACACTGGTAAAAAGGGGAGAATGGATAACCCTCACGGTTGACACAATTACCTATTTCGTTGGTGTGCTTGCGATTCGCTATGTTTTCAAAGATAGCGCTTATCGTACCCGAGTAATACTTTTACTAGTCGTTTTATATGTGACAGGAATATACCTAGGGATGACCAAGACGGCCATTGGGGATGGTCGCATTTGGTTATTGTTCATGTCGACCTTGGCGGCGATTTTTTTGGGAATTAAACCAGGCATCATTGCTGTCACGCTCATTACGATAAGCTGGTTGCTATTAGGGGTATTGTTTCAGCACGAGCTAATTGGTGACTATGACCATCTTACCTTTTTGGTCCGGCCAGAGAATTATCTTCTCTGGGTAAACACAAGTGTGACAATGGGTTTGGGCGGATTGACGATAATGGCTACCCTGGCGGCCATTCAGCGTAACTTGAACGAATCCCTTGAACAAAGCCGCTCACTTGCTAAAAAGCTGCGCCAAGAAGAGAAAAAATATCGCCTGCTTGTTAACAACTCCCCTGATCTGATTATGGAGATTGAAGTTAATCATAATTTCCAAATTGTAGCTTGCAATCCTGCCATGGCGAAGAGTCTGGGCTATGAAAACGATGATTTAATCGGCACTCATTTGATGGAAATCCTACCTGAGAAAATCGTAGAACAGCGAAGTGTATTTGCCACCAGAGCTCATAGCCAAAACAGAACCATCCAGTTTGAAGATGAACGCGATGGCAGACATTTTCACACAGTTTTTATTCCCAATGTAGAACGAAATACGATTCAGGTTGTCGCCCATGACATTACTGAACGAAAAGAAGCTCAAGCAGAATTGCTTCGATATCAACAAGAACTTGAGAAACTAGTCGAAGAGAGAAATGTCAAATTGCGACAAGAAGTTGCCGAGCGTGAGCGCGCCGAAAAAATGGCCATGGCGGTTCAAAAATTGGCCGATTTGGGCATGTTGACCACCGGCGTCGCCCACGAGCTCAACTCACCTCTGCAAGGCATGCAGAGCGTATGTGACTACTTGCTCATGGACCTTGATGAGTCTTGCTCAGACCCGGTTTCTCTGAGGGAACAGATAGAAATCATTCAAGAGAGTATTTCAAGGTGTACAAAAATTGTGCGTTCCTTACGTTTTTATACCCATGTTTCGCCAAAAGATTATGCCGAACAAGAAATTGATGATCTGGTTCATAACACATTATTGCTCGCAAAACATCACTTGAGGCATGTTGACATTTCTATCGTCACAGAATTGGCTGATGACATGCCTCCCTTGATTTGCAGTCGTGATCAAATCATGCAGGTGCTGATCAATCTGTTGACCAACGCGCGCGACGCCATGCCCGAAGGCGGCGAGATCATCATTCAGGTTGATCACAAGCCAGATCAACGTCATTTCGAGTTGAGGGTGATTGACAACGGTGAGGGTATCCCCCCCGAACACCAGGATCAAATCTATAAACCTTTCTTCACCACCAAGCCGGTGGGGGAGGGGACCGGGTTGGGGCTTTTCATTGTCTCCGGCATTGTGCACGCTCACGGCGGTGAACTTGATATCGAGAGTTCCCCCGGCGAAGGCACAACCGTCACCCTGACCCTAGCCGAAGAACCTCCCCGCGAGGTGCCTTCCTCGGTGTATGGTCGTTACACTGATTTCATGGCGTAAAGGCTGTTGCATTCGTGTCCTATCGGCTTGTTGGGTATCTACCAGCATGCCGAGATGATAAACACTCGCCTGGAGATAGCATCTTCTCCAGGTGAGGGGACAACGTTGACGATAACGTTAGATAGAGCCGCTTAGAAACCTATTCGCTCGAGCCCAGCAACTCATCCACCTTGGGCATCCATTCGGCAATGGCGATGTCTTGGGGACATTTCTCTTCGCATTCCTGACATTGGATGCAGTTCATCGCCCGCTGGTCTTCGGCGAACCATTGCGTATAGGTGGTGCGGGCAATATCAAGTTTGTCGTACATGGCACTTTGATTGTAGATTTCGAAATTGCGGGGGATGTTGACCCCGTTGGGGCAGGGGAGGCAGTATTCGCACTGGGTGCAGGGGATTGGTGACAGTTTGCTGTATTCGTCCCGAACCTGTTCGATAAGATCCAATTCATCCATGGTCAGCTTGCTGATACCAGATTCTCCTGCATAGGTGACATTATCTTTGACGTGCTGCAAGGTGCTCATCCCGGAGAGAACGACCGACACTTCGGGTTGATCCCAGAGCCATTGCAGCGCCCAATTAACGGCCGAGCGCTTGTTCTCAGCTTGATCCCAGATCTCCTCGATCGGCTCGGGTGGATCAACGAGGCGTCCCCCCAGGAGCGGTTCCATGATCACAACGGCAAGCCCCTTGGAGGCCGCATAGCGCAGCCCGCGTCTCCCGGCCTGGTTCGTGATGTCCATGTAGTTGTACTGAATCTGGCAGAACGCCCAGTGGTCGTAGGCGTCGACGATTTCTTTGAAAACGGGATAATCGTCGTGGAAGGAAAATCCGAGCTGGCGGATTCTGCCGTCGGCGATGGCGCTCTCGGCCCAGGAGAAGACATCCAGGTCACGGACCTTGGGCCAGTGTTTTTCGCTGAGAGCGTGGAGCAGGTAAAAATCGATATGATCGGTTTGCAGTTTTTCGAGTTGCTCATTGAGGAAGCGATTGAAGTCGCCCGCTTCTTCCACTTTCCAACAGGGCAGCTTGGTCGCCAATTTGACCTTGTCGCGATAGCCTCCCTTGAGCGCCCTGCCGACGAAGTTTTCGCTTTCGCCGCCATGATACGGGTAAGCGGTGTCGACGTAATTGACACCGTGGTCGATGGCGTAGTGGAGCATCTTGGTGGCTTTGGCCTCATCGATATCGCTGGCTTCTTGTCCGTCTATGGGCAAGCGCATGGCGCCAAATCCCAGCGCCGAGACTTGCCAGTCCAGGTTTCCAAATGTACGATATTGCATTATTGCATTGCTCTCCTTTGCTTCTTTTTGTGTGATGGTTTCACCAACGGTGGCGAACTTGCTCGCGAATCATCTCGTCGTAGATTCCTTTGACCGCTGCCATGGTTTCGTCTGAGAGAGGCGGAAGGTCGGCCGCTTGCGCATTTTCGCGGGCCTGATCCGGCCGCTTGGCTCCCGGAATGGTGCAGCTTACCGCCTTGAACATGAGAATCCAGCGCAGGGCGAATTGGGCCATGGAGAAGCCTTCGGGTACCAGCGCTTCCAGTTCGCCGACGGCTTTCAAGCCGGTCTCATAGTCCACGCCGGAGAAGGTCTCGCCGACATCGAAAGCTTCACCGTCGCGGTTAAAGTTGCGGTGATCGTCGGACGAGAAGGTGGTCTCAGGCGTAAACTTGCCTGTGAGCATGCCCGAAGAGAGCGGCACGCGCGCTAAGACGGCGACATCTCGCTGCTTTGCCTGAGAGAAAAACAACTGGCTGGGTCGCTGGCGGAACATGTTGAAAATGATCTGCACGGATTTGACGTTAGGGTACTCCATGGCTTTGAGGCCCTCTTCGACTTTTTCGACGCTGACGCCGTAGTGCTGAATCTTACCCACCTCGACTAAATCGTCGAGAACCCCAAACACTTCCGGGCGGTAGTAAACTTCGGTAGGGGGACAATGCAATTGAACCAGTTCGAGCGACTCCGTCTCCAGGTTTTGGAGGCTGCGCTCGACAAAGCGGGTCAAGTTTTCTCGATTGTAGCCGTCGGCGGTGTGAGGATTCAGACGGCGGCCAGCCTTGGTGATGATGTGGAAATCGTCGTTGGTCCGTTCTCGTTTCAGTTGGGCCAGTAGCCGTTCACTGCGCCCGTCGCCATAGACATCGGCGGTATCGAAGAGGTTGACCCCGTGATCCAGGGCCTCATGAAGGGCGGCGATGGCCTTTTCTTTCTTGACGTGACCCCAATCAGCACCGATCGCCCAACTGCCGAAACCAACCGCGGAAACTTGCCAGCCTGTACGTCCAAATGTTCTGTATTGCATCTTTTGCTCCTATCAAGTTTTATCTTCTGTTCAGTGAGTCTACAATGGATATAAGTTTCTGTTTCAAGCTAGACAAATCTTTTTCTACGGCAGCCCAGACAAGATCTAAATCGATCTTGAACTCATAAGTTGCCTCTCAT
>CAZJBA010000044.1:3159-12267 GCA_964544065.1 uncultured Anaerolineales bacterium | reverse complement strand
CTCATAAGTTGCCTCTCATGCGATAATTATATCAGAATTAGACCCATCAATTAGACCCATCCCCACCGATCACTCCTCAAAAATCTCATGGTAACCGCGGTCTAATTCATCGTCGGCCAGGTGGGCGTAGCGTTGGGTGACAGCGATGTTTTTGTGCCGGGCCAATTTTTGAGCCAGCTTGAGGTTGCCACTTGAAGCTCGTAGAACCACGGTGACAAAATAGTGTCGGAAGGAGTGCGGCGTGATGGTGCCAACGGCTTTCTCTCCCAGCGATTCGCGCACACGCTGGCGGACGATGTTGCGGCCTGTCGTGGGCGTGATCGGTAAGACCTTGTCACCCGCGCCGCGGTCATGGCGGGCGAAGAGGGGCAGGGCGGTGAGAGGGCGACCTGAGCCACCATCTAGTTCGGCGCGGGCGTTGATATAGTCTTGTAACGCTGAGAGCGAGCGGCTTGAGAAACGCACCACGGCCTCGCGATCTCCCTTTCCTACGATAATGGCTTTGGCCTCGTGCCAATCGACGTCTCCCCGGCGGAGAGCACAGGCCTCATGCACGCGTAAGCCTGTATCGGATAATGTTATCAAATAAGCACGATCTCGCAATAAGCGTAGGCGATGGCGCTCGTTCTGGGAGGGTTGTTCGCGTAAATCCTGCGCATAGTCCAGCAAAGTTTCGATATCTTCGCGTGGGAATTGGGGCAAGCGCTGTCCCGGACGGCGGGCGCGCTGTTTGATCAGCAGCCGCAAACGGGGCAGGTTGATTTCAGCCAGGTTCTCGGCAGCCAAATATTCGTAAAATCCCTTGGCGGCGGTGAGATACAACCGCTCGGTGGCTGGGGCGTTGTCTTTGTGGGCATCAGCGAGCCAAGCGATGGCATCTTCGCTCAGTTCTGATACAGGCGTTTCTGCTGGGTCTTGATCATGGTCCTCCAGGACGGCGGCGAATGAGCGCAAGGCGTTCCGGTAGGTGCGGGCTGTGCTCTGGCTGCGGGACAGACGTACGCTGTCTAAATGTGCTGCGATGGCTTGGGATATGGTCATGGTTGTGCTCTGAGAGGTGGACATGGGCTTTTCCTTTCTTTCTAGCTACGCTTTTGATAATGATACTTATCGAAAGCGTAGCTAGTTTACTTGCAGTTGGGCGTTTTGTCAAGCCGCGATACTTCCCCTGCTGCCCGACGTTGGGTGTTGTGGTTGGGTGTTGTGCGGGTGTCGGGCCGGTGCCGGGGACGGAGGATACGCTCACCCATAGCGGGAGCAAGCTTCAACTTGATTCCGTGATTCAAAGCTACATGACTGGGACCTCCTCCCCACTCCTCCACCGTCTCTTATCCCAATTGAATCACACAAACGTCATCCTCTCCCCAAATTCATTTCTCATTTGGGTCTTGACAGGCCCGGTGTCATTTTGTAGAATTAATTTACTTCGTAAACAAAATAATTCCTTCTCATCCATCTGTCCTTATGGTTGCTCTTCGTTTCCCTGGAAGCAATATCAACGCAATCCGATCTCATAATTTGGAAGCCGTTTTGATGAGCTTGCTTTATGAGCGGAAAATCTCCCGGGTCGGGTTGGCCAAAAGAACCTCCCTATCCTCAGCCACAATTACCAATTTGACCGCCGAATTGCTGGAGGCGGGCATCATCGCCGAAGTCGAGGCGGACGAACAAGCACCTCGACGGGTCGGTCGGCCGCGCACCATGCTCCAACTGGTGCCGTCGGCCCGGTACGCAATTGGCGTTCACATCGGCGTCGGAGTGTTTCGAGTCGCGGTCACGGATTTATACGCCCAGATCGTTGACAGCCGAATGGTTGACTACAACCTCGATCTCTCCCCGGAGGCGGTTTTGCAACGCATCGCCGCCGAAATTGACAGCATGGTCGCGGAAAGCGCAATCCGCAGCGATAGAATTTTGGGTGTGGGCGTAGGAGCTTCCGGACTTGTCAATCACGAAAAGGGGGTGAACGTGTTGGCGCCCCGACTTGGCTGGCGCAATGTCGATGTTCGGGAAGCACTCCAAGCGCTCGGCCCCGTCACAGTGGATAACAATGTCCGCGCTATGTCCATCGGAGAAGCCTTTTTTGGGGCCGGGAAAGATGTCAACGCCCTGGCTTTTGTCTATGGTCGCATTGGCGTTGGCGCAGGAATTGTCATCAATGGCGCCGTTTATCGCGGCAGCGGAGCAGGCGCCGGGGAGATCGGCCATTCGATCATGCTCCCGGAAGGCGGCAGGCCGTGCCGGTGTGGGCATGAAGGCTGTCTCGAAACACTTGTTTCCGAAAATATCATCGTTGAAAAAGCCCAAGAGCTCGCCGCTCAACACCCCAATAGTTTGTTGGCCCAACACTTGAAAGACGAAGAGACGGAACCTATTGAAGGCATTTTTGCAGCCGCTCGTCAGGGAGACGAACGAACCCACCAGATGATCGCCGGCCAGATGAAATATCTTGGGATTGCCCTGGCCAGTTTGATCAACATTCTCAATCCAGAGATGATTTTATTGGGAGGTATGTTTGCGCAGGGGGACGATCTCATCCGCCCCGTCGTGCAAGAGGTGATGCAAAAAACGGCTTTTGATGGCCTTGGCGACAAAGTGACCCTGCAGCCAACCAGTTTCGGATGGCGCGCCGGCGTGATTGGCGCAGCTTCGTTGGCACTGATGGATTTCTTCTATAAAAAACATGAATAATAGAACGCGAATTACACGGATGAGGCAGATTTTCGCGGATAAAAAGTTAAGGAGTTTAATGCCCTCTCTCGAGATCGCTTTCGTACCGATCGCACGGACCACCTTTGACATCGATTTTGCCCGCCAAAAGACGGAGGCTGCCAGAGAGCTGCTTCAGGACCATGGGAATCTGGTAGCTTGTCCCGATCTGATCACAGATAGGAGTGGAGTCGAGTCCGCTATTGAAGATATACGCTCCAAGCCCGTTGATCTGATCGTCGTTTTTCAGGCCACCTTTGCCGACAGCAGCATGGTCATCTCCTTGGCCGAGAATTTGGATACCCCCCTCTTCCTTTGGGCCGTACCTGAGGAGCATACCGGCGGCCGCTTGCGACTAAATTCGTTCTGTGGGATCAACTTGGCCGGTCACGCACTCACCCGTGATGGCTATCAGTACGAATTTGCCTATGCGGACCCGCAGGATGCTGCCGTTGTCGATAAGATCAACGCGTATGCCCGCGCCGGACGCGTTCGCAGATTATTGGGTAAGGCGCGTTTGGGGCGTGTGGGACAAAATCCGAACGGCTTCGAAACCTGTCTCTTCGATGCCGAGGAGCTGAAGGGGCGTTTCGGAGTCGATGTGAAGCAATTTGATTTAGGGGAGGTTTTCCCGCAGATTCGCGAGATCACCAAAGAGGAAACGAGACCTGTTGCAGAGGCGCTTTCCCAACGCGTGGAAGGGCTGGATGCAATGGATCAGGATGCCGTTCATGGTTCATTGAGCACCTATTTGACCCTGCAAAAACTGGCCCAAGAAAACGCACTGAGCGGGTTTGCCGTTCGCTGTTGGCCGGAATTTTTCACCGACTTGGGTTGTGCCGCCTGTGGAGCCATGTCCATGCTGAGCGATGAAATGACCCCATGCAGTTGTGAGGCCGACGTGCACGGCACCATCACCCAAATGATCTTGCAATGGCTGAGCGGCGAACCGGCCTTCTTGACCGACATGGTTTCCGTCGATCAAGACCGAGATGCCATGGTCCTATGGCATTGTGGCCTGGCCCCCCTTTCGATGGCCGACCCGGAGGCGGAAAAGCGCGTCACGATTCACTCCAATCGCGAATTACCTCTTTTAATGGAATTTCCTCTCAAGCCGGGGCGAGTCACCGCCGCGCGTTTGACCAGGGCATCCGGAGAACTTAAACTTGTTCTTGGCAGCGGCACGATGCTACCATCTGAGAAAATCTTCTCGGGCACGTCGGGCCTGCTTCAATTCGATCGGCCTACCAAAGATGTCGTGGATACCATCTTACGACAAGGATTAGAACATCATATCGCTATTACTTATGGAGATTACACAGACGAGCTAAGCGCTTTCGCTGCTATGTTCGATCTTCCTGTGATCAAATTGGTCTAAGGAACTAACAAACGGTATGCAAATCGGCGAGACCGACAAGATTTAACGCAGAGCCGCAGAGAGGGCGTAAAAAGCACGCTTAGAAAGTCGCGGAGAAAAACGATAAACAATTAAAAATTCTGCGTCTTCACTCTACGCTCTTACTAATTTGGACAAATCCTCACATAAAGGAGTTATTCGATGAAATTCTTTCTCGACAGCGCGCAAGTTGACGAAATAGAACACGCCCTGGATGCTTATGACATCGATGGCGTGACCACAAATCCAAAATATATTCAGCATTCGGGCAAAACCTTCTTGACGGCCATCCAGGATGTTGCTGCAATTTTCGAGGGCACCGACAAGACCATCTCGGTGGAAGTCAACCCCCACATCATGGATGCGGACAAGATGATCGCCGAAGCCGAGAAGTTGGCCGCCATCTCGCCCAACTTTGTCATCAAGATTCAATGCGTCAAATCCGCCTTCAAGGCCATCCGAGTCCTGGCCGAGCGGGGCGTGCGCACCAATTGCACCCTGGTCTTTTCGGCCATGCAAGCGCTCCAGGCCATGCGCTCGGGCGCCTATTACGTGTCCCCTTTCATTGGTTGGAAAGAGGCCAATTCCGAAGAGATCAAAAAACTGGTCAGCGACATCGTCGCGATCCGCGACAATTATGGCTTCGAGACCGAGATTCTGGTTGCAGCTATGCGCAACGCCCGCCAGATCGTCGATGCCGCTGTCGCCGGCGCAGATATCGTCACTGCTGGATTATCCGTCTATGAAGACGGGTTTGAACATCCTTACACCGATGTCGGCATTGGCAAGTTCATCGGCTTCTGGGATCAAACCGAGTACGAGTAAAGTTTGAACCATCCCAAACTTTCTCTGATAAAGGCGAACACCAAACGACATGTACTTGAACCGAGAGGACGTACACACGCAAAAAGGGTTTCAACGCCTCGAAACCCTTTCGCATCCCCAAAAGTTGTCCCACGGCGCTCGCTTCCTGACCAACCTTGGAAGCCTGGAAGCTGGATATTATGCACCTGGCATCATCCGCTTGCGGGCCGGAGAAGAACGCCAAAACGATTACAACTTATTGGTTGCTTCCCAAGAAAATGTGGATGCCAAGCTCACCGAAATCTATCCGGGCTCCTACCGGCTGGAGGCTGGCGGGGATGAAACTGCCTTGTCGCTCTATTCCTCGCCCGTTCGTTTTCGCCTCGACAAAGGCGAACGCGTCCTGCTCGAGTCGGTCACCGATCGCGCTTTCCTGGGCAATTTGCGCTGGATGCCCTTGGCCCAAAATCACGGCATGTGGATGATCTCCTTGGCGCTTTCAAGCGGCACACCTGTCTATGGCCTGGGAGAGAAATTCGCCTCTCTTGATCGCAAAGGACAACTGGTTGACTCTTGGAATCAAGACGCTACCACGGTCAACTCGGAACTCTCCTATAAAAACACCCCCTTTGCTTGGAGCCCCGAGGGCTGGGGGCTGCTGGTTCACACACCCGGACGCGTGCTCCACGGCGTCGGCTACCCTCAATGGTCACATCGCAGTTACATCCTCAAAATCGCGGGTCCCGAAGTGGATTTATTCCTGCTTGCGGGAGATTCACCGGCGGAGATTTTAGAAAAGTACACTCACCTGACCGGGAGAGCACCACAACCCCCGCGTTGGAGCTATGGCGCCTGGATGTCGCGGGCGTATTATCAAACTGCCGAAGAAGCCCTGGAGGTTGCCGAAACCATGCGGGAGCGTCAAATCCCCAGCGATGTGATCGTTCTCGACGGCCGCGCCTGGCACGAGATGGAAACGCGCTTTGACTTCCAGTGGGACCAAGACCGATATCCAGATCCGGGCGATTTTGTTGAAAAACTCGAAGAGAAAAATTTCCAATTATGCCTTTGGGAGTATCCCTATCTCTCCACGCGTAACCCACTTTTCAATGAGCTCTCCGCCAAAGGATACTTACTCAAAGATCACTCCGGCGACACCTACATTCATTCCTGGTTCCCCTACCCCTTCGACATGCTCTATCCCCATCTCTTGCCCAGTGGCATCATCGACATGACCAACCCCGACGCCTATCGCTGGTACCGAGATGCCCACAAAGAACTTTATGAGCTCGGCGTTGGGGCCATGAAGACGGATTACGGCGAATCGATTCCGGAGGATGTGGTCGCCCATAACGGCGCTACCGGCGAAGAGCTTCACAACGTTTTCTCCCTGCTGTACAACCGCTGCGCCTATGAAGCAGCCCAAGAATACAGTCAAAAAGGCGCTTTGGTATGGGGCCGGGCCGGATGGATTGGCAGCCAACGCTACCCGATTCAATGGGGCGGAGACCCGCAGTGCGACTGGGAAGCGCTAGCCGCTAGCATACGGGGTGGCCTTTCATGGGGCCTGAGCGGCGGTCCCTTCTATAGCCACGACGTCGGCGGCTTCTCCACAGGCGAGCCCGACCCCGAACTGTATATCCGCTGGGCGCAGGCCGGGGTGATGTCTTCCCACACCCGCTTTCACGGGCTGGGACGGCGTGAACCCTGGGTCTACGGCGAAGAAGCCGAAACCATCGTTAAGCGCTGGCTGCACTGGCGCTATCGCCTGATTCCCTACTTGCAAGCCTGCGCCCTCGAAGCGCATCGCACCGGCATGCCCGTCATGCGAGCGATGCCCTTGGCCTTCCCCGACGATCGACTCTCCTGGGGATTCGAGCAGCAATACATGTTTGGCCCCAACCTGTTGGTTGTGCCCGTGATCGCGCCGGGTGGCCAGGTCAGTTACTACCTCCCCTCGGGACGCTGGTACGACATTTGGACCGGGGAGAAGCTTGAAGGGCCTGCCGTGTTTGATGAACGCGTCCCTCTGGAATACATTCCCGTCTTTGGCCGGGCGGGGAGCATCTTGCCCCTCGGCCCGGAAGTCGAGCATACCGGCGAGTTGAATCCGGGCGTTGACCTGGACGAAATCTGGGTCTTTGGCCAACCCGAAGAAGGGATCGATTTGCCCGGCCTGTCTCTTGGCGTGGCCGCTGGCAAGATTGACCAACTCCCCGAGGATATTGAGCTTAAGTATTGGTAGACAAACTTGAAAGAAGGTATTTTCTGATGATACAAAACGATTTTTACAACGTTTGGCGCTTGAACACTCGTGAACGAACCTTGCAACGCGAACCCGTCCCCGAGACCTGGGAAAGGTTGGGCGGACGTGCTCTGATTGCCCGCATTCTCGTCGATGACGTCGAGCCCACCTGTGAACCTCTTGGGTCGAATAACAAACTCGTTTTTGCGCCGGGCTTACTTGTTGGCCATCGGCTGTCGAGCTGTGACCGCATTTCTATCGGAGGCAAAAGCCCGCTCACCGGCGGCGTCAAGGAATCAAACGCCGGGGGCAGAACGGGCTATCACCTGGCCCAGTTGGGTATCAAGGCCCTGATCCTGGAAGATCGCCCCACAGATGACAATTGGAAGGTCGTCCATCTCAGCGCCGATGGCGCTCGCTTCGACAGCGCCGATGATTTGATTGGGCTGGGCGTGTCGGATGCGACCGAAAAACTAATCGACAAATACGGCGACCATGTCGCCATCGCCTTGATCGGCCCCGGCGGCGAAATGAAATTGCGTTCCGCCGGCATTCAGAATCTGGACAAAGACCTGGTCCCCTCCCGGATTGCCGGACGCGGTGGCATGGGCGCCGTGATGGGCTCGAAGAAGATCAAAGCGATCATCGTCGACGGCACGACCGGAGAAAACCCTCCCCTCGCCGACGAAGACGCTTTCAAGCAGCTTCGCAAGGAATACACCAAAGCCGTTTTGAGTCACCCCCAGACGAAAGTGTATCAAGACTACGGCACCGCGGCGATGACGATGATGGCCAATTCACTTGGCCTTTTGCCCACACGAAATTTCTCTCAGGGGCAGTTCGAAGATGCCGAAAATATCTCCGGCGAGCACATGCGCGAAGAATTGCTCGAACGGGGCGGAAAATGCCAGACCACTCACGCCTGCATGGCCGGTTGCACGATCCAAAGTTCCAACGTGCTGGTGACCAAGGACGGCGAGACGACCGTCTCTCCGATGGAGTATGAAACCATCGGCTTGATGGGCTCCAACCTGGGAATCGGCGACTTGGATGCGGTGGCGCGGCTCAACGACGTGGCGAACGAGTTGGGCGTCGACACAATCGAGATTGGCGCTGCCCTTGGTGTGGCTGCGGATGCCGGGTTGATGGCGTTCGGCGACGGGGAACGCGCTCTGGAACTGATGGAAGAAATAAAAGCGGGATCACCCCTCGGGCGAATCCTGGGCAACGGTGCCACAACCACCGGGAAAGTCCTCGGGGTGGAACGTGTCCCCGCGGTCAAGGGCCAGGCCATGTCCGCTTATGATCCTCGCGCCCTCAAAGGTACCGGCGTGACCTACGCTACCTCCCCGCAAGGTGCCGATCACACCTCCGGTCTGACCATCCGCGCCGATATCGACCATCTCAAACCAGAAGGCCAAGTCGAACTATCCCGCAACGGCCAATTTAGCATGGCCGGGTACGATACGCTTGGCGCCTGTCTCTTTGCCGGTTTTGGCTACAGCACTGCCCCCGACTTGATCCCCGCGTTGTTGAAAGCGCGCTACGGCTGGGATGTGGACGCTGATATTCTCAAAGAACTTGGGCATGAGAGCGTCTTGCTGGAGCGAGCGTTCAACCACATGGCCGGATTCACCGCTGCCGACGATCGCCTGCCCGAATGGATGACCCAGGAGCCTCTGCCGCCGCACAACACGGTTTTCGACGTTCCCGAAGAAGAATTGGATGCAATTTTCGATTGAGGAAAATACATAACGCAGAGGCGGAGAGAGGGAGAGCCGCGGAGATTTTTCCAGTTTTTATCTCTGCGCCTCTGCTCCCTTGCGGCTCCGCGTTAACTAGCCTAAAAAACGATTCTTACAATATTTCTCAACAAGTAGGAGACACTTTATGACCATTCAAGTATTTCTCATCGACGAGGCCGATAACGTCGTCACCAACGTTGCCGACGAAA
>CAZJBA010000044.1:0-3059 GCA_964544065.1 uncultured Anaerolineales bacterium | reverse complement strand
CAAGTATTTCTCATCGACGAGGCCGATAACGTCGTCACCAACGTTGCCGACGAAATTCCCGCCGGTACGGAGGTGGACGTCAAGGGAACTGTGATCAAGACCGTTGACGACATCCCCTACGGCCACAAAATTGCCCTGCGACCGATCGCTGAGGGCGAGGATGTGATCAAGTACGGCCTCAGTATTGGCTCGGCCAGCGAAGATATCCCCGCCGGCAGCTATGTGCATATTCACAACGTCGAAAGCAACCGCGGACGCGGCGACAAATACGAAGGCGAGTAAAGGAGAAACCGATGAGTACATTCCTAGGCTATGTTCGACCCGACGGTTCGGTCGGGATTCGCAATCACGTTCTATTGCTCTCCGGCACGGTGTACGCCAACAAGCTGTGCGAACGCGTCGCCGACATCATTCACAACGGCATCGCCATCACGCACCCGCTGGGACGCTGCCAGGCTCGCCCCGACCTGCGGATGACGCGCCGCTTCTTGGCCGGAACAGCTCGCAACCCCAACATCGGCGGCGTGGTGATCGTCGATCACTTCAAAGAAGAAGGGATGACCGCTTATGACCTGGCCGATGATGTTGCCGATACGGGCAAACCTGTTGCCGTGGTCAATATCCGTAAAGCGGGCGGATTGATCTCTGCAACCGAGCAGACCACCCGCGAAGCGGCCCGGATCGCTCGCCAATTGAGCGATTTGCGCCGTGAAGAAGCCCCCCTCTCCAAGCTTTTGCTCGGTGTTGAATGTGGGACATCCGATACCACCTCGGGGCTGGCCAGTAACCCTGCGACGGGGCTGTGTTCCGATCGCCTGATCGCCGAGGGCGGCCGCACGATCCTGGCCGAATGCACCGAGTGGATGGGCTGCGAAGAGTGGCTCACCAGCCGGGCAGTCAGCGACGAGGTTGCCGAGAAGATGTTCGCGGGCGTCAAACACATGGAAGATCGCGGTCTGCGCTCCGGCGAAGACATCCGCGGCTCCCAGCCCACCGGCGACAACATTGTTGGTGGCTTGACGACCATCGAAGAGAAATCGATGGGCGCGGTCAAAAAGGGCGGCAGCGCCCCGGTGATCGATTATCTCGACATCGCCCAAACCCCGACCAGCGACAACCCGGGCTTGTACGTGATGTACGGCCCCGGGCACGGCGCCGAGTCGATCAGCAGCATGGCCGCGGCCGGCTGCCAGGTGCTGGTCTTCTCCACCGGCGGCGGGCATACGTCCTCCCACCCGATCATGCCGACGATCAAGGTGACCGGCAACGCCCGCTCCTACGAGCTGATGGACGACACTGTCGATCTGGAAATCAGCGGCGTGCTACGCGGCGAAATGACCCTGAAAGAAGCTGGCCAGATCATCTTTGACGAGGTCTTGGCCGTCGCCAATGGGCGCATCACCAAATCCGAGGCGCTCAAGGATGATAACAGTTTCGCCATTCACCGCATTGGGCCAAGTATTTAGGCAAAAAAACACGAAGTACACGAAGGACGCTAAGGAATGGAGATTAAACAACTTACTCATTTGCGTGCCGTATCCGCACGGGGATGATGGACTTTAAAAATTTAATTCGGTAATAAGCTGAACAGGGCTCAGGAGATGAAACTCCCAAAAACTTGCGACTGAAGTCGTGCATAGGAGCTTCGCTGAGCGTCCACCTGCGTGGACGTAGCCGCGTCGATGAAGATCGACGTTCGGCGACAGCCCCAAGGGGCGATTTTCCCGAAGGGATGCCTGCGGCAAATCGCAGCGTGTAGAATGAAGTTATTACCGAATTATTTTCTTAATCTTCATAATCCCCGTGCTACAAAACAACGCTCAATAAATCGAGCTAATCGCTCTACAAATGTGGATCAAATCTTTCGCAATGCCCGACTATAGCGTACCCTACGGAAAGAAATCGCTTCACTTTTCGTTGCCAAATTCGGCAGACGTCGATGTTATCGCGCCAAAAAGCGTCCCTACTGTGCAGAATCCGAATGAGCTGATCGCTTCCGCTTTACAGGATTCTAACCTGGATGCACTCGCTAACGCAGAGACGGTCGCGATTGCGATCAACGACAAGACCCGTCCGGTGCCGCACAATCACCTGCTGCCCCCCTTGCTGGAGGAACTGGAGACGATGGGTATCTCCCAGGATGCGATTACGCTGATCATCGCCACAGGAGCCCATCCCCCCATGCGCGAGACGGCATTCTCCGAGGTGGTCCCCGCGGAGGTCTTCTCACGCTACAGGGTGATCAGCAACGATTGCGACGATGCTGCCAATCTGGTCTCGCTTGGTGAGACAAGACGCGGTACGCCCGTGATTGTCAACCGGGCCTATGCCGAAGCGGATCTGCGCATCGTCGTCGGTAACGTTGAACCGCATCAATTCCAGGGCTTCTCCGGCGGCGTCAAGAGCGCCGCTATCGGGCTGGCAGGCCGCGACACAATCGAGATCAACCACACTTGGATGACCGATCCTCGGGCGCGTTTGGGCGAGTTTGAAGATAACCCTGCTCGCCAGGACGTTGAAGAAATCGGCGCCATCATCGGGATCCACTTCGCCCTCAACGTGATCCTCAATGACAACAAGGAAATCCTGCGAGTAGTCGCCGGAGAATCCGGTGACGTGATGACAAGGGCGATTCCGCAAGTGCGCCAGATATTTCAGGTTGATGTGTCTCATCGCTATGATTTCGTGATCGTCTCCCCCGGCGGCCATCCCAAGGACATCAATCTGTATCAAGCCCAAAAAGCCTTGGCGCACGCTGCCTTGATCACTCGCGAAAATGGAACCATTGTATTAACTGCGGCTTGTCCCCAAGGCGCAGGCGAAGAGCGCTTTGAAGAATGGATGCTCGACACACCTTCGCTCGATGCCATTCTGGAGCGATTTCGCCAAGAGGGATTCTGCCTCGGCCCGCACAAAGCTTACCAGATCGCTCGCGATGTCCGTGGCCGTTCGTTTTTCTTGCTCTCCGACATGCCTGCTTCAGACGTAGAACAGATGCATCTCGTGCCGGTTACGGACTTGCAATCTCTCTTGGAAACCCATATCTCCGCCAAGGAGCA
>CAZJBA010000043.1:0-19954 GCA_964544065.1 uncultured Anaerolineales bacterium | reverse complement strand
ACCGCCGGAAAAGCATCGGCGGTTCAGAATGACACCCCCTGAACACTTACAAATTTTCTTCTAAAAACCCTCCCGTAATGGAGGGAATGATTTCAAAAATAAGTACCAGGTGGCATAAAAAACACCCCGTTGGGATGATCCGGCCGGGGCTTGAAATCACATCCAATATTTTTTTGAGATTCTAGGCGCCACACTGTTACCGACGTATAAACAAAACGCAGTTAATTTCCGCTATCATCTTGTAAAAGCGCAATATTGTTTTGGGTGCGCTTTTCCAATCGGGCGCATTGTAGCACACCAACGACCATTTGTCAAAACAAAAAGCCCCCAGCGAACTGAGGGCTTTCATGATCAAATGGTAGCTAGTTCAGATTACATCATCGGCATGCCGCCGCCGGGGCCGCCGGGGCCGCCTTGGGGCATGGGCGGATTCTCCTCAGGAATGTCGGTGATCAAAGCTTCCGTGGTCAGGATCATGGCAGCGATCGAGGCTGCATTCTCCAAAGCACCGCGGGTCACCTTGGCCGGGTCAATGACGCCATCGTCGACCATATCGACGTAGGTCTCGGAGAGCACATTGTAGCCAATCCTAACATTGCCTTCTTCCTCATGCTTGCGGCGGACATTCTCCAAAATCACGGAGCCATCCTTGCCGGCATTGGCCGCGATCTTGCGCATGGGGGCTTCGAGCGCATCGCGCACGATTTTGACGCCAATCTGAGCATCGGGATAATCCATTTTCATGTCGGCCAGTACGCTCATGGCGTTGATCAAGGCCACGCCGCCGCCGGGGACAATCCCTTCTTCAACAGCCGCGCGGGTCGCCGAAAGAGCATCCTCAACACGGTGTTTCTTCTCTTTCAACTCGGTTTCGGTAGCAGCGCCGACGCCAATAATGGCAACGCCGCCGGAGAGCTTGGCAAGACGTTCTTGCAGTTTCTCGCGGTCATAATCGCTGGTGCTCTTCTCAATCTCGTTGCGGATCTGATCAATGCGAGCGCTGATCGCCTTGGAATCGCCTTGACCGCCGACAACGGTGGTGTCATCTTTGGTCGAAACCACACGTTCGGCGCGGCCCAGATCCTCGATGGTCACGCTGTCAAGCTGGCGACCCATATCTTCGGTGATCACGGTTCCGCCGGTCAGAACAGCGATATCTTGCAGCATAGCCTTGCGGCGGTCGCCAAAGCCGGGCGCCTTGACGGCCAACACGTTGAGCATGCCGCGCAACTTGTTCAGTACCAAAGTAGCTAGGGCTTCGCCGTCAACATCTTCGGCGATGATGACCAGTTCGCGCTTGCCCATCTGAACCATTTTCTCCAGCAGAGGCACAATGTCCTGTGCGGCGGAGATTTTGGAATCATGGATCAAGACATAAGGCTCTTCGATGTTTGCTTCCATCGCCTCGGAGTCGGTCATGAAATAAGGCGAGAGATAGCCGCGGTCGAACTGCATACCCTCGACGTACTCGGTTTCGAATTCAAGACCTTTGGATTCTTCAACGGTGATGACGCCATCTTTACCAACTTTATCCATCACGTCGGCGATCAACTCGCCAATAGCACGATCCTGCGCCGAGATGGAAGCCACGTTGGCAATCTCTTCTTTGGTCTTAATCTCAATGGACTGCTCGCCAATCTCTTCAGACACGGTTTTGGACGCAGCTTCAATCCCGAGCTTGAGCAGCATCGGGTTGGCGCCAGCGGCCAGGTTTTTCATGCCTGCACTCACAATGGAGTGGGCCAACACGGTCGATGTGGTCGTGCCGTCGCCAGCGATGTCGTTGGTTTTGGTGGCAGCCTCTTTGATCAACTGGGCGCCCATATTCTCGAAGGGGTCTTCGAGTTCAATCTCTTTGGCAACCGTTACGCCGTCGTGCGTAATCGTGGGGCTGCCAAAGCTGCGATCCAGAGCCACATTGCGGCCCTTAGGGCCAAGCGTGGTAATAACAGCATTCGCAAGCACATCCATGCCGGTCTGCAACTTGCGGCGAGCTTCTTCAGAAAATTTCAGTTGTTTTGCCATACTTTAACTCCTTCTATCGATCGTTCTTTCGCTTAGTCAAGAACTGCTAACAAGTCTGATTCACTTAGGATGAGAACTTCTTTCCCGTCAACTTCGAACTTTGTGCCAGCATATTTGGCATAAAGGACGGTGTCCCCTTCAGAAAGCTCTGAGAGAACTTCAGGCCCAACAGCCAAAACCTTGCCCTGTTGGGGCTTTTCCTTGGCTGTGTCGGGTAACACAATACCACTAGCAGTTTTCGCTTCCTGCTCAATGGGTTCGAGAACTACTCGATCGTCAAGGGGTTTGATTGAAATAGACATGCATACCTCCATAGATTAATAATTTTTAGCAGTCATTTTTGTAGAGTGCTAATTTCCATGGTGAATGATAATGAGATTTGGGTTGAAAGTCAAGCAGGTTAGGGAAATGTAAACGAGATTCTTATAAAATTCTGAGAATCAAGGCGCTTCCTGCCCCCTCGGGGCCTGCTACCGCTGGGTGATACGTTTTCGTTCTCGTTACTTAAACCCCCTGCTGAAACGATTCCGCCTGTTGCCTCTACCCTCGTTGTGTGTGGGTCTCCCGACCACACACCCGGAACGACCGCCGGTCTCCCAGCGAAAAAATGCGCCCAAAAGCACCTGTGACAGAACCTGGAGACCTCCGGTCACTGTATGTGTCGGGGTCGAGAGACCGCCGACGAGCAGTGTGCATCGCACCTCAACTTATGACATTGATCAGGGAGACGGGGTCTCGGCAATCAAGCGACAAATGGCCTCATTCTCCTCCACAATGGCCATCAAGGTGGCATTATCCGAGTAAACCTGGCGCACCTCGGCCAGCACTTCCATCGCTTCGGGGCAATAATTGGATCCAGGGCGGCTAAGAGCAGCCAAGACGGAACCATAGCGAGCATAGTAATAAGCCACCACGAGATTGGTCAGTTCCAATCCTTCCACATCCACCTCCCCCACCTCGTTCTCTTCCGCACTGCATCCTTCCACGGCGCATTTCAGCACCGGCATAGCCCCCTCATAGTTGCGCGAGCGGACATAGATATCGCCAAGCTGGCCGTAGGTGTTGGCGTTGGTGGGGTCAAAACTCAAGGCCTCCTTGGCGTTCAACGCAGCCACAAAAAACTCACCCATGCGCGCGTAGGTCTTGGCGATGGCAATGTAAGGGATCCGGTCCTGGACACCGTTGGTCTCATTGATGCGCACTGCCTTGTCGAAATATTCCAAAGCGACGTCGTAAACGGCCAATTCGCGGTAAATCACCCCGATACGAATATACAAAAAGGTCAGGTTGGGATTGATGGCGGCGGCCTTCTCGTACTCCTCGATCGCCACGCGGTATTGCCCAAACGTCTCCAACACAATTCCATAGACCCGGTGGGTGTCCATCAGCTCAGGCGCGACTTCGACAGCCTGGCGGGCATGCGTCTCGGCCTGGGACCATTTGCGCTGATCGAGCAAGACCTCGGCGTAATAAGCCAGGGCCAGGGCATTGTTGGGGTCTTCGTTGTAGGCCTGGCTGGCTGCCTGCTCGGCCTCGGTCAACCATTGCAGCCGTTGTTCCTCCGTTGGGGCCAGGGAAGCGCTCCAATCCAGCGTCAAGGCATAAATGGCCCGCACAGTGCTTTCATCGGGTGCAAGCTCAACCGCTTGGCTGGCTTCTTCCCGCGCTTCAGCCATGCGCTCGACTTTTCCCTCCGGCGATGAGAGCAAACTGGTCGAGTAGGTCAACAAACGGGCCAATTCTGCTCGCGCCAAGGCATTGTCAGGGTCTAATGCCAGGGCTTGCCGATAGGCGTCAATGGCGTCGGTTTCGGCAGGGTCATCGACTTTGCCGGTCTCAAAATAGGATTCAGCGATCATCAAATAGGAATCAGCCGTACGTGTAGCTGTCGGTGTGGCCAAAAACAAGGGCTTGACCAAGTCTTCTGGCCCGGTTCCAACTTGGGTAGCCAACCAAAGACCGCCTGCAATCAATGCAAGCAAAACCAGCACTCGATAGAGGTTTGATCGAGGCTTACGATCACGAAACGTGGGTCGTTTCCCTACCAAATTTTGATCCATAAGCTTCTTATGGCTCCGGAGTTGGGGTCAGATCCGTTTCTGTTTCTGTTTCTGTTTCCGCATCCGTTTCAGGGGCGGACTCTGCTACACCGGCCTGGCACAAATCCAGCCCGGCGTTGGCGTTGAGAACAGCGATTTCATTGTCAGGCACAACCGAGAGCATGGTTTGAAAAATAGGCACCGCTTCGTTACAACGATCTAAGCGAGCCAACGTCAAACCATACAGCGAATAGATCTCGATGGTGCGCAAATCATAGGAAAGGGGCAACCCCTCCACGATGTGGCCATCCTCCGTCGTGCCGCCCTGTACAGCCAGGGACAAATGCTCGATGGCCTGATTCAACTGGTTATTCTTTGCCAGCATGACACCCAGATTGCCCTGGAGTTTGGGATTGGCAGGATCATCTTCGACAGCCTGTTGGGCATATTGAGAGGCCTGAGCGAACTCACCAATCACAAAATAATTGCGCGAGGCTTCATATTCGGGCGTAGGATCCGAGGGATTGAGCGCGTTGGCCTGGTTGAATTTCTCTACCGCCAAATCGTATTCATCCAAGGCCGTGTAAATATACCCGCTCATCATGTATAGGTTAGGGATTTTGTCGTTGATGGCCAGGGCCGCTTGGTACTCTTCCAAAGCCAATTCATAATTACTGGTCCAATACAAGACATAGCCTCGAGCCCGGCGCACCTCCAATCTATTGGGGTCGAGATCAACGGCCAGACGGGATTCTTCAGCAGCTTTTTCGTAATTACCACTATCCGCCAGGATTTCAGCGTAGATGGCGTGGGCAACCGCACTGTTCTCGTCAAGTTCAAGGGCTTTTTTAATCGACGCTTCAGCTTCCAGGTAATCCCCCTGGAAGTCCAACGCCCAGGCGTGCATAGCGTAGGCGATGGGATTATCGGGGTTGCGTAGCAGCGCCAATTCAGCGTTTTCAAGGCCCTCCTCGTGACGCCCAGCCAAAATTTGGGTCCGCGCCAGTTCGACATAATAAGACGAGTTGTCAGGGTCCACCAAAATAGCCTCTTCGTACGCTTCGATGGCTTGGTTTAGTTTGCCCTGATTGTAGGCGGCTTTTGCCTCGTTGATATACGCCTCAGGGCTGCGCGTCGGCGTGACCGTGGGGATGAACAAAGGCGGCGTCGTTGGGACCACAACTTGATTGATATAAAGCACCGCCGCTATCAGCAATAAAAGCACAAGCACGCGCCAAGGTCTCGAAAACCGGGGTCGCCTCTTGCGCATAGACCATTTACTTCCGCGAAGATACATGCTGCCATCTTACCATCCTTCTAAAAATAGAGTCAAGTCGAGCTCGAAAGGCAATCGCATAGCTTAACCCTGCTCATGTTACAATGCGTCATTACTGATCCGGATATATTTTCCTGATCTTTTGGTGCTGGGCGAAGGTCTCCTGACCGAGCCCCACCCCAGTGGCTGCGGTCTACCCGGTGTGTCCCTACGGGAGGAGACCTTGCCAAATGGAAATGACAATTGGGTCTCTGGGATTTCACGAGGTGAGACCCTAAAGATTTTGAAAACCTTTAGGGTCTTGGCTTCTTCACCATCGCCCTTGACCTACTCACAGGCCAATGAACCATCCCAAGGAAAACAAAGACGAAGCTACTGAAAAATGTAACCTTTTTTGACGAGGACTCATCAAAATGAGTAAGACCGATAAAACCGAAGAGACATTTTCTTTGCAAGCACTGCAAAGCGGCGATAAGGCTGAGTTTGCTCGGGTTGTGGAGGCCTATTCCGGTTACATCTACCGTTTGGCGCTGAAAATGGTCAAGGTCCCTCAAGATGCGGAGGATATTCTCCAGGAGACATTCATCAAAGCCTATAATGCCTTTCCCAAATTTGAGGGGCGATCTAAGATTTCAACCTGGTTGTATCGTATTGCCACAAACGAAGCATTGATGTTCTTGCGGGGCAAGCGCCCTGATCCTGTCTCGGTGGAGCACCCTTACCCCAACGAGGAAGAGCAGACCCAAAAACCGCTGGAAATCGTCGATTGGTGTTGCATGCCCGAGGACGAAATGTTAACCGATGAAGTTCGCCAAGTTCTGGCTGAAAACGTCGATCAACTATCCGATGCCTTGAAGGCGGCCTTCGTCCTCCGCGACATCGAGAGACTCTCTACCAGGGAGACAGCCCTTGTGCTTGACATCAGTGAGGCTGCTGTCAAGACTCGGCTGCACCGGGCCAGGATGCAACTGCGAGAAGGTTTATCCGGCTATTACAAATCAAAAGTCTAGTCACAAAGCAGGTCATATGCCCGAGAGAATCGAGATGAACGATCATGAGAACTGTCACCATTTTTTGAACGAATTATCAGAATACGTAGATGGTGAACTGGACGAGTCACTATGCCACGAGATCGAGAAACATCTCGCCCATTGCGAGAAATGCCGCATCGTGGTCGACACTCTGAAGAAAACGATTTTCCTCTACCATGAAACCACCGAGACGCCAGAACTCCCCTCCGACGTACGTTCTCGTCTTTATCGCCGTCTCAAGTTGGATCAATATATGCAAGACTCCGAGTGGGGCACCGAAGAATAGAACGCGCCAAAACCTGCCTCTCGTGAAACTCCTGTTGACCAATGGTGGACAGGAGTTTTGTCTTTTATCAGATTGATGTAACCTTTCTGCTCCAACGGCATCAAAAGAAGTGAAAGCAAGCACATCAATGAAATGAAAGGAGAAAAACCATGAAGATAAATGAAGGTATTCTAGACCGCATTATCCGCGCCGTGTTAGGCATCGTGTTGATTTACCTGGGCTTTTTTGGGAACTGGCATTTCATCTTTGGGATCATCGGCCTGATACCGTTGATTACCGGCATCGTTGGCTTTTGCCCCCTGTATGCGTTATTCAAGATCAGCACAAAGCAATAACTTTTTAAACATCCTCCTCCCTTTCTCGGATGCCCGTGACATCCCCATGCCACGGGCATCCCTATGCTAATCAGGCCTTTTAGAAAAGATCAGGCTGAAGAAAATGAATTATCTAGGAGTAAACGATGACAAAATTTATGGATGATAAAATCACAGAACAAATTGAAGACCTTTTTGCAGAATTACAAGAGCCCGTCAGTATCCTCTTCTTTGAAAAAGAAGCATGCACCTATTGTGAAGATGCCCGCCAACTGATCCAAGAAGTGGCCGCTTTATCAGAGAAACTTGACGTTCAGATCTACGATTTACAAGAAGACGTTGAGACAGCCGAACAATACAACGTTGACAAAGCCCCCACGCTGGTTTTGGCTGCAAGAGAAGGAGATGCAATCCAAGATTATGGCGTCCGCTATGCCGGAATCCCTGCCGGGCATGAATTTGGCTCTCTGGTCAATGACCTGGTTCAAGTTTCCAGCCGAGACTCCGGGTTACAGGAAAAGACGCGCCAATTTATCGGCAGCCTGACTCAACCGCTCCACATGCAGGTATTCGTGACTCCAACATGTCCCCACTGCCCGCGCGCCGTCTTGACCGCCCACCAGATGGCCCTCGAAAGTGACCTGATCCAGGCAGAGATGGTCGAAGCGACGGAATTCCCCGAGCTATCCCAGCAATATAACATCAGCGGCGTGCCCAACACGATCATCAACCATGGCGCCGGTAGCGTGCTTGGAGGCGTCCCGGAAGGGATGCTGGTGGAAGAACTGCAAAAAATGATGGCTGTCGCCTAGGAAAGAAAGAGGAAATATGGCCAAAAAGCGAAAAAGACGACCGCGCGTGCTCTTGTTCACAACGCCAACTTGCTCCTACTGCAAAACGGCGAAACGCTATTTACGACAGCAAAACGTTCGTTTCAAGGAAATCGACATCACCCGGGACAAATCCGCAGCCCGCGATGTAAAACGGAAAAGCGGCCAACAGGGGGTTCCCGTGCTTTTCATCGGCAGCAAGGTCGTTGTCGGCTTCGATCGCCCCAAAATCGACAAGTTGCTGGGGCTAGACTCGCGCCAACAAAGGAATTAAATTAGATCAAATCCGCAGCCTCGACGTCCACAATCCAACGCAAGATGCCATTTTCGGGACGGATGATCTGGGCCGGCAAGTTCTCGGGCTGATAACGCCCAGACAAGACCTGGCCCAGCGCCGCGGCTTTGCGTTGGCCTGAGACCAAAAAGGTGACGTTTGAGGCCGCGTTGATCAATTTGGGGGTAAACGTGATCCGCCATTGCTCCAATTTCTCGACGTAAGGGGCCACAACCCAGCGATCCTCGGCGTGCAACACTTCCGAGCCGGGGAAGAGAGAAGCAGTGTGCCCATCCGGGCCCAACCCCAACAAAATGAGGTCAAAGCAGGCCGGCTCTTGCGAGAAAAATTCAGCCAACGTGTCCTGATAGTGCTGGGCAGCCCTTTGCGGCTCCAACTCGCCCAGGATCCGGTGGACGTTCTCATCCGGAATGGCCAGCGCCTCTAGCATAGCTGCATAGGCCATGCGGTAATTGCTGTCGGCGTGGTCGGGGGGCACGGCACGCTCATCGCTCCAGAAAACGTGGGTGCGCTCCCAATCCATGCGCTGGGCGAACTCGACCGTGGCCAGACTCTCGTAGGTGCCCCGCGGCGTCGAGCCGCCGGCCAGGGCGATGGTGAAATAGCCGTGATCATCGATGGCTTCGGCGGCCAAGGAGACAACGTGTTCTACCGCGCTATGGGCTAACTCTTGGGGAGACGAACAGGTTTTGATAATCGACATCGTCAGGCCAATTCCTGGGCTATGGCTTGTAAAGTGGCGGAACCATCTTTCCCCAGCGGGAAGCGAATCCCGGAGCGACCAACATCGCCCAACGCCTGGGCATCGCCCAAGGCCTGCGCTTTTTTAAGCGTGTCAAAGCTGATGCTGGAAACCGATTCCCCGGCCCGATTGGGGATGGAAAGGTCTTGTGCTGCGGTGGAAATGAATTGGACGAAGACGCCTTGGCCGTTGTCCCCTTTGTGGAGTTGACCGGTGGAATGCAGGAATCGCGGGCCAAATCCAAGCGTGGTTGCCGCTTTGTAACGATCGCGCAGCGACAAGCGGATTTTCCCCAAGGCAGCCTCTACCTTGGGAGTGGGTTGCACGTAGGCCTGCAAGGCGATATATCCGCCTCCTGAAAGGGAATCCGCCACGAAGGAATCCAGCGCTTCTCCGCTTGGGGGCGTGGATTCGCCCTCCGGCAGGGAGCCGGTCTGTTGGTAGGCAGCGACCATCTCCTTGGCGCGCACTTTGGCGCTCTCCACGTTGGGTTGATCAAAGGGGTTGATCGCCAAGAAATAGCCCGCCACCGCCGTGGCCAACTCCCACAGGAAAAATTGTCCCCCCAAGTCATAGCGATCCTTCAAATGCCAGCGGATCAGCGGATGCCCGGCCTCTTGAAGCGTAGTGAGCGTATCCTGATGGGCAGCATCATCCCCAACTTGCAGATGAACGAAAAGCCGATCGTCACCGTAGACATCGGGACTGCCAAGCGGCTCACCGACGACAGGCAGAATGCCAACCCGCTCCTTGCCCGTGCTCTCAGCGATGAGCTGCTCGACCCAGTTAGGGAAGTCAGCAATTGATTCGGAGGCCACAAAGGTGAGCTTATCCCGCCCGCTCAGCGCCAGCTTGCCCATCACGGCACCCAGGATTGCGGCTGGATTTTCGCTCTCGGTCACGGCAGCCACGCATTGATCGGCCATATATTGGGCTCGGTGCAGCAAGTCGGCCACCTCGACGCCCACCAGCGTGGCCGCTACCAGACCAAAGAAGGACAGCACCGAGTAGCGCCCCCCGATGTTGGGGTTGTTGAGAAAGGTAGCCCGGAAATTGTAGCGATCGGCGAGATCGACGAGCTTGCTGCCGGGATCGGTGATAGCGACGAAATGCTCCCCCGCCTTCTCCTCGCCCACGACAGCGGCGACTAGATTGTAACAATACTTGAAAAAGGACAGCGTCTCGACCGTGCCGCCCGATTTGGTCGCCACCACAAACAACGTCTTGCTCACCTCAAGCGATTCGGTTCGGGCCAACACCGCGCCCGGGTCGGTGCTATCCAACACGGAGAGTGAGAGGCCATCTGCATCGTCAAAGGTGCGGCTGAACACGTCCGGGGCCAGGCTGGAGCCGCCCATGCCCAGCCAGAGCACGTGCGTGTACCCCTGGGCGCGCACATCGTCGCGCAGGGCATTCATGCGGGGAATCTCGGCCTGCATCTCTGCCATGATCTGCAGCCAATCCAGCCGGTTGGTGATTTCAGCCGGTTTGGGCTTCCAAACGGTGTGATCGTGGTCCCAGATTCGGGCGATAATGTTTTCTTCGGCGAGGGTTTTTAATCCGGCTTCGACGACCGATTCATGGTCGCCTAGATAAAGGTCAAGGGGGATCGATTGGGTCATAGTCATCCTCTCATATAGCAATGAATTGTGAAAAACGAATCATGATTCAGGTATCATCTCAATATTTCGGGGTAAAGAAGTTGAACTTTTCGAAAACCTAGGCAAACCGGGCATAAAATGTCAAAAAAGTTCAACTTCTCCCCGGCTTTTTGAGAAGATACTGATTCAGGCACTAATACCATTTTACCAGACCCGCTTGACAAAACGCGCTCTTTTCTTTATTATATCGAAGTTCGATAACGAAATACGATAACGAAATTCGAAAAAGGAGCTAGGATGTCTCTGTCGCGCGATCTGGTATTGAGTTTCGTCAAACTGCATATCCTCTATCATGCCGGGAAAGAGCCTATCTATGGAATGTGGATGATGGAGGAACTGGCCGAACACGGCTACGACTTCAGCGCGGGCACGCTCTACCCCATGTTGCACAACATGGAGGACGACGGCTTGCTGGAGAGCGAGAAACAAGTTGTGGACGGCAAAATGCGCAAATATTACCATCTGACGCCTGCTGGAGAGGAGGCTCTGGGGCAAGGCCGTCAAAAAGCCATCGAGCTACTCAATGAAATCAACCAAGGAGATCATCAATGACATCGAATCAAAACGACACAACCAGAAAATTAGGCTTGCTATCGGCAGGCTCTGCGATCACGTTTGTGGTCTTGCTCGGGTTCGTCAGCCTGTTTTCTGACATGACCTACGAGGGCGGACGCAGCCTGGTGGGACAATATCTCAAATTGCTGGGCGCCAGCGCTACCGCGGTGGGGGTGGTCGCTGGGGTGGGCGAATTACTGGGCTATTCGCTGCGACTGGTCTCGGGCTATTTCGCCGACAAGACCCAACGGTATTGGGTATTCACCATCATCGGTTATGCCCTCAACCTGCTGGCCCTGCCCAGCCTGGCCTTGATCGGCCAGTGGGAAATCGCCATCATTATCTTACTGCTGGAGCGCATCGGCAAGGCTATCCGCAAACCAGCCCGAGACGCGATGCTGTCCTACGCAACCTTCAAGATGGGGCGCGGTTGGGGCTTTGGCCTGGGCGAAGCCATGGATCAAATCGGCGCCGTGCTGGGCCCCTTGATTGTGGCCGGGATTTTAGCCTGGCGCGGCGGGGAGCAGGCCGGTAGAGCCACTTACCAGACAGGCTTCGCAATTCTTGTCCTCCCGGCGGTGGCCGCGTTGCTCGTCTTGGCCGTGGCCCGTTTCCTGTTCCCTCGCCCCAAGGAGTTGGAAGACAAAACCCCCGCGGTGGGAACCCAGGGCTTGGAAGGCAGTTATTGGTGGTACATCGCTGCGGTCGGCCTGGTTGGGCTGGGCTTCGCCGAGTTCCCCCTGATGGCTTTCCACTTCAAATCCGCCCAGATCGCTTCGGATGCGTTCATCCCCGTCTTCTACGCCATTGCCATGGCCGTGGACGCCGTCTCGGCGCTGTTCTTCGGCTGGCTGTACGACCGGGTCGGATACCCGGTCTTGATCGGCGTTTTCGGCGCCACGGCCTTCTTTGCTCCGTTGGTTTTTTTCGGCAACCAGACCGTGGCCATCCTGGGTGTGATTCTCTGGGGCGTGGGCATGGGTGCGGCGGAATCGATTTTGCGGGTGCCCATCGCCGAGATGGTCTCGCGCGACCGCCGGGCGCGCGCCTATGGCACCTACCACTTCGGGCTGGGCATCGGCCTGTTCCTCGGCGGCGCGCTGATCGGCTGGCTCTACGACCAGAATTGGATCACCCTGCTGGTGATCTTCTCCGTAGGAATCCAATTGCTGGCGCTTCCCATCTTCGCCAGGGCCGGACGGATGCAGGAGGGGAATGAGGCCCAAGCATAACTCAGATATGAACTCCATATCTCCTCAAGAAAGCAGGGTAAAAAATCACCTTGTCGGCTCACAAATACCATTCAATTCCTGATAGTGGCCACAAAGTAAGTGATGGTTGCCTTCCAAAACGCTCTAGCCGCCGTCCTCGGCGGCGGGGACGCCGCCGAGAGCATTTTAGTCTGCCTGCTTTTTAGCGTCACTTAACTATCTAACCAACACCCAAATCCTACTCTGGCAAAATGATGTCCCCGAGCCCAAGTTCGGTTAGGATATCGACCTGGATCGCCCACATGCGCTTCTTTTGCTGCGGCTCGGCGTGGTCGTGGCCGAGCAAATGCAGGATGCCATGCACGGCCAAGAGTTGCAATTCAGCCTCCACGGCGTGACCTCGCTCCGAGGCCTGGATTTCTGCGCGCGGGTAGGAAATGATCACATCGCCAAGGTAGGGATGGCCACTTTCGGGATCGCTGAAATCGGCGGGGAAAGCGAGCACATCGGTGGGTGCGTCGACGTGGCGAAATTGGCGATTGAGCGCCTGAACCTCGGTGTTGTCGCTGATCACGATGCTGAGGCTGGCCTGCTCCGGGGTAGATTCATGCCTCAGGGTCACCTCTGCCGCCTCGTGCAGGCGTTGAGCCTCCTGCGGCGAACAAAATCCTGCCGAAATGTCCACATTAATCGTCATAGGGAAATCAAGACTTTTGGGGGAGGGGAGGCTTTTTTCCCGTTGGTCGGGTCGGAACCTCCACGGAAGGATAGTCCACCCGGGGATGGTAAATCCCCCGCAAGCTAGCCGTGTAAGAATCGGCGATGAGTTGTAATTCTCGCAGGGTCAAAGATGTGTCGTCGAATTGCCCCTGTTCGAGGCGGGTATTGATCGTGTCTTTGATAATCTGACGCAACTCCTCTTCACTCTCCGGTTTCTGGGCCCGAACGCGGGCTTCACAATTATCGGATAACATAACCAAAGCAGTCTCGGCCGATTGAGGGCGGGGGCCGGGGTAGCGAAACGCGCTTTCATCAACCTTGCTTTCGTCGCCGCCAGCATGGTTGACCGCCTGAGTCCATTGATAGCGCGTCTTTAGCGTGCCGTGGTGCTCGCTGATAAAATCACGAATCCGCTGAGGGAGATTGTATTGTCGGGCCAGTTCCAGGCCATCGGTGACATGTTGGCGGATGATGGCGGCGCTCTTCTCGGGGTCTAGGTTATCGTGGGTATCAAGTTGCCCCGGGATTTGATTCTCGATGAAGAAATAGGGGTTTTGGGCCTTGCCAATATCATGATACAAGGCGCCCACCCGGGTGAGAAAACTATCGGCATCGATCCGCTCTGCCGCCTGTTCGGCTAAATTGGCGACTTGTAACGTGTGCTGATAGGTGCCGGGAGCGTGGTGCAGCAAATATTCCAACAAAGGGGTATCGGGACGCGATAGTTCCAGCAATTGCAGCGGTGTAATTTGGCCCAACATGGGAGCGATCAAATATTGAAGCAAGACGGTCAGGCCCACGGCGATCAAGCCATTCAATAAGCTAATCGCTGAGATGGCGGCAATTTCAATCCGATTCGGGTCGGGCTGAGTCAGCCGCAAGGAGGCGACCACGGCCGCACCCGAGGCTGCAATGGTGATGCCCACCCATAAATAGGTGCTGATCCGTTGTTCCCGTTTGGGCATCAAAACGCTAAAAAGACTGCTGATCCCATAAAAAAGGATCAATTCGGACAAATTGCTGTGCCCAAAGGTAACCAACAGGATCAAAGCGAACGCTGTAATCAGGGCTAACTCATCCCCAAAAAGCCCCGAAACAATGAGGGCATACGCTGTCAGCGGGAACAAGTAGGGGACCAAAGCGTGGATCGGAAACGACAGGCGCGCCAAGGCCAAGAAAGCCAGGAACAGGGTTGTCACGACCAGGGGTTTGCGCAAATCTTTGTCGCGACGGTTATGACGGCGCAGATAAATCACGGCGAGATTGAGGGACAAAATCACCAGCACGCCAGCGCTTCCCCATTGTTGCCATTGTTTTTCCGGTTGGGCTAACCCCATTTGGCGCAGGGCTTCCATGTCCGCTTCGGAGACAACTTCGCCGCGCGCTACAATCTTTTCGCCAGCCTCGAAGACGACCGTAACCGGCTCAACGCTATCGGCTGCCTGTTGTTTGGCTGCCTCGGTCAAGTTTTCGCTGTAGAAGCTGTTCGGCGCAATAAACGCTCTGACAAGATCGGCCACGACTTCGGCCTGCTCTTCTGAAAGCGCCAGGCTGATGTTGTTGGGAACACTGGCGCCGGTCTCCAAGACCCTGTTTTCTCGAATGGTGTTGCGCATGATCTGCTCGAGGACGACAATGGCTTCCTGTTGCACAGCTTTCCAACTGGATTCATCCAGGGCTAAGACGTTGTCAGCCGTTTCCTGGCTGAGTTGGACCTCTTTCAAAGCAGCCAAATCGGCCAATTTTTGTTCCTCCAAAGCGTAGGAATCTGCCCGCACGCTGGAGATATAGGCAAAGGCGGCCCGCATCTTCTCTAACTGGGCCCGGGCAACGCTGGTATCTGCCGAGGTGTAACGGGGCGAAACGGCGCTGACGGCCGATTCAACCTGCTGTTCGGTCAGAGTCTGGCTGGTGTAGCTGGTGGCATAAGGGGCAAGGATGTCCTGTTGGGCTACATCACCCACCTGAAGGTCATCGCTCGATTGAGTCACAACCGGTGCGAAGATCACAATCGCAAAAGCCGCTCCACTGGTGATCAATAACAGCAAAGTAAGAGGAACAGTATATTGCCAAGTGCGTTCAGAAGTTGCCATTGTCAGTATTCAGCGAACTGTTTTCAGCATTTAGTATTCTAGTTACCCGACACAAATTGCAAGGATAGCAAAGGTTTTGCCGTGCTGTGCATACCCTTGGGCAAGGCACGCCCCTGGCGAACCGAGCGGGAGTGCAACCAGCGATCCCGTTCGGTGGGGACACTTTCACTATCCACACGCCAAGATAGACTGCCAATCACTGAGAGAGAATCCCGCGGACGAGTTGGTTGGCTTCGCCGCCGTCGGCGCGGCCGCGGATGCGCGGCATCAGCGCGCCCATCACCTTGCCTATGTCGCGCGGCGAAGAAGCGTCAACTTGATCGATCACCTCGCGAACGACCACTTCCAACTCCTCGGCGGTGAGCGGTTGGGGCAAGAATTCATGCAAAAAATCGATTTCGGCCTCGGCTTCAGCGATCATATCGTCGCGTCCAGCTTTTTCGGCACCTTCGATCGTCTCTCGACGCGCCTTGACTTCCTTTTGCAGGATCGCCAACATTTCCGGCTCGTCCAACGGTTCGCCTTTTGCAATCTCGGCGTTCTTGATCGCTGTCAAAGCCATACGGACGACCCGCTTGCGCAGCGCGTCCTTGGACTTGAGTGCATCTTTTAGAGCTTGTTTTAGCTTCTCTTTCGTATTCATGATCAAAATTATACCGCGTTCAGCTAATCGAAAGCAAAAAGATGTCCGACGGGTCACATTTGCCGGACATCTTTGATAAAGCAGCCTGGAACGGGTTATGGCGACCAGTCCGGATAAGCATCGTAAAATTCATCATCGGTGAGTTGGATTAGATTGGAGCCATCGGCGTTGATCATCCATAAATCCCAATTACCGCCCATGTTGGAGCTAAACACGATCTTTTCACCATCCGGCGACCAGGCAGGATGTTGATTTTTGCTGTCGTTGTCGGTCAGCCGGACCACGTTGGAAATCCCATCTACGTCCATGGCATAAAGATCGGTGAGACCAAACCCGCCATATGTAACGACCATGCGGCTGCCATCGGGCGACCAGACGCTTTCCACAACGGGGTCGCCGGTATCCGAGACCTGAACTTGATTGCTACCGTCCACGTTCATGGTGTGGATTTCACTCTTGCCGCTGCTGTGTGAGATGAACATGATCTGGCTGCCATCGGGCGACCAGCGCGGGCTATAGTCGATCACGTCGGGATCATCCAAGATTTCGACCAAATTTTCCCCGGTGACGTCAATGATGTAAATGTCCGGCGTGTCTTCGGGTTCGTTTTGATGATCGGATTGGAAGACGATTTGCGATCCGTCCGGTGACCAGTCGCCGTTGTTGCTGCGAAAATCGGTAATCTGCGCCAAGTTGGTGCCATTGGGGTAGATGGTATAGAGATTCCATACATCCGGCACCGAGAATAAGATTTGATTGCCATCCGGCGACCATTTAGGGAGCAAGACGGTCTCGAGGCCGGTTTCCACAGGGGTGATCTCTTGTGTTTCCACATCTAACAAATAGAGGTCCAATATCTCGGGGTCGCCGCGGTTGGATGCAAACACAATCCGCTCCGGGCCACCATAAGGCGTTAACGTGGGAACAAGAGTCTCAGTGGGCACGGGCGTGTCGGTCGGCACGGGCGTCGCCGTCGGTTCCGGGGTGTCGCTGGGGACGGGCGTTTCCGTGGGCGCTGGCGTATCGGTTGGAAGCGGCGTCGCCGTTGGAGCTGGTGTGCTGGCTGTACAGGCGGTCAGCAGCATAGCCGTCACCACCAAAGCCAACAGGAAATAGAACTTATTCGACATGACGTCCTCCTGAAGGGGGTAGGGATTTGCTCCAATAGCTAGAGCCACGAATACTAAGATTATACAAATTTTTCGCCCCCAAGAAAAGTAGGTCGCGCCAAACTCGACGCGACCCAGCTAACTGTCTGAGATGTTTCTCAGCCATGATCGATCATCCCATCGGATGACGCATCTTGTGGCCGCCGATCAGGTGCAGGTGCAGGTGAAAGACCTCCTGCCCGCCGTCGGGGCCGTTATTGATGATCAAACGATATCCGGATTCGGCAACCCCTTCCTCCTGGGCCAAGTCTCTGGCAGTGGTGAAGAGATGGCCGACCAGCTCGCGATCATCAAGACTGAGATCGTTGACCGAAGCGATATGTTCGTTCGGCACGATCAGGATGTGCGTTGGCGCGACGGGATTGATGTCCCGAAAAGCTGTCACGCGCTCATCCTCGAAAACTTTTTCGCTGGGGATTTCCCCGGCTACAATTTTACAAAATAGACAATCATCTTTCATAGGTTCCTCCTGGATTAGGGAATTAGGGGTTCAGGGATTAGGAAATCAGGGATCGGGGGGCAGGAGTCACGGGACAAACGTTGGGCTTGATTCCGTTATGGGATGCTTTTTTTCGTCTTATGACTCAAGCGTTCCCACTAGGCCGCGCTCGTTCCGGCCGGTCAGCTTCACCGTCGAGATTCGATTATGCAAGTTGGCCGCGCTCCGAGCACGGACGCGCAAATAATTGCCCGAGAGTCCTTCCATGCGCCAACCATCTTCAAGCTTCCGGGCGCGCTCCCAGAGCACGTCGACACGCTGGCCAACAAATCGCTGCGCATAAGCTTCCTCGCTCGCCTGTAGAACGGCCCGCATCGCCGCGTTGCGCTCCTTGCGCACCGGGTGGGGGACAGGATCGGGCAGGCGCGCCGCCGCGGTGCCGGGACGCTTCGAGTAGGTGAACACGTGCCCCCCGGCGAACTTCATCCGGCGGACGAACGCGAGACTCTTCTTGAAGTCGGCTTCGCTCTCGCCGGGAAAACCGACGATGATGTCGGTGGTGATCGCCACGTCGGGAATCGCCCGGCGGGCCGTCTCCACCAGGGCGGCGTAGTCGCCGGGCGTGGTCGCCCGAACCATCCGGCGGAGAGTCGCCGCACTGCCCGATTGCAGCGGCAGATGCAGGTGCCGCCCGAGGCGTTTGTCCTGCCACAGGTCGAAGAAACTGGCATCCAAGTCCCAGGGCTCCAGCGAAGAGACGCTCAGGCGGGGCACATCGGTCCGCTCCAGAACGGCGGCGATCAGCGCGGCCAAGCTCGGCCGGGAGGGCAAGTCTCGGCCCCAGGCACCCAGGTTGACGCCGGTGAGAATCACTTCCCGGCTGCCCCCGGCCAGGGCGGCATCCACGTCGGCGAGCACAGCCTCGATCGAGCGGCTGCGGGCCGGGCCGCGGGCCAGCTTGGTGATGCAAAAACTGCAATAGTTGTCGCAGCCATCCTGGGCTTTGACAAAGGCGCGCGTGCGGGCGCGCGGCCCCGGAATGGGCCGGCGCGGCTCGGATTCGCCGGACAGACTCTCGGCGGGGAGACCCAAAATTTCGGCGACAAGGGCCTCTTTTTGATCGTTGGTGATGACACGACGGACGCCCATCAAAGAAGCCGCCTTTCCCGGTTTCAACGTGGACCAGCAGCCGGTCACAACCACCTCTCCGCTCCCGGCGCGGGCAGCCCGCCGGATTTTTTTGCGTGAATCCGCCGCCGCAGCCACGGTCACCGTGCAGGTGTTGACCACGGTGACATCGGCCTGCTCCGGGCCTGGAACCAAATCATGCCCGGCGGCGCGAAATTGGCGCGCATAGGTTTCCAATTCGCTCTGGTTGAGGCGGCAGCCAACCGAATCAAGAAAAATTTTCATGGCAGCAAAATGTGAAGCAACGATGTTCCCCCCACCCTAGCCCTCCCCCTCCATGAAGTTTAAGAAAATAATTCGGTAATGACTTCAACCTACATGCTGCAATTTGCCGTAGGCATCCCTTCGGGAAAATCGCGCATTGGGGCTGTCGCCGAACGTCGATCGTCATCGACGCGGCTGCGTCCACGCAGGTGGACGCTCAGCAAAGCTCCTTTGGACGACTTCAGTCGCAAGTTTTTGGGAGTTTCATCTCCTAAGCCCTGTTTAGCTTATTACCGAATTAAATTTTTAAAGTCCATCTAATGGGAGGGAAGTAAGGGTGAATTCATGTCCTTGGTGGTTTCATGGTTCAAGGTTTCTTGACCACAAAGTCGTCAAAATGAAGTTCGGTACCGGATTGTTCGAAGGTTCCGGCCATCAAACCGACATCGCCGGAGGCAAAGGCATCATCTTGCACCTCGGCCAGCTTCACGCCGTTGACGCGGAGGGTCAAGGTTGAACCGATGCATGCAGCTTTGATGTGGTTGGTAGCCTGACCCTGCCGAATGGCATCGTCGGGATAGAGCTGGTCGTCCCCGATCAAGGTTTGTTCATCTGCCACGACCTTGCCAATGCCGTAATATCCGTCACTGCTGATCAAGAAGAAATAGAAATTGTCGCTATTTTGATAGCGGCAAATGAGGCCAAAGACATTATCGTCGGGACCGCCTGCTTTGGTGGCATCCACTTCGACAACAACATCACCAAAATCTAGGCCGGGATTGGCCCACACATCGGTATTGGGCGTGTTGACCAGAATGCGATAATAGCCTTGCTCATAATCGGTGATGCCATCATCCATCTTGACCCGATCCCAACCGCTGGAGGGGTCGGAGAAATCATCCCGAAAGAGGACATCCGCGGTCAGGGCGGCCTCGTCCGTAGCGACAAGGTCAGTGACCAGGCTGCAAGCCAGACTGGCGATCAGCAAAGGGAAGAGAGCGATCAAGAATTTGGAAGCAACTTTCACAATGACCTCTTGAATGAGGGGGGCTAAGTACATTTTCCATTGTAACATATTTGGTTTCGCTGTGGCTGAGGATGCGATTTTGAGACCAAAACGTCTTACAGTACAATAGTACTATCTTGATATTATCGAACTACACATCCGGGAATGTCTATCGGTAAAGATTTCCCCCGCTGTTGACCAAGGAGATTAAGGTGAAGAAAATGGGA
>CAZJBA010000042.1:12991-20386 GCA_964544065.1 uncultured Anaerolineales bacterium | reverse complement strand
TATCTCGATTTGTGTGTGTCTAATTCTATAAAGATACTTTTGCTTACCTACTTAGGCGTTTGATTTGTGTTGACGGCACTCCGCTCTGCTACGTGCCTGACTACGAGCGGGTGTTTTCTATCAATTGTAGTATCCGCTCCGGCGTTGCCGGGAGGGTACGAATCCGGGCGCCGATGGCCCGTGATACCGCGTTGATCATCGCCGGTGCGGTTGGCATGATCGCCGCTTCACCCAAGCCTTTGGCCCCAAAGGGACCGGAGAAGCTGGGCACTTCGACCAGTTCGACGCTGATCTCAGGCATCGACATGGTCGTGGGAATGTAATAATCGCCGAAACCGGTGCTCTCGCCGGGGAGAAATTCTTCCATCAAGGCGGTGCCCAGGCCCATTAGAACAGCGCCTTCGATTTGTCCCTGGGCATCGGTCGGGTTGATGGCGCGACCGACATCATGGGCCGCGGCGACGCGGGGGATGCTGACTTCGCCCGTGCGTGTGTTGACGATCGCTTCGGCGACTTGCGCTCCGGTGACAAACAAGGGGATATATTCCGGCCTGGAGTCATCGGGAAAATCCGGGGTGAGGTCGAAAACGCCTGGCACCCGGCGGGATTTGCCTATCCGGTCGATTTCTGCGGCCACGTCGGTTAAATGGAGCCGGGCTTCGGCAGGTTCGCGTTCGCAAATTACGTCCTTGTCTTGTAAGTTCAAGTCGGCAGGGTGGCAATCCAACATTTCGGCGGCCGTGGCGAAGATGGCTTGCTTGAGCACCTGCGCCGCCTGGCTGACCGCGTTGCCGACGAAATACGTCGCTCGCGAGGCTCCCTGAATGCCGCTGTCGGGAGAGTGTGCCGTGTCTGCATTGATCACGTCGATTTGATCGCGCGAAACGCCCAGTGTTTCGGCGGCGATTTGAGCCATCGCCGTGTTGGTGCCCTGGCCGTAATCCGGCGCCGAGCAAAAAATAACAAAGCTTCCATCGCGGCCCAGTTCGGCGTGAGCCTCGATTTTTAACGATCCTGATTTTCCAAAGCGGTACCACATCCCGGCAAAGCCGACCCCCATGCGTATAGGCATTTCTTCGTGCGCTTGATTGAAATCATCGACCGTTCGAACGGCCTCCTGGTAATGGGGTTCGATCGCGTCCAAGACTTCTTGGTAACCCAGCGATTCGGCCACGGGATAGCCGAGGAAGGAAATCGAGTCTTGCTCGATGGCGTTGATCCGCCGGAAGCTCAGCGGATCCTGCCCCAGGACTTGGGCCATTTCGTCCAGGGTGCATTCCAACGCAAACATCGATTCGGGGGAGCCAAAGCCGCGGAATTGGCCCGCTTTGGGCCCGTTGGTATAGACGCTTTGAGTGTAGGCATCGACGGCTTGATAGCGGTACGGCCCGCCGCTGGCGGTGAGAGCATAGTTGGCGATATATTGGCCGTGGCCGTCGTAGCCGCCTGTGTTGGCATCCACGCGAACGTGAATCCCGGTTAAATGTCCGTCGTTAGTCGCGCCGAGCTGGTAATGCACCCGGTAAGGATGACGTTTGGGTGACGCTTCGAATGATTCTCGCCGCGAATAGACCAGTTGCACCGGACGCTTGGCGTAGTGAACAGCCAGCGCCGTGGCGATGAAAGGCCAGGGGTCTTGCTTGCCGCCAAAGGAGCCGCCCGTTGGTGGCATAATCACCCGGACAGAATCAACCTCCATGTCCAAAGAAGCGGCGATATAGCCCTGCTGCCAATGCGGTTCGTGGGTGCCACCCATGACGGTGAGACGATCTTCTTCGTCGAAATAGCCGAGCAGTGATTCGCGCTCTAGGGCAGCGTGTTCCTGCCAGGCCGTTGTGTAGTGACTTTCCAGAATCACATCGGCGGCGGCGAAGCTGGCTTCGAGATCACCGTGAGCTTCGGCCTCGGAGGTGAGCACGTTGCCTCGGGGGTAAATTGGGGCGGCATCTTCCGCCAAGGCTGCGGCCAGGTCGAAGGTGTGCGGCAGAGGCTGGTAGCTCGCTCGGATGGCTTCCATCCCGGCCTGGGCCTGATCAGGGGAGTCGGCCACGACCAGGGCGACCGGGGCCCCGCGCATTTTAACGGTATCACCTACCGGTGTGAGAATCGGCTCGTCCCGGCTGTAATCCCCCAGCGCGTTTTTGCCGGGAATATCCGCCGCGGTGAGAACAGCGATGACGCCCTCCATTTTTTCCGCTTTGCTGGCGTCTAGCTTCATCAAGCGAGCATGATGGTGAGGACTGCGCAGCACACGGGCATATGTCATCCCCGGCAGGGTGATGTCTTCGACGTAGCGGGCCTGGCCCGTGACTTTGTCGAGCGAATCCGTTCGCAAGTTGTTCCCGCCGATGATGCCGTTTGTTGGCTTGTCCGGAATGTCACTGTTCTCTCCCCTCAGGCGTGCTGCTGCCATTTGTACGGCCTGAACAATGCGCTTGTAACCGGTACAGCGGCACAAGTTTCCGGCCAGGGCGGTAACGATTTTTTCTTGGGTTGGATTGGGTTCTTCGTCGAGCAGCGCCTTGGCTGCTGTCAGCATACCCGGCGTGCAATAGCCGCATTGCACTGCCCCGACCTCGATAAAGGCTTCTTGGAGCGGGTGCAGCGCGTCGGGCTGGCCGAGGCCTTCGACGGTGAGCACATTCCGTCCGGCAACCTTGCCCACCGGCGTTAAACAAGACCGGACCGGCTTGCCATCCAGGAGCACGGTGCAGGCGCCACATTCCCCCTCGTGATCGCAGCCTTGCTTGGTGCCGGTCAATTTCAGGTCTTTGCGGAGGACATCCAGGAGCGGGCGAGTGGGATCGGTTTCTAATTCGACAGGGTTACCATTAAGGGTAAAGCTAAGTTGCATTTGTAGTCTTGGTTTGATTAAGTTGTGCGAGTGTGCGTTGGATTTCGTTGTTGATGATGGCGATGCCCTCGTCGACGCCCATGCCCGGCTTGGCCATGACGATAGCGGGGCGGGTTGCCAGGGCGATATGAGCGGAGATCCGCGCCGAGGTGTCGGTTTCGGCGCAACTCCCTCCCAGGAACGCGTCCACCTCTCCCTCGTGGCAGGCCAAGACGGCCTCGACTGCGTTGTGCAATCCGCCCAGATCGGGCATCTTGACCTGAATCAGGTCGGCGGCCTGAGCGTCCACAAAGGCGCGAATATCTTCGAAATTGTTGGCCCATTCGTCGGCGACGATCTGCACGGACATTTTGCGCGCCCGGATATATGCTCGCAGGGTTTTCATCGTCTCGATTTGCTCGGCGCGGCTGTCCATCAGGACGGGGCATTCGATCCGCAGGGGGTAGGGCTGCACGGCTTGCTCCAGGGCGTAGAGACTGCCGAGGACTTTGCCCAACTGGTTATCGTAAATCTTGCCTAGCGCGCCGTGAACGTCGAGGTGGATGGTCGGATGATAATCCGGTGCGCCGAGTTCATCGACCCGGGCTTTGAGCCAGCGGGCATAGCGGATTAATACGACCGCATCTTCGCCGATATGCTCGGGGATGTTGTCCACCAGCGAGTGGGGCAGGGAGGCGACGCGCTTGACGATCATCTTGTCGGCGCCGTCAAAACGGTCGGCGCCACATTGGGCGTGGATGGGCACGGGCGTTTCGGGCAGGGGCAAGTCCCACTCGTCGCAGATGATCTCGGTCATGGTTGTGCCGCGGCTCAACGCTACGGCTTTGAGCAAGGCCTGGCTGACCCCGTAACGAATGGCCGTATGCAAGTTTCGCTCCACGGTGATGCGTTCGCTTTGGGGCTTGTCGGAGCGAGAGCGGAGCAGGCGGGAGGGGGCGGTGAACAGGTCGCGGCGGGACAGCTTTTGGCCGGGTTCATGTTTGGGCAGCGCATGTTCCACTTTGACCGTTTCGGTCAGGGCGTCCACGTCGGCGGCAAGCGCCCGAAAGCCGGTCAACTGTTTGCCTTCCAAGAGCGGAGCCACCTGGCCCTGAATCGTTGCGATTCCCTCCTGGGTGCGGAAGACCGGGTCACGCCCGGCCTTGCCGCTGAATTCCACAGCGATACAGTCACCCCAGGCCACTTGTCCTGTATCCAGCACCAATCCGACCGAGACGGCTTCGGCGGGCTCGCGCACATGCCGGAATCCGGGCGTGACCGGTTTGGCGGTATAGCGCCGGGAAATAGGCATCGGATTGGCCTGTAAGGCGGCCAGATCATCATAATAATACGCTCCCAGCGTGGGCACGGCCAAAATGTGGGTGATTTTTGTCATACAGGGTTAAACGTGTCCGTAGTAATCGCGGTGCACAACGACGGAATAGGCGTAATCGAGCAGGGTGCCCCAGCTCAAAATGGGGATGTCGATTTGGCGCTGGACAGCGCGGGCAAAGGGCTGCATGCCGGTGCATTCTAACATCATCGCGCCCATGTTGGGGTGCGCGTTGTAGAATTCCACCGCTACATCGACGAATTCTCGCTCGGCTTTGTTGTAATAAGCCTCGGGCGGATCGGTACGTTCGGGCTCATACCATAGATGGGAGAATTCCTCGCAACTGCCATCGCCCTCGGCGCCTTCCAAAACGTAATTGCTGCCGGGTTGGATGCCGACCGCTTTCAGGTGTGCCTGGGTCATCTGCTCTTTGCGCGCTGCCAAGATGCCCACAACCTTGTCCGGGCCGATCAATTGCTGGGCAAAGGGAACCTGCAACAGGCTGGACATGAACACGGGGACATCCACGAATCCGGCGATCTCTTTCTGGAAATAAGCAAAATAGCCGCACTCCGCAGCGATGGCACGGCAGCCCATCGATTCTAGCTTTTTGGCCGCCCGTTGGATCGGCTCCAGGCAGGGGGATTTGTCCTCCTCGTGAACCAGCGCCCAGATGTCGACGCCCTCGACGATTTCATATTGGATCGGGAAGGGAAAAGCGCTGGCGTTGCGGACATCGCCGGGGAAGCCAGGGTAGACGTCATCGAGGATAATGATCCCCAGGCCCATGCCATAACAGCGATGGTCCTTGCGGGCTTTAATATAGTTGATGCCGATATCACGGTTTTGGTACATGGCATCCTCCTTTTGGGGATGGTTAGATTTCAACCTGTCGAGCGCGCCGCTCAGGCCCGATCCACGATGGATTGCAGAGATGTGACCATCTCGTCTGGCAGTGGCGTTGCCCGATGGCTGGAGAGAAGTTCTTGTACACTCCGGGTGGCGCGTTGTTGCAACGTGGACCCGCCTTTTTCGGCCCAACGTTGATAGTTGCAGCGGTCGAAAATGCTTGGTTGCCAATCGTCGCGCACGTGCCGGAAGGTGTGTTCCGTCTCGATGAAGTGTCCGTCGGGGCCAATTTCGTGGATTAAGTCTAAGGCCAGCGTCTCTTCGCTGATCTCCAAGTTGCTCAGATAATGCCTCAGCCAGCTGATGATTTCGTTGCTGAGTGTGACCAATTCCAGGGAGCCGGTCATGGCGCAATCGAGGTAGCCGATGTCGTGAATCAAGTTGACTCCGTTGAGCATGTTGTTGAACAAGCCCAGGGCGGCCTCGGCGGCTGCCTGGGCGTCGAAAACCTTGGAATCGCTGCATCCCGCTGCGCCGAAGGTGGGGATGCCATAGTGATGGGCCAAATCCCATCCGAAGGAACCGCCATCGGGGGCGTTATACAGGCTGACTAGCGAACTCATGTCTAACGTGTTGCCGCTGGGGTCGCTGCGCAGGAAGGGCGATCCTTCGCGCTTGAGTTGTGACAGAACCAATCCGGCCAATTGACCGGCGTTGCCCAGAGCCAGCGCGCCGGCTGGGGTCATCGGCGCGGTCGTGCCGCGGCTGTTGCCCGGCGCGTAGATCGTGGGAATGTTGCGCTCAGCCGCGTAGAGCAAGCGTTGAACGCTCTGTTGGTTATGCTGGAAGGCTGAGACCGTGTTGACGTAATTGATGATGAAAGGGTAGCGTTGTAACGCCTCGATTCCGCCGGCTACGACCGAGGCCATGTCGATGGCATGGACCGTGCTGGCTGCTTCTATCCCGACGAAGACGATCGGCTTGTTGCTTTCTTGGAGCATAACGGCCATTTGCTTGCGTTCGTAGACATCTTCGGGTACGTCCGATGGTAGGAACATGGACATAACAAAATCTAAATTGGGCAGCGCGTCCACCAATCGGACTCCACGGACCACATCTTCCAAAACGGCTTTGCGTCGTTGCCCGGTTTCTAAATCGTAGATGTGCATGCAATCCGAGCCGGGTCCGAAGTAGCTGCGATAGCCGCCCAGGGCCATGGCCCGCTTTCCTTCTTGATCGAAGATGGTGATATTCTTGGGTGCGCAGCGGAGGGCCCATGCCACCAGGTTGGGCGGGATATGGACGAGGTTGCCATCGCTAATGCTAGCCCCCCCTTTTTGGAACAGATTCAAGGCCTCGTCGTCATAAAAGCGCATCCCCGTTCGTTCCATGATCTCCAGGCTGGCGTGGTGAAGCAAATGGATTTGATCTTCATTTAGACAGCGAAATTGAAAAGGTCGGTAATGGCGATACTGATCGAAGGAAGCTGGGTTTCCATTTGAACGTTGTTTGGATAGGAAGGTACGTTTCATATGTCTTTTGAATTGGTGTTTGTCGATAGGTATATTTTTTCTACTTGTGACTCTACAACTGAGCCATCTCGGAACTTTGATCTGAGTCTCTTCGCTGAGCATATTATAGCAGCATAAAGGACAGGGGATGTCGCTCCCCTGTCCTTTAGGAGATAAACTGATGCGTTGCTGTTATTAGCTAACGGACGTCGATAATTGTGTGGCCTTCGATGTTTTCCAAAACTTCAACAAGATCGTCTTGAGAAACATTGCGAACCTTGATCACGCAGTCCCAATGATCGGAGTCCTTGGGTGTTTGTACTCCGCCGCTAGCAAAGATCCCCCAGCCCTGTTCGGATATCGCGCCTGTTGCTTTGGCGAGCTCTCCTTTGCGGTTGGGCATCCGTAAGGTTACGCGCACACCTGCCACATTGCCACCGAGTATCTCTGTCAATTGGGACATCATATCGATCTCGGTGATGATTCCTATGACAATGTCTCCCTCCTCCAGTACAGGAAGAGAGCCAATTTTATTGGCGATCATGATTTTGGCAGCATCTTCCAGGGCAACATTCGGCTCGGTGGTAATCAGGTTTTTCCGCTTTACCATCACGTCCTTGACTTTCAAGTCGGACAGGAACCGTGAAATCTCCCATACATTCAGGCTCGTCAAGTCGGTGGGGGGAATCCGCATCGTCTGTCGGGTGACCAGACCTAGCAGTTGTTTTCCTTTTTCGACGACGGGTAGATGGCGGACTTTGGTTTCAGCCATGATGCTTTGAGCCTCAAGGATAGACATGTTTGGCTCTATCATCACGGGATGTCGGGTCATGTAGTCTTTTACAAGCATTTCTTGATTGCCTCCTAAA
>CAZJBA010000042.1:0-12891 GCA_964544065.1 uncultured Anaerolineales bacterium | reverse complement strand
GCCGTATTTTTCCGATTCTGGAAACTCTCGAGTCATTTCGTAAACTTGTAACACCACTTCGTGTGCTTTTTGCCAAACAGGCATCTTAGTGAAGTGATTATAAGCCAAAACTTTGTTCCTTAAACGCTTACCCTAAACCTTAATTCTTGATCTTAATGTTTTACTTTAGCTTGCCGTTACAACCGGTTCTATCTGGCGCAGTTCTTCCAGCGAGATGTGGCAGAAGATGCGGTGCTCCTCGGTATTATAGCGCCAAGGGGGCACTTTTTCTTCGCAGATTTTACCGCCATCCGGGAGCATTTCTCGGCGTGGGCAGCGGGTGTGGAAAGGGCAGCCGCTGGGCGGTTCTAGCGCACTGGGCACGGTGCCGCTCAGGCGGATGTGCTTCTGTTCCGCTTTCGGATCGGGGATTGGCACTGCCGAGAGCAACGCTTCGGTATAGGGCTGATAGGGCGGCGCGTAGATGTTCTCAGCCGGGCCAATCTCAACGACATGACCTAGATACATGACGGCGACATAGTCCGAAAAGAAGCGGACCACGCTCAGGTCATGGGCGATGAACATCATCGTGGTGCCATATTGACGTTGGATTTCCAGAAGCAGGTTGAGCACGGCGGCCTGGACAGAAACATCCAGGGCCGAAACCGGCTCATCACAAAGTACCAGATCGGGGCGGCTGGCAAACGCACGTGCAATCCCAACGCGTTGTTTTTCACCACCGCTTAACTGGCGGGGTAGGCGTTTGTAGTAGCTGCCATCCAGGCGGACGGCGTTGAGCAGACGAATGACCTCCTCGCGTATTTGGTCAGGTGGAACTGTTTTGAAGCGACGTAGAGGACGTCCAATCTGCTGGCCGACGCTGTATGATGGGTTCATCGTTGAGTCGGGGTTTTGGAAGACCATCTGCAATTCTTTGATCAAATCGACATCGCGTTCGGAAACAGGCACCGAGAGATCAAAGCCGAGGAATTCGGCCTCGCCACCTTTGGGCGTTTCCAGCCCGACGATGGTCTTGGCAAGGGTGCTTTTGCCACATCCTGATTCGCCGACGACGCCGAGCGTCTTGCCCGGAGGCACTTTCAGACTGACATCGTCGACAGCTTTGACGTACAGTTTTTCAGCCGCACCGACGATGCTGAGTAGTGATTTGGATTCTTGCTCGTAGTATGTCTTGAGGTTATTGATGTTGATGATCGCTTCGCGGCCGTTGCCTTTCCCTTCGGAATCCACCGTGGGGATAACGAGGTCTTCTGGCGGTTCCCAGGCACTGGCATCGATTTCTTCTGCATAGAAACATCGCACGTTGTGTCCACTTCCGATTTCTCGCAATGCTGGTTTCTCGTTGTAACAGCGATCGGTGGCGTAATCGCAACGGGGACCGAAGATGCAAGCACCTTTGGGCCGATCTTTGGGAGCGGGCACCCGTCCCCGGATGGGGTAGAGGATACTGCTCTCCTTGGTTGCTCCCAGCTTGGGGACGCAGCGCATCAGCCCTTGTGTGTAGGGGTGCATGGAGTCGTCATAGATTGACTCGACCGAACCGACTTCAACCATCTCGCCTGCGTACATCACGCCAACGTCATTGCAAACTCGAGCGACAACGCCTAAGTCGTGGGTGATATAGACGATGGCGGTGTCGAAATCCCGTTTGAGATCTTCGATCAGGTCTAAAACAACCGCCTCAACCGTAACGTCCAGGGCGGTGGTCGGTTCGTCCATGATCAGCAGGGCGGGATTGTTGAGCAGCGCCATGGCGATGACCACGCGCTGCTGCTGCCCGCCGGAGATCTGGTGGGGATAGCGATCCATCACATTGGCCGCATCGGGCATATAAACCCGTTCGAGCATGTCGATGGATTTTTGCCAGGCTTCCTCTTTGGAGATGCCCCGGTGAACGGTCAACACCTCGGCGAGTTGGTCGCCGAGGTTGATAGATGGATTTAAGGCCTGCATGGGGTCCTGATAGACCATCGAGATTTGATCGCCGCGCAATTTGCGCAACTCCGCCTGTGTGCGCCCGACCAATTCCCTTCCCTGGAACTTGATACTACCGCCGACGATTTTGCCGTTGGCGCCTAAGAAGTCAACGATACCAAAGGCAACCGTAGATTTGCCGCAACCTGATTCGCCTACGACGCCAAAGGTCTTGGCCCGATGTACATCAAAGGATACGTCTCGGACCGCTTCTACATCCCCGTAGCGTGTTTCGTAAGAAATAGCCGCGTTGTCTACCTTCAAGATGGGAGCTTGGGTTGTTTGTTTTGTAGTCATCATGCGCTCCTTTATTGGTACCGCAGGGACTCTTCGCGTAAGCCATCAGCGAACAGGTTGAGTCCCACCACCAGGGAAGCGATGGCTACTGAAGGCCAAAGCGCCGCCCATGGGCTGCCAGAGAGAATGAATTGTCGCCCTTTGGCGACCATGCTGCCCCAATCGGGGGAGGGTGGCGGTAGCCCCAATCCCAGGAAGCCTAAGGTACCCATGGCGAAGATGGCGTATCCGACCCGTAACATCGCGTCGATGATGATCGAGCCACGCGCGTTGGGCAGAATTTCCACGAACATGATGTACCATACACTCTCACCGCGGGTTTCGGCAGCTCGGATATAATCACGGGTGCGGATGTCCAAGGTGAGACTGCGCACCAGCCGGGCGATGCCGGGGGTGCCGACGATGGCAATCGCCAGCACCACGTTGGTGGCAGATGCTCCCACCGCGGCGATGATGATCATATAGAGTAGAATGACGGGGAAAGCCATCATGGCATCGAGCAGGCGCATGACGACTTCGTCCACCCATCCGCCCAGATAGCCTCCCAGCAAACCTAGCGTAGCGCCTACAATCAGGCCCAAGAGCACGCCCCAAATGGCGGTGCCCAGAGGTAACCAGAAGGTTTCACTCACCGGTAGAATCACCAGCACAACCCTGGCTCCATAGATCAGCCGAGACCATATGTCTCGCCCCAGGCTGTCCGTTCCCAAGATATGTTCTCTCGACGGAGGTTGATTCTGGGCGGTGTAATCTTGCTCGGTTGGACTGTAGCGGGTCAGGAGAGGCGCAAAAATGGCCACGAAAATCCAGAAAAGGACGATGATCAGTCCTACAAGGGCGACTTTGGATTCGAAAATGATCGAGACACCCTCCCATAGTTTTTGGAGTCGCGTTGGCGCTGCCTTGTCTTGGCTTTTTACTTTTTGACTTACTGCCATAAGGTTTCTCCTTTAGTTTCTGTAAGCGTTCACGGGGGTGTCATTCTTGCCGCGCTGTGCGTGCCCGCTGGGCAAGGCATGCTGCGCAAGCCGCCAACGCTTTTCCGGCGGCGAAGAATCTCCTCTCATGGGGCTTGGGAGACCCTTCGTTCGCAAAATACGCTCCCTTGCCAGCGGCACGCCTACGGCGAGGGTGACATGCCTGAACGCTTACTAGTTTCTTTTCAAATCCTCATTTGTAGCGGATACGGGGGTTGAGGAAGGTGTAAATGATGTCGGCGAATAATTGCGTGCTGACGGCAACGGCCACGAGAATCATGGCGCCGCCTTCGATGGCGTTGAAATCTTTGAACAGGGCCGAGTCGAGCAGGTAGCTTCCCAGGCCCGGGTATCCAAAGATGACCTCGACGATGACGATGCCGCCGAGCAGCCAATTGACATGCAACATGATCACGGTGATCGGCGCCATCAAGGCGTTGCGGATAGCGTGCTTGATCACGATCCGGCGGTAGGGCAGACCCTTGAGAAAAGCCGTGCGGATATAAGGCGCTTTCATCACATCGGACATGCTGGCGCGGGTGATCCGCAGCACGTACCCCAATTCGATCAGGGTCAGTGTCAGCACGGGCAGGATGAGCATCTCTGGCCGCTGCCAAGGTGCCTGTTCTCCGAAGACGGTTGCGCCGGGCACCAGTTTCAGCCAGAAGGCGAAGATCAAGATCAGGAAGATGCCGGTGGCAAACTCAGGTGTCACCGAGAACATCATCCCGCCGATGGAAAGGACACGATCAAGCAGTTTGCCCTCGTTGAGTCCGGCGATCAGGCCCAAGACCAGGGCCAGCGGCATCACGATGGCAAACGCAATTCCGGCTAATACCAGCGAATTACGCAGCCGGGTGAACAACAGGTCGGCTACAGGGCGGCCTGTGCGCAGGGATAATCCCGGGTCTCCACGCAACAATCCTTTCTGGAGGGGGATGTATTCGGCCGGGCCGCCGGTGGCTGCCATCCACCCTGACCCCATCACGAGTTGCCAGACGACTTTTCCGGTTCCTTTTTCCCATTGTACGGCCAGGTTTTGGGTGTTGACGCCCCAGAACGTTCTTGCCACGCAGGCGCCTCTTGCCGATTCGCTGCGGATAATTACCGATGTAATATCTTCGAATTGATCCTTTGCTTTCGCGATACTTTGCCGGGCAATTTCTGTGTTGCCTGCTCGCAAATCCTCGACGCTTTGGAGTAGAGATGCGCTTAATTCAGGTAGTTCGTCTTCCAATCCTTCTCCAATTGCTGCTAATACGTCGGGTAGGATCGCTAAACGGGCTGCATCCAGGGGGGTTTCGCTTGGATCAGAGAGATTTTCGAGAATGAGGATGGCCTGCTGATAATCTTCGGCTTGCAATGCTCTGGTAAATGTCCCTAGAGATCCAACCAGTTGATCAATGGCCTCTACGGCGCTTTCGAGATCGTGTTGGGCTGCTTCGAGGTCTTCTTCCTCTATGGAGGTAGCGATTTTTTGTAGCTTGTTGGCGAGCGAGGGATTGGTGGATTGAACGGTCTTGGCTGTATTGTTCAACTGGCGAATCAAGGTTTGCCGGTCGCTATTTTCGATTTGATCAACTTCTGAGCTTGAAAGTAGTTCGTAAATGTTGAATACTTGAATCAGACTATTGTTTTTGTATACATCGTCTGCTACCTTTATTAAGATAGCCTTTTTGTGGAGCGCATCTTGGTCAATCATTGCATTTAGTTGACCTTCAGGCTCTGCCAGGGCGGCGAGCATCTCGTCCTTGGATTGATCTTGACGCAAAATGGATAAGATTTGATCGATTTCGTTGATAATGGCCTGGCGATCTTCTTGGTTTAATTGCGTGTTTTCTTGAAGTTCTGTTCGGTAGGCACTTAGGTGTTTAATCTCGCCTGCTGGTTCTTTGATTTCCCAGCGTTCGTTATCGAGACTTTCTTCTATGCTGCCATCGGGCTGACGACGTTGAGCGATCAAGTCTTCCCCCTCCATTTCCCAGCGGATGAAGGTGCCGTCTCCATCTACAGCCCACCACTCTTTGAAGCCCTCTTCTGTGCTGATTTTCTTTACAGGTAGACCAATTTTGCGTGAGGCCTGCCAGTCGGTGCCTATCAGCCAATTGACATAGCGGACGAAAAATGGCTCATCTAACCCTTGTTGATTCAGGAAGGAAGCTTCTTGTTCGGGCGTGATGTGGATTCCCAGCACGTTACGGGCGACATTTCCTGGCGCCGCTTCGGTAATCAGAAAGACGGCGATTGAGACGACAAGCATGGTCAACAGCATGAGCAGCAACCGTCGGATGATGAATTTGGCCATAGGAAACTCCCTCGGTTGAGGTTAAGGTTTAAGGTAAGGCTGAGGCAAGCTAGGCCAAGAGGGTTACCTTGACCTAAACTAAAGCCTCAGCCTTAGTTTTTCGTTAGTTTAACTTTCCAACCAGACCTTGTTGAAGAGCATGTAGTACGTGGGGTGGCTTGGAACATCCTTGAGCTTATTGGTGGAAACGAACCAGACGTTTCGCCAGAAGGGAATGCCAACAGGGCCGCGGTCATATTGAATCTGCTCTAGTTCGCAGAAAATCTCGCGGCGGGCTTCCACATCCAGCGTGGCGTTGGCCTCGTTCAGCTTCTCGGTGAATTCCTCGTCGGTCCAGTGCGTCTCGTTCCAGGCGGCCGGATTACCTTCCTCATCGGCGACATAGGCCAGGTTGAGCACCATCGTGCCAAGCGGACGGTGCGTCCAAGGCGTGATGCCCAGCGGCACCTCAGTCCATTTCTCCCAGTATTGGCTGTTGGGCATGGTGTTGAGGGTGATGTTGAAGCCTGCAGCGGCAGCGTCCTCTTTGAGCACCTCAGCATAGGATACGATGTCGGGCCAACCACTGCCGACGGCCAGTTCTACATCGAGGCCATCGGGGTAGCCGGCTTCTGCAAGCAACTCTTTGGCTTTATCAGGGTTGTATTCTGGAACTGGCTTCTCGCAGTATTCGGGGTGAATCTGAGCAACGTGGAAATCCTGTCCGGGAAGACCTTCGCCAAAGTAGGCCAGGTTGAGGATCTTCTCGTGGTTCTGGCACAGCTTCAGTGCCATGCGCACGTTTTCGTCCGTCCAAGGATCTTGGTCGACTTGCATGCGCAAAACGCGAGTCTGAGCGGTGGGAACGCCCTGAACGTTGATGTCGGGATTGTCTTTGAGCGCCTGGTAAGCCTCAAGCGGGTTGCTGTCGCCCAGGTCGAGGTAATCGACCTCGCCGGCCTGAATGGCTGCGATCCAGGCGGACAATTCCTCGCCCATGTCGATGAATTCCATCGCATCGAGGTAGGGCAGCGGTTTGCCGTCGGCGCCCATCTGCCAGTAGTCGTCGCGTGCCTTGACGCTGGCGAACTCGCCCTCACTGTATTCTTCCAGTGTGTAGGGGCCGGTGCCATGAGGCGCCTTGATGAAGTCGCCCTCGAAGGTGCGGCTATTCAAGATCATGTTCGGGTAGTGGAAAAGGTGCTCGGGAACGGCAATCTCGCCCTTGTCCAGGTGCAGCTTGACGGTGTAGTCATCGACTTTCTCGATGCCGTCCGGGGGCAGATAGGACATCAAGCCCTTGGTGGACGAGCCGACTTCATCGTCGAGCCATTGGCTGATCGAGAAGACAACGTCATCGGCGTTGAACTCGTCGCCGTTGTTGTGCATGATGCCCTGGCGCAGATTCAGCGTCCAGGTCTTCAGGTCTTCACTTGCCTCCCACTTCTCCAACAGATACGGATGGGTAATGTTGTCCCCATCGGTGTAGGTCAGATACTCGGCCACTTGGCGGATGATGTTGGTGGGCATGATCCATGAAAACTGAGCCGGGTGGGTCACCTTCTGGATTTGGCTGGCAACACGGAGTGTGCCACCTCGCTGCGGACCGCTGGGAGCAGCTTCTTCAGTGGGTTCCTCTTCCGCCGGTGCCTCGGTAGCCTCGGGCTCGGCCGGGCCACAAGCGGCCAGGAATGTGCTGGCAGCGGCAGCAGACATCCCCAACAAGGTTGCATTGCGCAAGAACTCTCGGCGGGTAATTCGCCCGCGCTGATAGAGATCTTTTAGCTCAGGGATGTACGGGTGTGCTTCGTCTCTCTTTTTTTTCTTGATGATATCCATTTTTTGTCTAATCCTCCTTAAACATGTTTAAATACAATTCGTCAGGCGGTCGAGACAGAAATTATCTCGCTGCCTAGCGGTGATCCAATGAGGAAGCTATCCTGGGCACCTCCTTTTTGTGATATTAGTTTTTCAGTCTAAGAAGTTGGAATTTTCCCTTGTCGTGAGCCTCTGTTTCCAAGGGTAGGTAACATTATAGCATAGGTTTTTCTAGGTTTGGCTACCTTTGGAAAAGGCATCTATGCAACTGAGCTACCGGGCGTGTTCAGCATATTAGCAGATAATATGTTCTTTTTACGATTATGAAGCAAACTAATCTGTTTGTCAAGACCGAATGCCACAAAACGTAGGGTAATCGCATATGGACAAGGATGTCCCTCTTACCCGCTCATAAGCCCGTCTCCGGGCGTGTTTCGCTGCCTACACCGCCCCGGGGATCGCGAAGCATGCCGTCGCTCTGCGTGCCCTTCGGGCATGGGGTACGAGGCTCAAGAGCAGGGTCAGTTTGCGGTTTCACAAACGACGTGAGAGATACTCTACCATTATATCAGTAGCTTTTTCAGTTTTGCATCGAGCGAGCTTGCGACTTCTTCGGTTTGATGGGAAGTGATCACGTCGAGAGCATGTTGGCGCGCTCGTGTGGCGTAATCCTCGCTGCCGTCGTTGTGCCAGGTGTCGTAATCCTTGTGATCGACGGCCAGAGGCTGCCAGACTGAAGCGAGATGGTCGAAGGTGTGGTTGTGACTGAGGAACTCCCCAGCCGGGCCAATCTCGGCGAGGACGTCTGCCGCCAGGGTTTGGTCGGAGACTTGGAAGCCGTCTATATAACGCTTGACCCAGCGGATTTGATCCCCACCCAGGACGATGCTTTCCAGGCTGCCTGTCAAGCCGGAGTTGAGATAACCGACATCATGGATCAGGTTGGTGCCCGCCAGGGCAGCCGCCAGCAGGCTGCCGGCGTACTCGGCCCCGGCCTGGGCGTCGACCAGTTTACTGTCGGTTGCGCCGCCGGTTCCAAAGACGGGGATACCATAATGGCGCGACATTTCGGCCATGATTAGATCGTTGAGGCGCCATTCCGGTGAACCGTAGGGGAAAAGCCCGGTTTTCATATCCAGGGGACTGACGCACGCGCCGGTGATGAACGGGGCGCCGGGTTGCTGAAGTTGGTGCATCACCAGCCCCGCCAGGGTTTCGGCCAGGGCCAGCGCCATGGTGCCGTACATGGTCAAGGGGCCGCTGGCACCGCTCATGATCGTGGGGACATAGATCAGGGGAACTTCGTGGTCGGCGCAGAAGATCAAGCGCTCAACGGCTTGATGGTCGTGCTCCAGCGGTGAGACAAACTGCCCGTACATGATGTAGTTGGGTCGCTGGCGGAAAGCCTCATCGCCGCCCGCGACCAGCACAGCCATCTCGTGCATCCGTTCGAATGCCTCTTGCCCTGAGAAACTGGTCATGATGACCGGTTTGACCGTGTTGTGCAGGATGGTGTAGTATTGCTGCGGCTCGGCGTCTTCGTTGGGGACATCTTTGGGCAGGGCGAAGGACATGACGAAATCGATTTCATCCAGGGCGTCGCATAATCGCGCCGAGCGGGCGACATCCTCCAACAGCGAACTGCGATGCTCCCCGCTCTCGGCGTCGTAGGTATAAATGAGATCGGAACCAGTGCCAAAGTAGATTTGGTGGGCGCCCAGCGGCATGACCGGCTCGCCGAGGCGGTTGTGGACGACGACATCCTTTTTGGCCGTTTCGAGCGCCTGGGCGACCATCTCGCCGTTGATATAGACATGGGCCTCCTTGCCTAGTTTGGCCCCGGCTTGCTCCAGCTTGGCGCGCATCTCATCATGATGCACGTTCAGGCCGATGTCTTCAAGGATGTCGATAGCGGCGTTGTGTAGCTGTTCGATGTTGGTTTCATCCATCATCCTCAGGCTGGGACGCCAGGTGGAAGTTTGTTTCATATTTTTCTCCTGTATATCTAAAGTGCTCTCAAATGATTAATTTCCAATACCTCACCACAAAATCACAAAGGACACAAAGTTTTTGTTGGAGCTACGTATCTTCTCGATTGGGGAAACGATTGTGTGGCCGGGGTTTCCATGCGGAGGCGTACAAGGTGACCCTGTGAAAACGAGATTTGGTACCCCTTCGGGCATGCTGCGCGAAAATCTTGGCTACTTGTTTCCCGTTTTTCGAGAAGATATATGTGCACAAATCCCCTGCATCCTGATGCCCGACACCTGATACCTGACACCTGATATTCGATACCTGACACCTGTTCTCACCATCATTCCTCCACCCAATTCAAAATCACTTTGCCCGATTGCCCAGACTTCATCACCTCGAAACCCTTTTCGAACTCGGTATAGTGGAATTTGTGCGTGATCACCGGGCTGATGTCCAGGCCGCTTTGGATCATCGCTTGCATGAAGTACCAGGTCTCGAACATCTCGCGGCCGTAGATGCCCTTGATCGTGAGCATGTTGAAGATGATCGTGTTCCAGTCGATGGTCAGTTCCTCGGGCGGAATCCCTAACATGGCGATCTTGGCGCCGTGGCACATGTTCGCCAGCATATCCCGGAAGGCGTCTCCACTGCCGGACATTTCCATGCCCACATCGAATCCGGCTACCATGCCCAGTTCTTGCTGCACCTCGGCGATGCTTCTCTCGCGGATGTCCAGGGCCACGGTCGCGCCCATTTTCTTGGCCAGATCCAAGCGGTAAGGGTTCAGATCGGTTGTGACGATGTAACGCGCCCCGGCATGTCTGGCCACAGCCGTGGCCATGATTCCGATCGGTCCCGCTCCCGTGATGAGGACATCTTCTCCAACGAGGGGGAAGGACAGCGCCGTGTGGGTGGCGTTGCCAAAGGGGTCGAAAATGCTGAGCACGTCCATGGGAATACGCGGGTCTGCCTGCCAAACATTGGTTGCTGGAATAGTGATGTACTCGCTAAAGGCACCGGGCCGGTTTACGCCCACGCCCTGCGTGTTGTGGCAAAAGTGCCGCCGACCGGCCATGCAGTTGCGGCAGCGCCCACAGACGATGTGACCCTCCCCGGATACAATTTCTCCCACCTCGATGTGGTGGACATTGCTGCCCACGGCTGCTACCGTGCCGACATATTCGTGCCCGACGATCATCGGGACGGGAATTGTCTTCTGCGCCCAGGCATCCCAATCCCAGATATGCACATCGGTGCCGCAGATCGCCGTTTTGTGCACCTTGATGAGCACATCGTCGATGCCATAGTCCGGCACGGGCTTTTCTTCGAGCCACAAGCCGGGCTTCTCATATTTTTTGACCAACGCGTCCATGGTTTTCTTCATGATGGAATATCTCCTTCAATCCGTTTGCGCGCCCACATACCAGGCGGCGCCATCTTCCTGAATGACATGTTCCAGGGTGATCTGGCGGGTTTCCTCGACTTCTTCGCGGATCGTTTCTATGGCAATATCGACATCGCCTGTGCGCAGCGCCTCGATCAGGCGTTTGTGCCTCTTTTCCATTTCCTCCCCGGTGTGAACGAACACAAAGAAGCGGGCCAAACGGTCGTGCAGGCGTTTCAACGCCTCGGCGAGTTCGCGGTTTCCCGAGGCCTGGGCGATTGTGGTGTGAAAGCGGCGATTCTCGTCGAGATAGCGTTCTTGAGAAGCATCGTCATCGCCGACATAGCCCGCGTGGATTTGTTCAAGTGCGGCGATCTGCTCTTCGGTAATCCGGGTGGCGGCGCGTTCGACGGAGGCCACCTCGAGGATCTCGCGCAGTTCCAACAGGTCACGCAATTGTTTCAGGGTCACTTTGGCCACGTAGAAACCGGCGTGCGGCTTGTTGACCACCAGGCCCTCTTGCGTGAGCATTTGCAGCGCTTCCCGCACGGGAGTCACGCTGGTGTTGTATTGGCTGGCTAAGTCATCTAGGTTTAATCGCTCTCCCGGCTTGAGCGCGTTCAAGATAATCGAGCGACGCAATTCTTTATAGATTCGAACTTTGGACGTATCGCCGCTTTGTGCAGGCATTCCTGTCACTCCGATTGGTCAAGTTTGTTGTTTTGTAACTGCTCAGGTATGTCATTGCGAAGCGATGTTCTTCCGCTGAAGCAATCTCCTGGATGATCTGGGAGACTGCTTCGTCGCCAAATACGCTTCTCGCAGCGACATTCTTAGCGTAGGCTGAGCAGTTACGTTGTTTTTATAAGATGACGCCAAGTTGGCGGCCAACCTGGGCAAACGCTTCCAGACCCTGGTCGAGGTCTTCTTTCTCGTGCGCGGCGGAGATCATCACCCGGATGCGGGCTTTGCCCTGTGGCACGGTCGGGAAACCAATCGACATGGCGAAGACCCCGGACTCGAAAAGTTTGCGGCTGAATTCCTGGGCCAGGGGAGCCTTACCAAGCATCACCGGGGTGATCGGGGTGACGCTTTCGCCCGTGTCGAATCCCAGATTCTCCATCTCGGACTTGAAATAATCGGTGTTGGCCCACAGCTTGTCGACCAGTTCGGTCGATTCTTCCAAGATATCCACAGCTTCCAGACAGGCAGCCACATCGGGGACAGTCATCGCCGACGAGAACAGGAAGGGGCGGCCGCGCTGGTAGAGCCATTCGACGACCTTGGCGTTGCCGGCTACGACGCCGCCCATCACGCCAAAGGCTTTGGACATGGTGCCCACTTCGACATCGACCTTGCCGTGCAGATCGAAGTGGTCGACGATACCGCGTCCGCCGTGGCCCAAGACGCCCTCCCCATGAGCATCGTCCACCATCAAAATGGCCTGGTGATCTTTGGTGATGTCGTATATTTCGTCCAGGGGAGCCACATCGCCGTCCATGCTGAAGACGCCATCGGTGACGACGAGAGCGTGTTTGTAAGTGGCGCGATGGGCTTTGAGTTGTCGTTCCAGGTCTTCGGCCTCGCAGTGGGCGTAGCGGATCACCTTCGATCTGGACAGGCGGCAGCCGTCGATGATGCTGGCGTGATTCAATTCATCCGAAAAAATCACATCTTCTTTGCCTACCAGTGCGGGGATGGTGCCCAAATTGGCCGTAAAACCGGATTGGAAGGTGATCGCCGCTTCGACTTTCTTGAACTCGGCGAGACGCTTTTCCAACTCGACGTGTAAATCCATCGTTCCGGCGATCGTCCGCACGGCTCCTGGCCCGACGCCGTACTCGTCCATCGCTTCATGGGCCGCCTCCACCAATCGGGGATGGTTGGCTAGGCCCAGGTAATTGTTCGAGCAAAAGTTGAGCGTCTTTTTGCCATCGACAACCAGCCAGGCCCCCTGAGCGGATTCCAACGTGCGAATGTTGTTATAGAGCCCTTTGTTGCGTAAAGCTTGTAATTCTTCGTCTATCCAGGCAAGTTTTTCTGACATGTTTTCCTCTCTGAAAACTGAAAGTTGAATTGGTAGAAAGGGGGGGGCGAAAAATGGAGAGAATACTTCTTGGCTAATTTTTATTTGTAAGTGTTCAGGGGGTGTCATTCTGAACCGCCGATGCTTTTCCGGCGGT
>CAZJBA010000041.1:0-20685 GCA_964544065.1 uncultured Anaerolineales bacterium | reverse complement strand
CAGCGGAGTGCCGTGGTAACGCTACTCCACTAACGTTCCGTAGCTTACTACGAACAGGCGCAACCAGACCTGTCAGGTTTTCAGAAGGTCCTTCTTAACCAATGTCTACTCAAAATTACACGAATTCTCCGGGTGTTCAACACGTTCGGAAACCTGACAGGTCTATCGGGTTGCCTCTCGCGCACCCGCGCACAGGACAATCGCATATGCATTTTGTCTATGCCTCACTCCAATTAGATATGTCATCGCTTCGCTTTGCCGCACGGTGTGCACCCATTTGGTGTACCTTCGGTATGGCGTGCATCCGCATTGCGAGCGGAGCTTCGCCGCGCTCTGCGTGCCCGTTGGGCAAGGCGCGCCTTTGGCGGGAGCGTGGCATGCGGTGCACCCCCATTTGGGGCTCGCTTGTTAGCACGAAAAGGGTTGTTTTACAGTCATTCAGAAGGTTGCCACGTCGACGGAGCGCAAAAAGCAGCGCTCCGTCTCCTCGCAACGACACTACTTTCAATGGACTAGTTTCCAAATGCGCTGCACCCGCGCACCCAGCTAATTGACAAGGTTGCTTGGCTACATTAAAATGAGACTTGTTCCCGATTAACGCTCCATTTGTTTTTTTTGGCTTGAAAGCAAGCATCCTCAAAATCCTCAATATAGTGAAATGGGATCGAGGCAGGAGATGAATTGTTTGATTAGAAAAATGCAGCGATCTGGACATGTCCTGACCAGTGGAGGGGGATTTGTAAGCATCCTTAATTTGTATAATCACGAGAACAGCCTGATACAGTTGACTAAGTTCGAATCCTTGATGAGTTGAAAGGAGGTGAGCCGGCTTATTATACGTTTGTAGTAACCATCCAAGCGCATTGGGCTAGCACCCCAGAATCTGGTATGGTTTTACTCGTTCATAATTAAGTTCGGAGGAGGCTGTAAATGAAGTCAACAAAATTTGCAACAATATTTACCGTTTTGCTTGCGAGCGTCGTTTTATTGAGCGCTTGCGGGCCTACCGGGCCTAGCACCATCAAAATCGGCATTAATGCCCCCCTCACCGGAGATATCCCCAAGGTGGGCGAGGGGTCCAAGTTTGCCGCTGAAATGTGGTTGGAAGAAATTGGTGGAGAGCTCGAAGTAGGTGGCAAAACGTACACGGTTGAGCTGGTCGTTGAGGATAACGAATCCAAAGCGGAATCAGCCGCTGCTGTCAATCAGAAACTCATCACCCAAGACGAGGTGCTCGCCATTGTCGGTCCGCAATCATCCAAGCAGGCCGTTCCTGCCGGTGGCGTGGCCAATGATCTCTCGACGCCCATGGTTAGCCCTTGGTCCACCAACCCGAACACCACTCTTGACCGCCCATGGGTCTTCCGAACCCCCTTCCTGGACAGCTTCCAGGGGCCGGCGGTAGCACAATTCATCACCGATGAGTTCGGCTTCACCAAAGCTGCTGTGCTCTATGACGTTGCCAGTGACTACCCCAAGGGATTGGCCGAGTTCTTCAAGACCGGCTGGGAAGATATCCACGGAGAAGGATCTGTGGTCGCTTTTGAGAGCTTCACCACTGGAGATACCGACTTCAGCGCCCAATTGACCAAGATCATCGACTCGGGCGCAGAAGTTCTCTTTACGCCGCAGTATTACAACGAGGTCGCTTTGATCGTGCAGCAGGCTCATGAATTGGGCTTCGAACAGCCCATTGTGGGCAGCGACAGTTGGGGCTCCGCCGAGTTGTTGAACCTGTGCGGTGAAGATTGCTACGGACTGTTCTACAGCTCTCACTACTTGGCTGAGAACCCCACCGGCGCGGCGAAAGAATTCATCGAGGGCTATGAGAGCAACTACGGCTACGTGCCCGATGATGTCGGCGCCCTGACCTGGGACACCATGCACATCGTTGAACGAGCCATCCAAGAATGTGGTGAACTCACGGGTGAAATCGAAGCCGATCGCGAATGTGTACGCGATGCCTTGGCCGGGATCAAGAACTTCGAAGGTGTAACCGGTACGATGACGTTCACCGAAGAAGGCGACCCGATCAAGTGCGCGCTAATCATCCAGATCGGAGACGATGGCAGCAAGAGCGTCCATCAACAGACGTGCCCCTAGAAACAAAATCACTTCCAACGTCCGTGAGGGACGTTGGTTAGACGAAATAGGGGGCGGGTTCAAGGGCAGCATCTTGGCCCGCCCCCTACCAATAGTAAAGGAGCTCTCTATGGAAGTCTTCTTCCAACAGTTGATGAACGCTTTGCAGTGGGGAAGTTTTTACGCTCTCATTGCCATTGGGTACTCCATGGTGTACGGCGTTTTGATGTTATTTAACTTCGCTCATGGCGATATTTTCATGGTAGGTGCTTACATTGGCTTCTTTGTTTCAAGTGGCTTGTTGGCCCTAAACCTTGGAGGGGCGTTAGGGTTATCAACGGGCCTTGAACTCAGCCTGGTGCTTGTCCTCACCCTTATCGCAGCGATGCTCTTGAACTCCATCGTGGGGATGGCTGTGGAACGGATTGGGTATCGGCCTCTGCGTGAGGCCCCGCGCGCCTCGGCGGCAATCACCGGCTTGATGATTGGCATTATCCTGGAGACAGGCAACTTGGCTATTTTGGGCCCCGAACGCCGATCGTTTCCCGAGTTGATCCCAACCGCGACCATTAACATCGCCGGAGCGAGCGTGACGAACAAGAAGATCCTGATCGTGGTGGTCTCGCTGTTGCTGGCCCTGATCATGCATCAGTTCGTACAGCGCACAAAATGGGGCATGGCCATGCGCGCCATGGCCTACGATTACGTGGTCGTTCCGCTGATGGGAATTTCCAGTAACAAGATCGCCCTCATGACCTTTGCGTTGGGTTCTGCCTTGGCTGCGGCCGCGGGAGTTCTTTTCGGTGTCGCCTACCCGGTGCTGGATCCCAATATGGGCATACTCTTTGGATGGAAGGCCTTCGTTGCTGCCATCCTGGGAGGGCGCGGCTCGATTTTGGGGGCCGGTTTGGCCGGATTCCTGTTGGGGTTTATTGAGATCTTTGTGACCATGATCTTCCCCTCCACGATGCGGAATCTGATTGCCTTCGGCATCATTCTGATTATTCTGACCTTTCGCCCCCACGGGTTCTTCGGCGAGCCCTTCAGCGCTCAGTTACGGCTCTAACTCGATCAATGATATAGAACATAACGACCTGACAATCTTCCAAAAAGGACGCAGATTTGCGCTGATCTTCGCTGAAAAAGGGGAAGGGGAAATAGCAGGGTAACAAACCTAAATATCACCCTAACCGGCTACGTTGGAAGCGCATGGGCGTCCGGGATCAAAGGTGTCCGGTCGCTAGGAAAAAAATCAGAAAGGAAATCGAAATGAGTGTACAAACAACAACGGTTTCTGCAAGCTGGGAGCGCATACGGGCGTGGCTTTCCTCCGTTATGGAACCTTATAAAGGTGTCCCGCTCCTGAGTTGGTTGGTGGCCGGCTTAGCGGCTGTGCTTCTCGAGCAACTTATTGGCTATCCCCTGGCAAGAGGGCTGGGATTGTCCAAAGCGCCCGCTCTATTTGGAGTAGCTCTTATCTTGGATAAACCGGCTCTGTTCCCAGGCGCGTTTCTGTACTTATTGCTTGTGTACGTCCTGCCCATTGGTATTATTGCCCGCTTTGGAAAGGATCTTGGAAATAAAGTTGCGGCCTGGTTGATGAAATACCCGCTAATCATATCAGCCTTAGTCCATCTAGCAATCCTGTACGCGGTCCTTCATATTTGGACCAATGTCAGCTCCTACCGTTTGGTAGTTGCTCGCCTGGTCATGGTAGCTATTATTGTCACCCTCAGCCTTAACGTGGTGAACGGGTATATGGGTGAATTTTCTTGCTCTCACCCTGGATTCATGTCCTTGGGGGCCTACACGGCCTCGGTCTTCACGGTTGTGTTCTTTGTGACCGAGAATCGCTTTGGAGAGGCGTTGCTGCCCCCCGCCTTGGCGCCGTTCCTGTTTCCTGTTGGCCTGGTTTTGGGAGGGATTGTTGCCGCCCTGGGAGCGCTTCTCGTCGCGATCCCTTCCTTCCGAACGCGCGGGGATTATTTGGCCATCATCTCCTTGGCATTCATGTTCATCGTCAAGAGCCTTTTCGAAAATCTGGAGGTGGTCGGAGGCGCTCGCGGCATCAGCGATCAACCTGATTTGGCCGGCCTGCCGGTCCTTTTCATATGGACAGTTTTAGCCATTTGGATTATCAACAATTTCGTCCGTTCCACCTATGGAAAAGCGCTCAACGCGGTTCGGGACGGGGAATTAGCAGCCGAGGCCATGACGGTCGGTACGCGCAAGACGAAAATGGCCGCGTTCCTGTTCGCTGCCTTTTGGGCAGGCATCGCGGGCGGATTGTTCGCCCATGTTATCCGTTACATCAACCCCGCTACTTTTGGGATCCGAAAATTAGCCGAAGTGTTGGCAATGGTCTATTTTGGAGGCTTGAACTCAGTGACAGGGTCCATCGTTGGCGCGGTGGGCTTCAGCCTGATCAGTGAGTCCTTGCGCCCTTTGGATATCTATAAATGGATTTTAATTCCCGTCATGTTAATTCTGATTATGATCTTCCGCCCGACGGGGTTGATCGCCTTCACGGAGTTCGATGTCGCGGAATTGTTCCAACCGAAAAAAGACGTCAAAGAAGAAGGAGTGGACCATGCCGCTGCTTGAAGTACGGGATATGACCCACTATTTTGGGGGTCTGCGAGCTGTGCACAACTACAACCTGGCTGTTGAACCCGGGCAGGTGCGGGGCCTGATTGGGCCCAACGGGGCCGGAAAGACCACGATCTTCAACCTGATCACCGGGATATACACCCCTACCGAGGGAGATGTCCAGCTGGATGGCTCTTCAATTACCGGGCTGCAGCCGAATCATATCGCCTCCCGCGGCCTCGGGCGGACGTTTCAAAATTTGCGCCTGTGGAGGCACATGTCCGTTATCGATCACATCAAGATGGCACGATACTCCAAGCTGGAATATGGTCTCCTGGGTTCTTTTTTCGGAACTCCCAAACGAGTCCGGGGAGAAGCCAAATCGGACCAAATCGCCTACGAATTGCTCGAACTGGTAGGTATCCCCCATCTCGCCAATCAGATCGTCACTAACTTACCGTACGGCGATCAACGGCGAGTCGAAATTGCTCGAGCGCTGGCGACTGAGCCCAAAATCCTGTTCTTGGATGAGCCAACCGCGGGCATGAACCCCGAGGAACTCCGGCAGACCATGGACATCATCCGGCAAGTTCACAAGGAGTTCGACTTGGCCATTTTTCTCATCGAGCACCGTATGAAAGTCGTCATGGACTTGTGTGAAATCATCCAAACGCTGAACTTCGGTGAAGTCATCGCCGAAGGGACGCCCGAGGAGACCCGCACTAATCCTGAAGTGATTGATGCCTACTTGGGCAAGGAGGTGGTAATCTGATGTTGCTGTCCGTTGAAAACCTGGCCGTTTCCTATGGAAATATCAAAGCGCTACATGGCATCAACTTCGAAGTCGATGAGGGCGAAATCGTTTGCATCATCGGTGCCAATGGCGCCGGCAAGAGCACCACGCTGCGGGCCGTTTCCCGCCTGATTCCTTCGGAAGATGGCACCTCGATGAGCTTTGCAGGCGAGAATTTGCTCCACTACACCCCCGACAAAGTTGTGACCGAACTTGGCATTTCACACGTTCCCGAGGGGCGCCGCTTGTTTGGTAACCTGACGGTTCGAGAGAATCTAAAACTGGCTACCTTTGCCCGCACTGACGAAGATGCCATCCAGGCAGACCGTGATCGCGTCTACTCTATCTTCCCCCGCTTGAAAGAGCGCGTCAACCAAAAGGCGGGCACGCTGAGCGGCGGCGAACAGCAAATGCTGGCGGTTGGCAGAGCGCTGATGAGCGCGCGTGAGTTCATGCTGCTCGATGAGCCCTCCATGGGTTTGGCCCCCCTGCTCATGGCCAACGTCTTCGCTGCTTTGAAAGAAATCAACGATGAGGGTACCACCATTCTACTCGTCGAACAAAACGCCCGCATGGCGCTTCAGTTCGCCCAACGGGGCTATGTGTTGGAAAATGGAAGTTTGGTTTTGGAAGGGAATTCTCAAGAGCTTCTGGATAATCCCGAGGTGAAGAAAGCGTACCTGGGTGGTTGATGAATCTAGCCCTGAAACTGGCACCCCCGATGTAACCCGTCGGGGGTTTTTGCTTTTAACGCGGAGTGTTTGGCGTATAGCATTTCCACGCTCCCGCGTGGGAACGAGCATGTGAATGACGAGAATGCGTTGCCCGGGGTTCGTAGTCGGCGCTTTGCCAGGGGACACGCTCCGCGCACTTTTGGTGTGCAGAGCAAGCGCCTGTATCTGGCAGCATCCGCTCCGCGGTGCCGCCGCAAGGTTTACGCTCTGCGTCGCTTCTTACTTGTAAACCCTGGGCACCCGTTTTCCAATCGCGCAGACGACTTCGTAATTGATGGTCCCCCAAACCTCAGCCAGGTCATCGGCGGAGTAGGTTGCCTCCCCTTGCTCACCGAGGAGCACCACCTCGGCGCCGGGTTGGGCCTCGGGCACGGAGTCCAGGCTAACCATGAACTGATCCATGCACACCCGCCCCACCACTGGAACGCGCTGCCCCCTCACCAGCACGTGGGCCCCGTCCACTCGACGGTATCCGTCCGCGTACCCTGCCGGGATGGTGCCGATTCGCTCTCGTTTGCTTGTTTTGTAAATGTGGCCGTAGCTGACCCCATGGCCAGGCGGCAGCACCTTGACGTGGCTGAGAACGCTTACCCACCTCAAAGCTGGTCGAAAGGTAGGGGGCAAGGGGCACTGTCCCGAGGGGGCCAAGCCGTACATGGCAATGCCCAACCGGATCAGGTCGAAATATGCGCTGGGTCGCCTCAGTCCGGCGGCGGAGTTGGCCGCGTGGACGAGAGGAGGGCGCAAATTGACCTCTTCCAACTGGGTCAATACCGATCGGAAACGGCTCTCCTGTTGGTCGGTGGTGTGGGGATCGCTTTCATCGGCGCGGGCGAAGTGGGTGAACACGCCCTGGAAGTCGATGAACGGGAGTGCTCCCAATCGCGCCGCCAAGGCAGGGGCCCCCTCGGGGCAAATCCCCAGGCGTCCCATACCGGTATCCACTTTGAGGTGGACTCGAGCAGCCGCTCCCGCCGCTGTTCCGATCTCATTGATTTGGTCAGCTTGCTCGCTCGTCCAAACTGTAAGTGAAATCTGGTGGTCGATCATGCCCTTGATTTGCCCCACCGGTGTGTATCCCAAGATCAGAATTGGCGTCGTGATCCCGGCTTCCCGTAACTCAAGCGCTTCGGTGGCTCGGGCCACGGCCAGCCAGCTCGCGCCGGCTTGCAGAACCGCCCGGGCGACGGGGAGGACACCATGTCCGTAGGCGTCGGCTTTGACAACGGCCATTACCCTTGTATTTGTATTGTGCCGTGTGCGGTGGACATTGTTGCGGATGGCTTCGAGGTCAATTTCGACCCAATTGGAGTGACGTTGATGGGAGGCCATGAGTTTAAGTATACCTGATTTTGCTCCTCTCTCTGTGTGCCATGAGCCTGAGGTGCATGCAATTATGTTTACAAGAGCGGTTGACCTTTCGGGAACGGCACTGTGAGCATTGCTTGACCAAGAAGTTGAGGAATGGGTTGTGACATCCACCATAGTCGGCAACGAAACGAGGAGTGCGTTACCTAAATCGGACGTAGATTAATCTAGCCAACGTCTCGTTGGCGTTTTACTATGCGCCGAGGCATGCCGTCTGACAACTCTTGCGCGCACATTTATTCTCCGCCCGCTTGACTTTCGGAGCGACTCGACGTATACTGAAAACAAGATAGGAGGCATCCCCTTATGCGAGAGTCAGCCCCAAAAAAAGTCGTCGAATGTCGGTTCTGAAGCACGCGCGCAGTCACGCGTGCTTTTTCTTATTTCAGGAGGCAACGCATGGATTATGGCATGATCGGCAAGATCAAAAAAGCAAAACAATACGCGCACGAACGTGAACGCATCCAGATTGATACCCTCAAAGTCACCTTTGACGGGAAAAATAACCCCCATCAAGTTCAATTTGAAAACGGGGAGTGGCAATGCGATTGTGACTTCTTCAAAACGCGTGGTCGTTGTAGCCATACCATTGCGCTAGAGAAAATCCTTGACCAGGTTCAGTGGGGCGAAGAAGCCTGACCTTTCGTGACAGAACGCGTTAAGCCCCACAGTAGAATGCCTGTGGGGCTTTTTTCATTATGCATCTGTTTTCGTGGTTTCCATAAATTCCGTCAGAACCGGCAAAAAAACAAATTCGCTCTTGACACATGTTCTTTTATCATGTTAGACTTACGCACGCTAAGCTTTCAGCAAGGAGATTGTTAGATGCTTTACGACAAAGTCAACCAAGTTTTTGCTTATCGCTCCGCCGATATCGGTGGAGGCGTTATGCCTTATCGAGGTGTGTCTATTGACTGAAAGATTTAGCTCAGACTAAATTTTCCACAGCCACGGGTGCACTTCGAACCCCGTGGCTGTTTTCATTTGAGAGAATCGCCTCTCGTGTGGACCGACCACGGGTGCCCAACCCGGGTCGGTTTTTTGTTATTTCGTAAGGAGAATAAATCATGAATCAAGCAATTATCGTACAAAACGCGTACAAGACATTTGGCAAATCGAGCGCGCCGTTGTGGAAACGCGTCTTTCATCGAAATGGCAAAGCTTCCAAGAACGGTAATGGCAACGACCAAGTTGTCGCTGTGGACAAGGTCTCTTTCACCGTGGACGAAGGCGAGATCTTCGGTGTGTTGGGTCCGAACGGATCGGGCAAATCCACGCTGATCCGCTTGATGGCCACCCTGCTGCTCCCCGATGGGGGCCACCTCACCGTCTTCGGCCACGACGTCGTCGATGAGCCGCTCAAAGTCCAAAGCCTGATCAACCGCGTCTCGGTGGAGGCGTCTTTCTTCAAGAAACTCTCCCCGATGGAGAACTTGCTCTACGGCGCTCGTCTGTACGGTATGCCCGGCGCGGAAACCCGCAAGCAGGTCGTCGAAATCCTGACCCGACTGGGGCTGGAAGAACGCTCGATTTACCAGCCCATGGAGAAGATGTCCCGGGGCATGCAGCAGAAAGTCGCCATCGCCCGGGCGCTGCTCTCCAAGCCCAAGGCCTTGCTGCTCGACGAGCCCACCACCGGTCTTGACCCCCGCTCCAAGCGGGAAGTCCAGGCGGTGATCGAGGAGTTGCGCGACGAGCACGGCACCACCATGCTCTTGACCACGCACGACATGGTCGAAGCGGACAAGCTGTGCAACCGCGTCGCCATCCTCGACCGCGGCAAGGTCGTCGCCCTGGACACCCCCGCCAACTTAAAGAGACTGGTCCCCAGCAAGAACGGGCACAAGCCCACCCTGGAAGACGTCTTCATGGCATTGACGGGCCGGGCATTGAAGCAAGAAGAAACCGTGGAGAGCGTGTAATCGAGAAGGGTTTTCCCTCATCGAACGCACGCTCCCCACGACTGGAGAATCAACATGACTACAACAAACTACATCGTCCATCAATTGCGCGCTTCCTACGCGTTTATGGAGCGCAACCTCAACCTGGTCAAACGCTACTGGACCTGGGAATTGGTCTGGATGGTCTACTCGATCGCCAACAGCCTGTCGGTCAGCTTCATCGGCATGGGCATGGAACACCTCAGCGGTGAAAGCGCCAACGTCGATGGCCGCTACCTGGTGCTCTATCTGGTCATCGGAACACTGGTATGGCGCTATCTTTCGACCGTCTTTTACTGGATCACCGAGTTGATCAGCATCGAGCGCTGGGAAGGCACTATCGAGTACACCCTGATGGCCCCCGTCCGGCGCCTGACTCACATGCTGGGGCAAACCATCTTCGCCGTGATTTACAGCCTGTTTTTCACCGGGGCGATTCTGGGCGTCACCGTGCTGATCTTCGACCTGGATCTAAGCAGCGCCAACTTGTGGGGCGGCACCGTCATGTTGCTCTCGGGCTGTCTCTCATTCGTCGGAATCAGCGTGATGGCTTCAACCCTGCCTCTGCTCTTCCCCGAGCGCGGCGCCCAGATGACCCACATCATCATCGCCTTGCTCTTGCTGGTTTCGGGCGTTTACTACCCCATTGACGTGCTGCCCGACCTGCTCCAGAAGATTGCCATCTTCAGCCCGGCTACCTACGTGCTCGACGGCGTTCGTGAAGCGCTGCTCAACGGCACGTCTACCCTGGCGCTGTGGCCCTACATCTGGCCTGCTTTGCTGATGGGTCTGATCGCCATCCCCGCCGGTCTGTGGGTCTTCAAGCAAGCCGAGCTCTACGCCAAGCGCTCGGGCAAGCTGCACCGCAATGGATGATTTAATCAAATAGAGAAACCGACTTCATCTTTTCGGTGATGCGTGCGTAGCACCAATCCGAGCCTAGAAGTTGAACTTTTCGACCACTCAGATAGAATCAAGCACAAAATGTCGAAAAAGTTCAACTTCTCCCATGATTTATGAAAATACACGCATGGCGAGCAAAGACGGAGAAACTATGACCATCAAAGCAGCGATTTGGGATTTGGGCGGCGTGATCATTCGAACGCATGATTATGCCCCTCGAGAGGAATTAGCGGCGAGATTTGGGATCGACCGCGCCGAGTTAGAGCAGACCATTTTTGCGGATGGAGTCAGCGATCGGGCCCAGCGCGGCGAAATCACCACCCAAGAATTGTGGGGATATGTGGGGCGCAAATACGATCTTTCTCCTGATGCGCTGCAAGCCTTTATGGACCAATTTTGGGCGGGGGATCGGGTTGATTATGATTTGGTCGATCAGATTCGGGCCCTGCGCGGCGAATACATCACCGGGTTGCTCAGCAACGCCTGGGATGATCTACGCACTGTGATTGTCCAGGAGTGGGCGATCGATGACGCCTTCGATAGCATGACCATATCGGCGGAGGAGGGGGTGGCCAAGCCCGACGCCCGCATCTATAAAATCGCCCTGGAACGAGCGGGCGTGGCTCCGCAGGAAGCTGTTTTCTTGGATGATATGGAACAGAATATCGAGGCTGCCCGCCGCGTGGGCTTGCACGGGATTCAGTTTCAGAATCCCATACAGGCGAAGGAGGTATTATGGCAGCTTTTGAATCGGGGCTGAATCATGTTTCACGGTCTGAAGCCGGCGCGAGTGAGTCGGCTGCTCCGGACACGATAGCTACTATCCCCCCCAGTAAACTCAATTACACTTTTTTTCCGAATATAGCCTTCGATCGGCGGCTTCTAACAAGGCTTGGAAACTGACGCCATCTTCGGGGTAGACGGCGTAGCCAAACGAGATGCTGATCGATATTTTGTCTTGTTCTTCGCCGGGGAATTCGAACATTTTGACAGCATCTTGGAGCCTGGTAGCGATTCGTTGGGTGGTGCGGGCATCCGTTTCCGGCAACAGTAGGGCAAATTCATCCCCGCCATAGCGCGCCAGATAATCTATCTTGCGGATAGAGTTTTGCATATGAGCAGAAAGTTTCTGTAAGAATCTGTCCCCGGTGGGATGCCCGTGATTGTCATTGATCCTTTTGAAATTATCCAAATCCATCATCACCAGACAAAAAGGGTGTTGATAGCGTTGGGAACGACTTAATTCTTGCTCAAATCGGTCTCGGAGCGCCCGTCTGTTGGGGAGGTCTGTCAAGATATCTGTATGCGCCTGTTGATTGACCAGTTTGTGCAGGCGGGCGTTTTCAATCGCCACGGCAGCTTGGTCTCCCAATAATTGTAAAATTTGGATCATGCTTTTCGAGAAAGCGTGGGTTTCGGGATGGGCGACGGTCATCACCCCGACGACAGCGTCCCCGATCTTGAGCGGCAAGCCGAGAATGGAGCCATGCCAGCTTTTTGGTGCGCCCTCGAAAATGGGGTCAGTTTTCATATCGTTTACTAGGATCAATTCTTCCCTGCGAGCAGTTGTATAGGTTAAGCCTTCTGAGCGCGGTTTTGAAATAACCTTCCCTTTGGTGCCATCGGCCCATAGTGCGGTTCCAAACTCTATCTCGCCATGTTTGTACAAAAAGATGTGGGTGTTATGCGCAAAAGGGATGATTTCAAGCGTGGATTCCAGGATGCCGTCGAGCACTTTTTGCAAGTCTAAACTCGAGGTCATGGTGAGGCTGACTCGACGAAGTGTTTCTAGCTCCCTGGCCCTTTTTTGGGCGCTTTCATACATACGCGCCCTGGTTATGACGATGCCTGTGTAATCAACCAATAACTGTGACAAGACAATGTTTGATTGGTTAAACTTGCCCCTGTCGCTCGAATCGATTGCCTGCATGACGCCTGCCAGTTCTGTGGCGCTAAAAATCGGCAAAACCAACATGGCGTTTGCTTCCATTCGATCCAAAACAGCGCACTCTTGTGAGGTTAATTCCGGGTTCTCTCGGCGTAGTTGGTAGGGCTGCTGGTCTTGGATGCTTTTCTCGAGGTATGAATACTTGTAAACGGGGTCTTGCCCTGTCGAGTCGCTTGGACGGATCATTTTTTCGATCCCGCCACAGGATGCCAAGGGGACAAATCGTTGTTCTCTTGGCAACCATTTAAAGAAAGCGCATCCATCTGCATCTGTCAATTGGTTGAGGTACCAACAAGCCAGCAAGGTGATGTCCTCCACCTTGGACATTTTTGATAGCGAGAAACCTGCTTCGACAAGCTGTAAAACTTTCCTGATCTGGTGTTGACGTTGTCGTTTAGTTTGATTGGAATGAAACAGGGCAACGATTTGATTTTTTAAAGCCGCAAGCTTCAACAAATCTTCGCGCAAAATGCCTTCATCTCGCAGATATGTAAATAGTTCTTGCAACCGATCTTCTGTCAACATGGGATTTTTCAGGAAAGGGGGAATCAAGTGAGAAAATGACGCCAGCGCCAGGGTTGGATAACAAGCTGACAGAGTTAACGTTTTTCCGCCTCTAACGCCAGTAGCCAGGCTTTTAACTCCAAGCCGCCACCATAGCCGCGCAGAGAACCATCCGCGCCGATGACGCGGTGACATGGAATCACAAGCGGGAGCGGATTGGTGGCCTCAGCGCGCCCCACCGCTTGGGCCGCGCCGGGTTTTCCTACCATAGCAGCAATCTGGCCATATGGGCGCGTCTCCCCATAGGGAATCTCGCAGGTAGCCCGTAGCACTTTTTTTTGAAACGAGGTCATTCCTGACCAGTCGATGGGCAATTCGAAAGAATGCAGCTTACCGGTGAGATAATCCCGTAGTTGGCGTTCGATTTCGCCGCCAGGCTTATCCCCATCCTGGACGGAAATGTTGGCTTCGTTTTCCCATGCCGCCACGAAGTCTCCCCGATCTGTGTTCAATCCGATCGCTACCAAGCCACGCTGGTTTTGGGCAACCCAGATTGCTCCCAAAGGGGTAGGGCTGACTTGTTGGATAAAGATTGAACCGGGGCTTGGGAGTTGATTCATGATTTTATCTCATTGGAACAATTATACCAAGGGACGGATCAACTGAGTATATCAATCTACTGATAGGCACAAGTCCTTGATAGGTTTCTTGCTCTGCACGCCCATGGCGACCACGAATTCTCCCCCGCTTGTTTAGATGATACGTCACAATCTTAAGCTATAATAACAGAGATGAACATCCCTGAACCCAGGAGTGCAAGATGACAGAAACGACAGTAGTAGAACAAAAGCAAGAATTAACCGCGGTTGACCTCCACGATCCTTCGCTCTTCATCAATCGCGAGTTGAGTTGGCTGGAATTCAATAACCGTGTCTTGGAGGAGGCTTTGGACACCTCCCATCCCCTCTTGGAGCGGGTAAAATTCTTGTCGATTTTCTCAACCAACCTGGATGAATTTTTCATGATTCGCGTGTCCGGTTTGCGACGCCAGTTGGAAGCGGGAACGCTGAAAACACCACCCGATGGCATGACCCCCTCGGAGCAACTGGCTGCCATCCGGCGGCGGTTAGTGCCTAAACTCAAAGAGCAATATCGTTGCTGGAGACAAGATCTGGTCCCAAAATTGCAAGAAGCGGGAATCAATATCCTTGGCTACCAGGATTTGAAGAAGAAACAGCGCAAACTGTTGCGCAAATATTTCAAGCACGAAATGTTTCCAGCCCTGACACCGCTGGCTTTCGATCCGGGCCGCCCCTTCCCACACATTTCCAATTTGAGCATCAACCTGGCGGTCTTGGTGCATGATCCCGTTCACGGCCAGCGCTTTGCCCGCTTGAAAGTTCCCCAAATCTTTCCGCGTTTGTTGCCCATCCCCAGTGAAGAAGCCGTCGATGAATTTGAAGAATTGGGGCTATCTCCCGCCGATCCAAGCAATTTTGTCTGGGTGGAGGATGTTGTCAAGGCCAACTTGGATTTGCTTTTCCCCGGCCTGGATATCGTCGCTGCTTACCCCTTTCGGGTGACTCGCGACGCTGACCCGGAGATCGAGGAAGATGAGGCCTCCGACTTGCTGGCCGCCATCGAAGAGAGCGTTCGCGAGCGCCAGTTTGGTTCTGCCGTCCGCCTCGAGATTGACAGCTCCATGCCGCAAGATGTTTGTGACATTTGTGACATTTTGCAGTCGAATCTCAACGTCGAGTCGTACCAGGTTTATAGCGGTGATGGACGCATCGGGCTGGGCGATGTGATCGAGTTGATGCGCATCAACCGGCCCGGTTTGAAAGATGCACACTTCAAACCCTCTGTGCCCCCCTCCCTTGCCACCGAGGAGGATATTTTCTCGGTGATCAGACGCAAGAATATCTTGCTCTATCATCCTTACAATAGCTTCGACCCGGTGGTCAGGTTTGTTCGCGATGCCGCTACGGACCCGCAGGTTCTGGCCATCAAAATGACCCTTTATCGCGTCGGGCCAGATTCGCCCGTCGTCGACGCCCTGATGGAAGCGTGCGAGAACAACAAGCAGGTCGCCGTTCTGGTTGAGTTGAAAGCCCGGTTCGACGAAGAAAACAACATCGTCTGGGCCAAAGCGCTCGAACATGCCGGTGTTCACGTCGTTTATGGGCTGGTCGGCTTGAAAACCCACGCCAAAATATGTTTGGTCATCCGCCAAGAATCGGGCAAAATTAAGCGGTATAGCCACCTGGCCACAGGAAACTACAATGATGTCACCGCTCGCATCTACGCCGATCTGGGATACTTCACCAGCGACAAGCATATCGGCAAAGATTTGTCCGAACTCTTCAATGGGCTGACAGGCTACTCCCACAATGTGGAATATCGCAAGCTGTTGGTTGCGCCAGGGAAAATGCAAGAACAAGTCACCACTCGCATCGAGCGGGAAATCGAACGGCACCAAGAACATGGTGATGGCTACCTTGCTTTCAAGATGAACGCCCTGGTAGATAAACATTGTATCCGCGCCCTCTACCGAGCCTCTCAGGCCGGCGTCAAAGTCGACTTGCAACCTCGCGGTATTTGTTGCCTCCGCCCCGGCGTGCCAGGCGTGAGCGAGAACATCACCGTCACCTCCATCGTGGGGCGCTTCCTGGAACACACCCGCATCTACTACTTCCACAATGGCGGCAATTACGAAATCTTAACCGGCAGCGCCGACTTGATGCCCCGCAACCTGTACCGCCGGGTCGAGACCCTCTTCCCGGTGGAAGACCCGATCATCAAGGCTTCCATCCGGGATGAAATTCTGGGGATTCACCTACGCGACAACGTCAAAGCCCGCAGAATGTTGCCAGACGGCTGCTATGAGCGCGTGCAACCCCAAGAGGGAGAGGAGCCAATCAACTCCCAACAGTGGTTAATCGAACATCGTGGTATTTGGAATCACGCAGAATAAGTTATGAAAGTAGCGATCCTTGGAAACATTCATGCCAACCTTCCCGCTTTGGAAGCTGTCCTTGATCACGCCCATCAGCAGGGGGTAGAGGCAATTTGGAATCTGGGCGATTTCGTCGGCTATGGCCCCTTTCCCGATCAAGTAGTCAGGCGGATGCAGGCAGAAAAGGCCATCAGCGTCGTCGGCCATTTCGACCTCAAAGTTTTGAAATTCGAGCAGAAACAGAAAAAATGGCGTAGCAAAAAAAGCCTGGAGACCTTTCTAGCTTACCAGTGGGCGTATCAAAATCTTTCCAAACCTAGTCGCAAGTACCTGGCCAAACTTTCAAAAAAAGTGCGCTTGCGCATCGGCCAAATTGAGATTTTGTTGACCCACGGCAGCCCCGCTTCGGTCAAGGAGGGGTTGACCACCGACACCTCGGACAAGCGTCTCTCAAAATTGGCCTCTTCGGCCAACGCCGATATGATCATCGGCGGGCACACCCATCAACCCTTTACCCGCCAGGTCGAAGATACCGTTTTCGTCAACGTGGGCAGCGTGGGGCTATCGCATAACGGCGACCCTCGGGCCGGTTACGCCATCTTAGAATTGGACCCCGCTTTGATGCAGGTCGAGAATCCCCCTGACTTGGATTTCAACTTGCGCCATTATCGACTCTCATATGATCTCGAAAAAGCAGTCCATGAGATTCGCAAACGCGATTTGCCGGAAGTATTTGCCCAGATGTTGATTCAGGGTCAAGAATTGGGACAGGCGAAACACAACCCGGAAGCGTGGCAGGTTCCCGAACCGGATGCGAAAGATTCGTCATGGTTGCAGATCCCGCTCTTGGATCGTCTCCCTTGGAAGGATGATTCTGAAAAAGAGACCATCAAAGCCGTGCGCAAGTTGTCCGAAATCTACACCTATAACGTCGAACATATTCAACATACGGCCAATCTGGCCCTGGCCTTATTCGACGAATTAACCCCCCTCCATCGTTTGGGAGAAAAAGAACGATTTTGGTTGAAATGCAGCGCCCTGCTGCACGATATCGGCAAACCCCAGGGCAACAAAGGACATCACAAAACGGCTCGTGACATCATCTTGGAAACACCGCACTTGCCTTTTGGTGAACCAGAGCGAACCATCATCGCTTCGATTGCTCGCTACCATCGCCGCGCCTGGCCCAAAGACAAACACAATCATTTCGCGAAATTATCCCCCGTTCACCAGCGCATCGTGACCATTTCTGCCTCCTTACTGCGAGTGGCCGATGGGCTCGATTCTCCTCGCCGCGGCAATGTCAAAGCGGTCAGTTGCGAGTTTTCCCCCACCGAGATCACGATCAAGTGTATGGTGCAAGACGTAGCCAAAAAAGAGCGCAAACGGGCTTTGAAAAAGGGGCAACTGTTGGAATTTGCCCTTGACCGCAAATTGTTCATCCAATGGCGGCGCGCCTGAGCGCTGTAAGCCAACCAGGAGATTCTTCGCTCCGCTTTCCTATGTACCCTTCGGTATGTCACTGGCTGTGCCCGCCGCTGGCGTGAGCGGAGCGAAGAGTCTCCCACGTCGTTTGCAAAACTGCGACGCTTCGCTCAGAATGACATTTGTCAGATGGTGATTCTACAAATATCTCGACCTGTTTCACAGGCCAGTGAGCCATCCCAAAAGGAGCTATTTGCATGAAAACCAACGATAGGGACGATTTTTTGCTCGAATATCGTCCCAAGTACAGCACGTACCGATTTTTAATGGAAAAGCGCATCAACGAGGTGCTTTTGGTTTCAAGCATTTACGACTCCTTCATCATCGAAGAGGATGCCCGCCTCTCCGATCAAATCTTCGAGGAGTTTCATAACCTCAACCTACGCACGCTGCCCCACATCTCCCGAGCTTCTTCCGTTGATCAAGCTTTGGAGTTGTTGCGACAGCAACAGTTTGACCTGGTCATCACCATGCGGCACCTGGGCGAGGTGAACCCCTGCAAGTTCGCCGGTGAGGTCAAACAAATTCGGGACCTCCCCGTTTTCCTGCTGCTCAATAACGCTACCGACCTTCAATATTTGAACACCGATCAAACCGGCAACATCGATAAAATCTTTGTTTGGAATGGCAATTCCACCGTTTTCGTTGCCATGATCAAGCTGCTCGAAGATCGGATGAATGTAGATCAAGATACCGAAATAGGCGATGTCAGAGTCATCATCGTGGTGGAAGATTCGATCCGTTTTTACTCGCTTTATCTTCCCGCCCTGTACACAGAAATCATGCGCCAAACCCATCAATTGATTCATGAGGGTGGCCATGATTATCATTCCCTGCTGCAAATGCGTTCGCGGCCCAAGATACTGCTTGCCAGCACGTATGATCAGGCTATTCGAGATTATCAAAACTATAAAAACAACCTCCTGGGGTTAATTACCGATATAAAATTCCCTTGTAAAGAAGTCTTGGACGAGAATGCCGGTTTCGACCTGGTTCAAACCATTCGTGAAGATGCTCCCACCTTGCCCATCATGCTTCAATCGAGCGATGAATCCAACCGGGAGCCGGCAGAGAGTCTGAGAGGTTATTTCGTCAATAAAAATGACCGCTCCCTCATCCATGAACTGCGCAACTTCATGATGGAGTTCATGGGTTTTGGATCCTTTACCTTCCGGCTTCCCAATGATGAAATCGTGGGTGTCGCCAATAATCTTTTTGAATTGTGCGAGGTGGTTGAGGCGATTCCGATTGAATCGCTTGTTTATCATGCCCGGAACGATCATTTTTCGGGTTGGCTAGCGGCGCGGGGAGAATTTGCCATGGCACGGCGGCTCAAGCCGCGCAAAGTGTCCGATTTTGAGGACCCCGAAGACCTGCGCCAGGTCATCTTGTCATCTATCAACCTGATTTTGCAAGAAAGATTGGGCATCATTGTCGATTTCGATCGTCAAAACTATCATCCTGACACTCGCTTCGTTCGTCTTCGACCGGGTTCCCTGGGTGGAAAAGGTCGCGGGATCGCTTTTCTTCTCTTCTTGCGCAGTTCGTTCAACACCGGCTTTCGCAAAGAATTTCCCGATATTACTATCAAAATCCCCAAAACATTTGTGATTGGAACAGACGAGTTTGAACAATTCATGCAGCGGAACAACCTCTATGATATTGCTTTCGCGGACATTTCTGACGAAGCCATCAAGGAGCGCTTTGTCAACGCTCACATCTCAGAGTCGTTGAGGTCTGATCTCAAGTTCATCTTCAAGCACATCAAACAACCTTTGGCCATTCGCTCCTCCAGTATCTTTGAAGATTCACTTTATCAACCGTTTGCCGGTGTTTTCGCCACCTATATGATCCCCAATTGTCATCCCAATGTTGATGAACGCATCGATCAATTAGTGGATGCCATAAAATTAGTATATGCGTCGACGTGTTGCAAGTTGGCCCGGTCGTACGCTGAAACGATGGGGATGTCCCTGGCCGCCTCTCGTATGGCTGTGGTGATTCAAGAAGTTGTCGGAAAACGATATCAGGATCGATTTTATCCCAACTATTCCGGGATTGCTTCTTCTTACAACTACTATCCACTCGGCGACCGGTTGCAGCCCGAAGATCGGATTGCCTATCTTGTCCTGGGATTGGGGAAATCCGTCGTTGAGGGGGGGCTGGCCAGACGGTTTAGTCCCAAACATCCGGAGATCAATATCTATTCGAGCGCGGAAGAGAAAATCAAGGGGAGTCAACGCGATTTTTACGCCATCAAACAGGCATGTTTTCGCAAGATTGATCTCGAAAAAGGAGAAAACACCTTCATAGAAAAATACAATCTCCGTGATGCCATTCAAGATGGCACCCTCATGGAAATTGCTGACACCTACCAGCCCGTTGACGGCACCTTCTCGAGCGGTTTTTGGGATTATCAAAAAGGTTCTCCTGTCATAACCTTCGATCGTCAACTCAAGTATGGTTGCTTCCCCATCGCTCAAATCATTAACCGCGTCCTCTACCTGGGAGAGAAAGCCATGGGCTGCCCCGTCGAAATTGAGTTTGCGGGCAATTTCTCCGAAAACGATGATGAGCAACCGACCTTTGCTCTGTTGCAGTTACGCCCCTTCATGGAACACGAAGAAACTTTACGCGAGAGCGTGGATGTACCTAGAGAAGATCTTTTTGTGTTTTCGACGGAAATCTCCGGAAATCGAGTCTTTGATACTATCCGCGATATTGTTTATGTGAGACCAGATCGTTTTGATTCCACAAAAACGCGATCCATGGTATCTGAAGCGGAACATCTCAATAACAAGTTGTCTGGTGAGAAAAAACCTTACATTCTGATTGGGCCGGGACGATGGGGCACCTGTGATCATCATATGGGCATCCCCGTAGATTGGGCCGCCATCAACGGCGCTCGCGTTATCATGGAAGTCGATCTGGCCGATTTCAAGGTTGACCACTCCCAGGGCAGCCATTTCTTTCATAACATTACCTCGGCAGGAATCCCTTACTTTTACGTGAACTATGATTCGAAAACCGATTTTCTCGACTGGGAATGGCTTGAAAACGTCAACCCAATGGAAGAAACGACTCACATGCGACACGTTCGCACAGTCTCACCGCTTTTCGTCATCGCCAATGGAAAGAAGCGCCAGGGCCAAATCATCAAACCTGAGGCAGCCAAAAGTTTGCTCTAGCAACCTCGATCATTGTGGCTAAAAATGATCAAATTTGTCCACCCCACCTGAGCAGCGTCGCAAGCTCGCGTCCCCTCCCCGATTGCCACTTTAAAAAAATTTATGTAAGCGTTCACGCCCCTCGCTAAATAGAACGCAGATCGCCGAAGGCGTGCCGTTGGCAACGCAGATGGCCAAGAAATACACTTGGCTAAG
>CAZJBA010000040.1:0-20733 GCA_964544065.1 uncultured Anaerolineales bacterium | reverse complement strand
TACTTGATTCTGACCGCCTCGACGATCAAGCGGCTGCGATACCTTTCAGTACGCTCATCGAAATCCTTGCAGGTGACCAGCGTGACCCAGTCATAATCGTCCCAACTCTTGAGCACGTCTTCATCGGTTGGGTCTGTCTGGTAAACGTTTCTGACCTGATAGACATGCGCATAGCCATTTAGGTTCACGATGATCTCGTCACCCCATTTCAGTTGGTGCAGATCGATAAAGGGGCCAGGCCCGCCATCCGAGAGATAGACATGCCCTGCCAGGACGGTGTTGCCCGGATGGGTCAGGTAGGCGCTTCCTTCTAGGTAGCCGATTCCGTTTCCCAGCCAGCGAACGTCCCAACTCGTTCCCAGGCGCGGGACTCCCATGATGGGGGCATCAACCTCCAGGGCGGGAATCTGCAACCGGGAGGCGTCCATGGCTTGGTAACGTTGCTGCTCCATAGCGGGAACCACGCTGACGGTGCCGGGCGCGAATCCCGTTTCGGGTAAGGCCGCGCCCGCCTCGATCGAGTAAACGAAGCTCTTGCCCACCTTGGCAGATGTGCCCGGTTCACTCACCCCGATCAGGTCCCCGTCCAGGGCGACTCCAGCGCCATAATCCCCATCTTCATAGGGAAGGTCTGAGATGATTCGGGTTTGTAAATCCCAGTTTTTGTGTTCTCGTTTGAAGAGATAGGCCGCCCCCGTGCGCGTGACGTTGTAATGATCTTCGCCGGACGCGCCGACGGCAACAAAGGAATGATTGACAGAAACCGACCTGCCAAAATGATCGAAAACGGCCCCATCTTCGAGAACCAGTTTTTGCTCTTGTTTCCAGAGGCTGCCCTTCTTGTGATAGACGTAGGCCGCCCCGGCGTTGGTCACCCGGCCAGTCCCCAAATCGGGATCGGCGAAGGGGGCCCCAACCACAACTTTATCGTCGTTGATGGCGACAGACTTGCCAAACGCATCCCCATCTCGATTATCGTCCGGGTCAAGAACGGCTTCCTTTTCCCAGGTGCCGCCGGTGCGGTAATAGAGGTAGGCTGCTCCGGCTTCGTTCTCCGAGGAGGCGCCGACGACCAGGCGGGAGCCATCCATATCCAGGGCCGAGCCAAAGGAGCCTGTCAGGGTAGGGCTGGGCGATGTGAAGCTATGTTTTCCATACCAATCGGAAAAAATGCGGTGATACGTATAAACCTTGCCGGCATCAATCAACAGGCCGACGTCTTTCCCCTCTGCGCCAACGGCCAAGCGGTCGCCATCGAGAGCGACGGCGACGCCAAAGGCGTCATCTTCACCCCAGTCCCCCGCTGTGACTCGATCTTGTTGCACCCATTCATCGCCCTCCCGAACGAAGACGTAGACGGCGCCAATGCTTTCGTTCAGTTCATCGTCATCGTCGATATAATCCCATCCGGGCGCGCCGACCACGATCGTATCCCGATCGATGTCGACCGAGGTGCCAAAAACGTCCCCGGCGTGGGGGTCTTTGGCCGTCAACCTGGCTTGTTGAACCCAGGCGCCATCGTCGCGCTCATAAACGTAAACCGCGCCAGCGTAGCTGACGCGGCCATCGCTCGCAGCGAGGCTGTCATAGCGGGCACCCACAACCAAGGTGTCGCCGGAAATGGCGATGGCGTTGCCAAAATCCGCGCCAGGGTTGGCGGGGTGCGGGCTCAGCCAGGTCTGCTGTACCGCGCCGTAGAGCGTATCGTCGTCATCAGCATAAACAGGTGTCGTCAGTGTGATCAAGAGGGTTATCACCAGCATAAACGAGGCAATTCTCGTATTCATCGTACTTCTCCCGAATAATCTATCTTTGTATCTTGTTAATATTTTGGGGAAAACGAACGCCGTTCCTTCATAGAGATTTGCTATCCGATCGTTTTACCCACAGGAACGGCGTTCGTCCCCGTTTTGATGAGAAGACTGATCATTGATAGCAAGGGCTTTTGCTCTAAACTGACCAAGCGGTCAATTATTATCATACTCTCTTCCATGGGCTTGTCAAGCGAGGAGCTAGAAAACGAAATCATTCCCAGCAGATGCCCCATATTTTATGGGGGCATTGACTGAGCACTGACCACTGCTCATAGATCACTGATTCACCTACTCGTACCGCAACGCTTCCACCGGCTCGAGGTTGGCTGCTCGATTGGCGGGATAAAGCCCAAAGAAGACGCCCACCGCGGCCGAGAACAGGGTCGCTAACAAGATCGCGTCCGCGCCAATGACGGGAACGATGTCGGCGTTATTAGCGGCGGCAATCTGCCCCACGATCACTGAGATGACCCAACCGAGGCCAATCCCCAAAATGCCGCCAAACATGCTCAGCAAGGAAGACTCGGCCAAGAATTGGATCATAATGTCAAGTTTGCGCGCCCCCATGGCTTTGCGCAAGCCAATCTCGCGGGTGCGCTCTACCACCGAGACCAGCATGATGTTCATGATGCCAATGCCGCCAACCAGCAGCGAGATCCCGGCGATGCCGCCCAGGAAAATGGTCAAAATGTTGGTGATTGAGGAGGCAATGTCGAGCGCATCTTGCTGGCTCATAATGGTGAAATCGTCCTCGCCGATGTCGGTGCGGTGGCGGGTGCGTAAAATCTGAGCGATCTGATCCCTTGCCTGCATGACCTGTTCGGCGCTGGCGGCTTGGACAAACAACACATCGACGCTATCGCGATCAGAACGGCGAATCAAGCGAGTCTGCGCCGTCGTCAAGGGCACAATAATCTGATCATCTTCACTGCCGAAGGAACCACCGCCCTTTTCTTCCAGAACGCCGATGACCCGGAAGGGTTGTCCTTCGATCCGGACGGTTTCTCCGACCAGGCCGGCCTTGCGGTCAAACAACTCTTCGGCCACATCGACGCCCAGGATCACGACGGCCGAACGCCCCAGCATGTGCGCTTCGGAGATAAACGTTCCCTCTGAGACGTGATAGTTGCGCACCGGCTCATAGCTTGGTGTCACGCCCATGATCTGCGTGATCTCACTCTCGCCAGAAAAGCTCACCTCGCCGCTGCCCTGCAACGCAGGGGCCACATTCGCCACGGAGGGAGCCGCGAAGGGGTCCGTAATTGCTTCTGCGTCCCCCCTCGTCAAGGGTTCAGGATTGCGAACATCCTCTGACCCGCCACTGAAGACAAAGAGCAGGTTAGTGCCGACTCCCTGAATCTGCCCGGTGATGGAATTTTCTGCGCCAGCGCCAATGGCCATCATGGCGATCACGGCCCCGACACCAATCACGATGCCCAGAATCGTCAGGCCGGAGCGGAGTTTGTTGGAGGTTAAACTTTCTAAGGCTTCAAGTAATGCTTGCCAATACATTCGATCAACCTCTCATTCTGGCCTGGTCTAAATCTTCCACGATGCGCCCATCAAGGAGGTCAACGACTCGATCGGTCAATTCGGCGATGGGCGGGTCATGGGTGACGATAATCAAGGTCGTGCCGCGCTCTCGATTCAAGTTCAGCAACAAATCCATGATGTCATCGCCCGTTTTGGTGTCCAGGTTGCCGGTGGGTTCATCCGCCATAATAATAGAAGGCTCGTTCACGATTGCCCGAGCGATAGCAACGCGCTGTTGCTGGCCGCCGGAAAGCTCGTTGGGGCGGTGGTTCATGCGGTCAGCCAATCCGACCGATGCTAACGCTTCTTTGGCCTTCTCGCGGCGGTTCTTGGCTCCATTGCGGGAATAGCGCATCGGCAACTCGACGTTGGCAAGCGCCGTCGCCCGCGGCAAAAGCATGAAGGTCTGGAAAATGAATCCCACCTTGCGGTTGCGGATGTCGGCTAACTCATCATCGCTCAAATCCGCCACGCTCTCGCCGTCAAGCAAGTATTCTCCCGAGGTGGGGCGATCCAAACAACCCAGGATATTCATCAAGGTCGATTTTCCCGAGCCGGAAGGGCCCATGATGGACATCACCTCGCCGGGCTTAATCTTGATCGAAAGCCCTCGTAAGGCGTGCACCTGGACCTCGCCCATCTGGTATGTTTTGGTCACATCTCGTGCATCAACGACCCAATCTGTCATCCAAGATCTCCTTCTCATCGGCGATGAACACTATCGCCGCACGGTTTCACGTTCATAAAATCAGACTGATCACAACAATTCCGGTGGCTTTCGAGGGTCTCCTGACCCCGACAGCGATTTCAGCCGAAGGTCTCCAAGCGTTAGAATCTGGCATGCTTATAAGACCTGCGGTCGTTCAGAGTGTGTGGTCCGGAGACGCACACACAACGAAACAGAAAATCCATTTTCTCCAAGTGACACGGCGAAACTAGCGTCCCGGCGGACCGCCTCCAGGCGGACCGCCAAAGCCGCCTTGCTCTGTCAATTCGGTGGGCGGATTGATGATGATCGCATCGCCAGCCTCCAGATCGCCGCCGGCGACCTCGCTGTGGGTGTCGGAGGAGGCCCCCAAGGTGACTGGCACTTTCTCGATGCTGTTATCCGCCTTCAAGACAAATACAACCCGCTCTTCTTCTACCACCCGAACGGCCTGATTGGGAACCAACAAGGCTTCTTCTACCTGCATGATGACGATATTGACCGCCGAGGTCATGCCGGGGCGAATGTCTTCATCGGGGTCATTCAACTCAACCGTAACGGTGAAGTTGACCACCCCTTGCACCTCGGTGCCGACCAAATCGACCTCGACCACCTCGCCGTGATACTCCTTGGCCATGACGGCATCGAAGGTCATCGAAACTTGCTGGCCGACATCAATTCGGTTGACATCCACCTCCGAAACTTCCAGATCGACCAACAGTCTGGACAAATCATCGAGGCGAAAAGCCAACTCGCCGGGCTCGACCTTGTCGCCGGGTTTGCTTTCTACCAGCGTAACCATACCGGCAAACGGTGCGTCGATGAGGGCCTGATCCAAAGTGGCCTGAGCCGCAGCCACACGAGCTTCAGCGGCTTCAATATCCTCGGGTGGGGCGCCATCTTTGACCCGCTCCCATTCGCGCTGGGCATCCTCCAATTGGGCCTCGAGCAACTCGATATCTGCCTGGGTAGGGCCGTCCTTGACGCGTTCATATTCGCGTTTCGCTTCGGCCAGGTTGGCCTGGGCCACGGCCAAATCGGCCTCGGCTTCGGCGATCTCGTTCTCGTCGCCGACATCTTTCAAGGCGTTGAGATAACGGACGGCGTCATCATACTGCTGTTGTTTCGACGCCAAGACACTGCGCAAACGAGCCCGTTCCAAATTATCTTCCGGTTTGTCCTCGTAGGGTTCATAGTTTTCTTGGGCCTGGGCCAACTCATCCGCCAATAAAACCACCTGAGCTTCGGCCTCATCGATAGCAGCTTGGTCAGCCGCCGATGTGACCGTATTCAAATTCGTCTCTGCTTGCTCGACGGCCAACTCCGCCTCGGCGACGGCTTGCTGGGCCTGGGTGCGCTGCAAGTCCGAATTCAACAAATCGTCCAAGGCCTCTTGGGCATCTTCGACCGCTTGTTTGGCCTGAGCGCGCTGCAAATCCGATTCGAGCAGATCATCCAAGGCCTTTTGGGCGCTGACCAGATCGGCCTGGGCCAAAATGACACTTTGGGGCAGCGATGTTTGCGACAAAGACGCCAGTTCAGCATCCGAGGCGACATCATCACCCACCTTCACGTTAACCTGCTCCACCGTGCCGGAGGTCTTCCAAACCAGGAGCGCGCTCTGGTTAGAACGCACCCACCCTGTAGCGCCAATCGTTGCCACCAGGGTGCCTTTTTCGAGCGTTTCGGTTTGGAGCCCCTCCAAAAGGGCTTTCTGTTCTTGCTGGCTCTTATACCTCCGCCAGCCAATCACGCCGCCGACCAGAACAACCAGCACAAGCGCAATAATAATATACCGTTTCATACCACTCTCCAGTTGCTTCATTGATTTCTAGAAATATCGCTTTGATTTTGAAATGCACGCACGATCTCATCGGCCGGATTCAAGAGGATTTGATCACCTTCCTGCAAATCCCCACCCGTTACCTGGCTGGATGAGGCTGATTTGAGGCCGATCTCGATATAAACTGGACGAATCCCTTCCAGCGGATCCGGCTCCCCAAGAGGGAGAGTCAAACCGCCCTCGGAGGAGGCTTCCGTTTCCTCAACCAGATACACAACCCGTTGCCCGTTCAGCGATCTCACAGCCTGATTGGGCACGAGCAAAACATCCTGTTCTCGATCTACAACGATATCCGCGTCCGCCGTCATGCCCGCTTTGACACGTTCTTCAGGTTCAGCGATGGCAACCGTGACCTCGAATTCAACCACGCCATCGACTTGCTCGCCCACCGGTGAAATCTCGATCACCTCGCCACGATATTCTTTCGCCAAGACGCTTTCAAAGGTCAAGATGACTTCCTGGCCAACCTCGACGCGGGGGATTTCCATCTCCGAGACGCCCAAATCAACCAGATGTCGAGAAAAATCATCCAGACGAAACGCCAGCGTGCCGGGATCGACCTGATCGCCGGGTTTGCTGTCCACCTCTGAGATGGTGCCGTCAAATGGGGCTGTGATTTGAACTTGATCGAGCACGGCTTGGGCCGCGGCGACGCGGGCTTCGGCGGCGGCGATGTCGTCGGCGGTGGGGCCGTCTTTGACTCGCTCCCACTCACGCTGGGCGTCGGCAAGCTCGGCCTCGAGCACGGCGATCTCTGCCGGGCTGAATCCATCCTTGACCCGCTCCCATTCGCGCCGGGCCTCGGCCAATTGAGACTGAGCCTGCGCTACGTCGGCTTCGGCCGCGGCAACATCAAGGGGATCAGGAGGCGCCAACAAATCATCGTAGCGCTCCTCCTTCTCCTGAAGGTGAATCTGGGCCTGGGCCAATTGCAAGTTCAAGCTCTCGAGCAGCTTTTTATATTGGCCGCGGCTTTCCCAAGGCCCGTAAGCATCATCGGGTCGGCGTATGTTTTGCTGTGTTTCAACGATGTCCTCTTGCAGGTCTTGGACCGCCTGGCGGGCCAGCAACAACTCTGCGTATGTGTTTTCGATGCTCTCGGTGGAGGGAGGGGTCGTGAGAATTTCTAAACGCTGTTGGGCATCCTCCAAGGCTTGGGCAGCTACTGCCAGGTCGGCTTGGGCCTGGGCTTGAATCACGTCGGGGTTGAGGGCATCTTCCAGGGCGTATTCGGCTTCTTGGACGGCTTCGAGGGCCTGGGCCGGCTGCATCTGCGATGCGAGCAAATCGTCCAGGGCCTGTTGGGCGCTGACCAAGTCAGCTTGCGCCAGAATGACGTAGGCGGGCAGGGAGGTCTCGGCGAGGGAGGCCAACTCGTTTCCAGCAGACACCTTTTGCCCCACTTGGACGTTCACACGCTCCACCTCGCCGGCGACTTGCCAATGGAGAGTCACATGCTGAGTCGATCGAACAACACCGGTAGCCCCCACGAGCGAAGCAACCGAGCCTCGCTCCACGGCGACGGTTTCCTGCTCAGGCCGGGTGTCTGCATTCAAGATCAAATAGATCAAAAATCCAGCCATCAAAACAATGGCAACGGCCAGAATCCAAAGAAGGGTATTCTTTCGGCTCAGCATGATTTCTCTAAGCTTTTTCATTCATCCTCTTCTTTTCGCTTTTCCATATTGGAAACCGCTTTTTCGAGCAAATCCAAAAATTCCGTTTGTTCGTCTTCATCCAACCCCAGAAGAAAAGAACGCAGCACCTCTCGGTGTTTAATCCGTATTTTTTGCAATAAGGTTTCACTTTGCTCGGTCAGGTAGAGGCATTTAGCACGACCATCTTGAGGGTGAGGTTGTTCTCTGAGCCAACCGCCCTGAACCAGTTCGCGCGTACTGACACTGGCACTGGCCCCCTTCACGTCAAGACATTCTGCCAATTCTAGAATCCCCAGGCCGGGAGATTGAGAGACCTGATACAACAACCGTATTTTTGTAGGTGTCAGAGCGGGGTTCGGCGGAATGCGCATCAAATGCAAAGAGCGTAACCGCCTCAAGAGTTCGCGCAAATGGTTTTCAGACGATTGAGATGAAGACATAACGACCTCAAGATTATTAGTTAGCCTAACTAAGCACAGGGGGAGATTATATATTTTTTTGGATGCTTGTCAAGGGGTGGTTTCAGTGTGTAGTGGTATGCACGCAAGCATTGTCATCAATTTCCCCCAGCGCTGTAGGAGCTTTTTTCAGAAAAGTGTATTGGGTAACAACACGTTGAACACATGTCATACCAACGGGTATACCCTTGCGGTATTGCGAAGCAGTTTCACCGCTGAAGCAATCTCCTCGTTAACCAGGAGACTGCTTCGTCGCTGCCAACGGCACGCAGAGCGAGAGCGCTCCTCGCAGTGACATTCAGTCAAGTAAATGTTCAACATCAATTTACCTATTACCCTTTTTTCAGAAAAGCCATTATTTCATGTTAAAATAGACTCGTATCTTCTCAATAAAACGGGGCAAAGCCTCAAGCGTGTCATTCTTGCCGCGCTGTGCGTGCCCGCTGGGCAAGGCATGCAGAGCAGGGGTGTTTTTTCCCGAAGAATCTCCTCCTTTCAAGGGGAGACCCTTCGGTCGTAAAATACACTCCCTCAGGGTAACATGTCGCAAGCTCCACCCCCAACTTTTTGAGACGATACATAGACTCATGCGAATGAACCTCGATTTCGAATGGGATGAAAATAAGGCCATCGAAAATCTCAAGAAACACGGCGACCCGCTTTCACTTACGATTCATGAGCCCGATCATTCCGAATTTACTTGGTTTCTTCTTCTGCGGCTTCAAAATCAAGCGCGGCCGAGTTGATGCAGTAGCGCAGCCCGGTCGGCCTGGGCCCATCCTTGAAGACATGGCCTAAATGGGCGTCGCAGCGTTGGCAGAGCACCTCGGTGCGCCTCATTCCGTGGCTGATGTCCGTTTCTGTTTCGACGTTTTCTTCATCCATGGGGGCGTAAAAGCTTGGCCACCCTGATCCGGAATCATATTTGGTTTCTGAACTGAACAGCGGCGCGCCGCAGGCGATGCAGCGGAAAATGCCCTTTTGCTTGAAGTTGTTGTATCTACCCGTAAAGGGTGGTTCTGTGCCCTTCTCGCGGGTGACGTGATATTGCTCTTCGGTCAGTTCCTGGCGCCATTCCTGGTCGCTTTTTCGAATCTTGTCGTTCATCGTAACCTCCATTACTGGTAAAATTTGGCTGGCGTTCTTTCAGCCTATAGACTTTCATCTTTGTTATAATCTTACCTTATGTAGCACCAAAAAGCTTTTTGATTGATGATCTCTAACAGTGCTATTGCCATTCTGAAGAAGTTGAAAGCGATTCGCCCGAACCACTTTCTTTTTCAGCAGGAAACCAGGAAGACAGGAAAAAATTCAAGCCTTCCTGGTTTCCTAAGGGCATTCCGTCTTTCAAGGTATCATCAAAACGATGTTTCCATCCGGTTGATCCTGTCCATCCTGTCAAAAAATCTATGAACCCTCAATCTCAACCTAAACCTCATCCTCATCCTAAACCTAAACCAACTTCCTTTCCCCAGGCCTGGCTCCTGGCCATTCGCCCCAAGACGCTGCCCGCTGCGGCTTCCCCCGTCATCGTGGGGACGGTGCTGGCCTATCTGGATGATCAATTTGCTCTTTTGCCTGCACTCGCTGCTTTGCTGTGCGCCCTGTTGCTCCAAATCGGCTCTAATTTGGCTAACGATGTCTACGACTATCAACGCGGCGCCGATCAGGGCAGACGCCTCGGCCCGACGCGGGTGACCCAATCGGGGATGCTCACCGTGGCCCAGGTCAAAAAGGGCATGGCCGTCATTTTTGGGTTATCCGCCTTGATTGGCCTCTACCTGATCTTTCATGCCGGCTGGGTCATTCTCTTGATTGGCGTAGCTGCCATTCTCTCTGCGATTGCTTACACGGGCGGGCCTTTCCCTCTGGGCTATTACGGCCTCGGCGATTTATTTGTTTTCATCTTTTTTGGGTTGGCCGCCACGGCTGGGACTTATTACGTTCAAGCTGGGGCGGTAAGTCTGTTGGCGTGGTATCTTTCTGTCGCGATGGGATTGTTGACGGTCAGCATTCTGGTGGTCAACAATTTGCGCGATATCGAGCCGGATCGGCTCGTTGGAAAGCGCACCTTGGCCGTCCGGCTGGGAGTCCGGGGCACGCGGCTGGAATATGTCGTCTGTGTCGCCGGCGCCTATTTGATTCTCGCCTTGGCTTGGCTCCAGGGTCAGATGCCGCTCGGGGGTGGGGTCGCTTTTCTATCACTGCCCCTGGCCCTGGGGCGTTTTCGTGAAGTTTACACTCAAAAGGGTCGTGCCCTCAACAAGACTCTGGCTCGCACAGGGCAAATGGAGTTTGTCTATGCGCTGCTGTTTGCTCTAGGCATGATTCTGGCTCGCCACATGTGATTATCATTTCAGTCGGCGCGAGTCCCGAGTGTATTGTATAATATCCCCTCTACAAAACGATGTTTACTGAAAAGTTAAATAGCATGACCTCTCCCCTTGAAATTAAAGCCGATGATCCCCTCATCAAACAAATAAAATTCAAAACCTATCGTTACACCACCAGACGAGAGGCCAATCAATTTTTACCTGATTCGGATGAGACCCAATCCAAGGTTGTCAAGACGCCCTGGGATGGCGAATTGACCGCCCGTTCGGGGGATTATCTCGTTCATGAGCAAGATGATCCTGATGATCAATGGGTGGTGGAGAAAGATATTTTCGAAGACACCTATGAAACTGTGGAGCCAGGGACCTATGTCAAAAAAGCGACTGTAGAGCTGGTGCCCCTGACTCAAATCGCGCCTGATCCTGATCAAGAAGTGAAAATCTATTCCTTGGAAGGTGTTCTGACCGTGCGAGCGGGGGATTATTACCTGGCCAAAGGGTCGCAAGAAGAAATCTGGCCTATTCCCAGAGAGAAGGTTGAGCAAAGCATGGAACCGGTCGACGAAGGAGTCTGACTTGGTCGAAGAGCAACAGGGGCATGTGAGCAATGATCAACATCGGAATGGAATTTTCGGGTCAATAACGGAGGTCTAGTCATGTGGTTTCGAATCTCAGATTGGTTACACCATGTCTCGTCAGGATGGCTTGCGCTCGCCACGCTGGTGGTGTTTCTGCTCTTCATGGCGTTGGTTTTGCCTGCCCAAGCCGCCAAAGCGGATCCGGCCGGTTCACCGGACACGTCATTGTATTATTCGCCGGCTGATCTTTACAACTTGGCAGAGGCGTACGGCCCGGAAGGACGACAAGAATACATTCGGGCGCGCTTCCGTTTTGATTTGATTTTTCCGCTGGTGTATGCCTCCTTCTTGGCGGTTTACATCAGTTGGCTCAGCAGCAGAGCCTTTCCCCCATCCAGTTGGTGGCAGCGTCTCAATCTGTTTCCGCTGTTGGGTGTTTTGTTTGATTACCTGGAGAATGTGACTGCCTCCCTGGTCATGTGGCGCTATCCGGAGCGAATGCCTGTTGCTGCTACGCTTGCCCCCGTTTTCACGGTAGTAAAGTGGTTTTTTGTTTATGGTAGCTTTGTGATATTATTCGGAAGTGTTGTAGCCTTTGTTTGGCAGCGGCTGAAAAAGAGGTGAGAGTGGTTTTCGTCACCTTTATCAAGGAATTGGGTTACATACGATATGAGTATTAAGCTAAAAAATTTTCAACACAAAATTGCTCTCGTGACGGGGGGATCAAGCGGCATTGGCTTGGCGGTTGCAAAATTATTGGCCGCTCGTGGCGCTCATGTTTGGCTACTCGCCCGGCGCGAAGAATTGCTTGCGGAAGCCTTGGAAGCAGTGCAGGCCCCCTGTCCAGATGACTCTCAGCATTGTGGCTATGTTCCCACTGATGTCTCCGATTATGACCAGGTTGAGCAGGCTATCGCTGAGATCGCCCAAACGGTTGGTACACCAGACCTGGTGATCAACTCGGCCGGCATCACCTATCCCGGTTATGTCGAGGAAATCGATTTGGAAACCTTCCGCAGACTTATGGAGGTGAACTATTTCGGTACGGTTCATACGATCAAAGCGGTTTTGCCGGATATGATGGTGCGTCGTTCGGGGCACATCGTTAACCTTTCTTCTGCGGCCGGTTTTTTGGGTGTCTTTGGATACAGTGCTTATGGGGGTTCCAAATATGCGGTGCGCGGCTTTTCCGATGTCCTTCGCGCTGAGATGAAGCCCCATGGCATTGGCGTCTCCGTGGTTTTCCCTCCTGACACAGATACTCCTCAACTCCATTATGAGACGCCATTGAAACCTCCCGAAACCAAAGCGCTGTCTGGCAATGTTGATATCATGGAGGCCGAAACGGTGGCGAAGTCAATTTTAAAAGGCATTGAACGAGGCCGCTATCTGATTCTACCGGGATTGGAAACCAAGCTGCTGTATGGGTTGACTGGCTTGTTAGGCAGCTTGGTGTATACGATTATGGATATACTCATCGCTCGAGCCAGATCGAGTCGTGAGCAAACGTAACGCCGCAACTCCTGTTGAGAAGATTTCGTTGTTTTGATTCTAAAGGAAACTTATGGATATTTTTGAAAAATGTTTTGATTACACCTTAGCAAAAGAGGCCATCGAGGCCGGTTATTATCCCTACTTCATCCCTATGACCAAAAATGAGAGCACCGAGGCAGTTTTCCAAGGGCGTCGTTTGATCATGTGTGGGTCGAATAACTACCTGGGCCTCTCCACGCACCCGCGTGTCAAGCAAGCGGCATTGGATGCAGTTGAGGAGCATGGCACCAGTTGTACTGGCTCCCGTTTCTTGAATGGAACCCTTGAACTGCACGAGAAACTTGAGCAAGAGTTGGCTCAGTGGGTAGGCAAAGAGGCAGCCCTGATCTTTTCAACTGGGATGCAGACCAATTTGGGAACGATCAGTTCCCTTGTTGGCCGAAGAGATTATGTCATTCTTGACCGGGATGATCATGCCAGCATTGTAGACGGGGCGAGACTTTCTTGGGGTCAAACGAAACGCTTTCGCCATAACGAACCTGAAAGCTTGGAAAGAATCCTGGAATCCATACCTGAGGAAAAAGGAAAATTGGTCGTCGTTGATGGGCTTTTTAGCATGGAAGGTGATATCGCCCCCTTGCCTGAACTTGTGCCCATTTGCAAGCGTTATGACGCTCGCTTGATGGTTGATGATGCCCACGCTATGGGAGTCCTGGGGGGAGGGCGTGGGACAGCCGCACATTTTGACATGGTTGATGACGTTGACTTGATTATGTCGACATTTAGTAAATCATTCGCCTCCCTGGGTGGATTTATCACTGGCGACGAAGATGTGATTCATTACATCAAGCATCACGCCAGGTCGCTGATTTTCAGCGCTAGTATCCCCGCCTCCAACGCGGCGGCGGCTTATGCCGCTCTTGAAGTAATGCGCGATGAACCAGAACGGATTGAGCGCGTCAATCAAATCGCTGTTCGCATGAAAAGAGACTTCAAACAGCTTGGCTTTGACACCGGTGATTCCCAATCGCCCATCATTCCCATCATTGTTGGAGACGACGAGCGAACAATTGGATTGTGGTGGGGGCTTTTCGATGCCGGTGTCTATGTTAACCCCGTGCTCCGACCGGCTGTTCCCCCTGGACGGCAATTGTTGCGGACCAGTTTCATGGCCACCCACACCGACGAGCAACTCGACCGGGTATTGAGTGTTTTCGAACATGCCGGCAAAGAGGTGGGTGTGATTTAGGTTGTTTCTGAGGTTTATTCTCGACAAAGAGGGATAGGGGTCAAAAGTAAGTGATGGTTGCCTTCCAAAATGCTCTAGGCGGCGTCTCCCCCGCCGAGGCTTCGACGTGAGCTCAGCCGAACGGACGGCGGCTAGAGCATTTTACGGATAGGCTCTAATCCGTTTCGCCTTCCCAATCATCGAGTTCTTCGCTGGCGCCGAGCATTTCTTCGTCGCTCTCGCCGAAATCCTCATCGACAAAATCCTCTCCTTCAAGACCTTCATCAACAAAATCATCGCCGAAATCCTCATCGATGAAGTCCTCCTCTTCGAAATCTTCGTCAACAAAGTCATCGCCGAAATCCTCATCCACGAAATCATCTTCTGCGACACTTTCGTCAACAAGGTCATCACCGAAATCTTCGTCGACAAACACCTCTTCTTCGAAGCTCTCTTCGGTAAATATGGTCGCGGCTGCCTCTGCCTCCGCTGCCGCAGCCACCTCCGCGGCCGCCTTTTCGGCTAGCTTTTCCTCTCGAATGGCTTGCATGTCGGTAAACATCTGGTGCAAGGGTTCGACCGATTCTTCGATAGCTTCTTCGACCTGTTCAACGGCTTTATCAGCGCCTTCATCGATCAATTCTTCGGTTTTTTCATACAATTTATCTTGGATTTGTTCCGTGCTCTCCTGGGCTTTATCCAACGTGTGTTGAATTAATTCATCCTCATCGCCTTCGGCATCGGCAAACGCTTTGCGCATCGCGGCGATGAAATCCGAATTCTGCGTCCACAAGACATCTTCGGTTTGGCGGATCATCTTGTTGGCTTCCACTTTGGTTCGTTCGTCTTCATTCAACATCAGCCAACGGTCGCGGATAATATTTAATTCCAAGATCACTTGGCTGTAATTTGTTACCTTCATATCCAAACCGCGTAATTCCTCCCATCCAATCAGCGTAGATGCAATTACGGAAGTAAGGGCTACCCACAAAACCAGCGGGCCGCCCCAAGCCGCCAGAAAAGAACCTATGCCCCCAAAGATCAGAATCAACCACTGGATTCGTTTGCGGTCTCGCTGTAACTTTAAATTTTTCTTGATGTGCCAGGCAAGCTGATCTTCAAGTCGATAGGTTAGATATTCTTCATCGGTTAAATCCTTGAAGCCTGGGTCGCTATATTCCTTAGAAGGATCATGATAAGGAGGCAAGTCCCCTCCGTACGGCTCCAAAATCAATTCGCCGCTGACAGCGCGGTACAACTTGCGCTGAATGGCCGCCAGGCGATTGCTCAACCATTTATTACGATTGTTTGAGTCTTTAAACACAGTACGGTAGAGATAAATTTCCTTGAGGATTTCCTCCGCTGCCGCTCGTGAAGCGAGATAACGTTGGCCCTGTTGAAATTTGTTAGCAAAAGCGGCCACAATCGAGGTCACAATTGGGGTCAAAATCAAGAGAACCCGAAGGATCAGTTGGCCCCAACTTGGCGCGCTGGGACTGTAGTGATCCACCAGGATAGCGAATAAAACGGCCAAAACACCGAGATAGGCGCTGGCGCGTTTCAAGCGTATAAACTGTTTTTGCGACTTGATCGCGTTGGCATCCAGTTGAGCATAGCGATGCCAGGCAGTTTCCAGTACCCTGTGCGATTGCGATCTCTCATTCATGGTATATTTCTCCGTTTTTGGGCTTGATTCTGTTGTCATCTCAGGATTACCTCCTTGCAGGGAAGGGCGGACTCTCGCGGGGCCGGCTGCTGCTGTGCTGTCGCCAGCTCCTTCTAAAAATCCAATTTATCGTATAGGCTACGCAATTCGCGCGGTTTCCTGGTTTGCATTAACTCCGAAATCTTGTCATAAGCTTCCACAAGGCGTTGACTGAGCACATGGTTTAGCTCCACCAACAGGTCAGGATATTGACTGGCGAAGGCGATAAAAGCATCATTTTCAATGTACAGTAGTTCGGTGTCCTGAAGCGCTGTGGCGGTCACCGAGCGAGGAGCATCATGAAACAGGGACATCTCTCCGAAGCCGGTACGAGGGTTGGCCACATTGATGGAGACCGAATCATTGTGTTGATCTGACTCTCGTTCCAATATCACCTGGCCTTTGATCACAATATAAAGCCCCCCATCGATATCTCCTTGTTGAAAGATAACCTCCCCTTGAGAACAGACTACCTTGGTGCAAAGATTCGCAAGCGTTTTCAAGTGGGCATCTGATAAGCTTGAAAAGGCGGACACATCCTTTAGAAAGCTGGTTTTCTCTTGGGTCGAGATCATGATTCACTCCCGCCACTATCCTCTTCAGATCGCTTTTGGGTTTGGATGTTCTTGAAGATATCTCGATTTGTGATCGCTTCCACCTGTTCATCCACTTTATTGTCGTCCACTACGATTTCCATGTTTTTCAGGCGGCGTTCTCTCTCTTTGACCTCTCGGGCATTCCTGATGGCAACCGCTGCTTGCAAAGAAATGCTTTCGAGCACGCGTTTATTATTCTCATCGAAGTTATCGGCTTGCTTGTTGACCATTTCGATTGTGCCGACGACTTGGCCTTTGTCACGGAGCGCGATCCCCAGATATGACTTTGGCTCGATCAAGCTCCAGGAACGCTCTGATGTCAGGGAACCTTTGGCTTCATCGATGTTGGAGACAAGAATGGCTTCGCGATACTTGAATAAGTGAGAGAAAAACCCTTGTTGTTTGGAGTAAGTCGGTTTTTGGACGGTTTCATCGTCGCTCATGATTCGCTCGTTGGTCACGTAGAGCAGCAGTTGATCCTCGTTCGAGTCGTAGATGCAGATCTCGGCAGCGTCGAAGTCGATCACATTGTTGAGCGACTTGATGATGGCGCTGAGGGTCTCGGTTAATTCAACGCTTTCGCTGATCTTGTTGCCGATTTCGTAGATGGTGCGCAGTTCTGCCATCCGGGCTCGTAGGGCCAGAACCATGTTGCTGAACACGCGGGCCAGGTGTCCAATTTCGTCGCCGAGACTGCGGACCTCCTGGATGTCCTCAGGCTCGAAGGGCCGATCATCCTCGACATCTTTGGCTGCTTGTGCTAGCCGACTGATTGGCTTTGCCATCGTTCGACTTACTGCGATCGCGATGATGATGCTTACGGACATCGCCGTCAAGGCGATGGCAATACCTTGCCTCCGTAGGGCGTTAACCTTTTCCAGGAACACGCTTTGGGGCAAGTCGATCACCACCATGAATAGGTTTCCTTCAGCAACCGGATTCTTCACCGGCGAAAAGGCAGCGATGTATTTTTTGCCGTCGCACTTGTCTTGGTTGCTTTGTGCTTTATATAAATGTTTGGGACGACAATATTCGGCGCTGCCCAATTGGGATGCTTCTAAAGCACGAAGAACCTGGTCTGCCAGCGGCTGCAGGCCCTTGAGCTCTTCCGGTGTACGTGCGACTTTGTCGCTGGCATTACAGTTATCTTCGGCCTCAGGGCAAACCCCTCCCAATTTTTTGGTCGCTTGGATTTCTTCCAGGTCTTCTTCGCTGATGCTTCCCAGTGCCTGGTAAAGCCAATCCGAGTCCTCGTCAGCGTGGCTCATGATGATGCTTTGACCGTTGACGAGGTAAACATCCAACTCTGAGGCTTTTGCGCCAACGTACTCGACACCTTCCAGTTTTTTGGTGCCGGTGAGAATATCTGTGATGTAATGGCCTTTGATTCGGGTTGAAAGCACGCCGACAACTTCTGAGCCCCGATAAACGGGAGCGGAGCCGATCAATCCGGGTTGGTTATCGGTGACACCAACGAGGATGCCTGAAATGTACTCTTCGCCATCTAAGGCTGTGCTGACATACTCGCGGAAACTGTAAGGCTGTCCGATATATTGCGGGGAGCTGTGGGCAGCGACGATGCCGCTCTGATCAAAAACGCTGACCAGGTTGATTGTATCGTTCGCCGTTAAAGCGTTTTCAATGTGTTGATTGACAAGGGCGCGTGAATTTTCAGCTTCGTTATTTTCCCAATCTTGTAAAAACGTATTCACTTCGTTTGACGTGGCTGCTAAGCGGATAAAGCTATGGTTATCGGCTAACAATTGATTGATACGTTGGGCGGTGCTATAGGCCAGACGTTCCAAATTGATCAATTCTTGCTCGGTCAGGGTTTCGGCGCTCGTTCTGCTCCCAATGTAGGTCACCAGGACGATTGGAACAAGAGTCAGGGTTAGCAGAACCACCAACAACTTTGTAAAGATGCGCCAATTACGAAAGCGGACATTGTCCCAAAAATTTTGAGAACGGTTTATGTCTTGCATTGGTTTCTCCTTATCCCTTTGCTAGCGCCAGTGCAGTTTGCTTGATTTGTTCCGTAAACGGGTCATTTGGATTTTCCAGGGCGAAGATTCCATTCCCGGCTAAAGCCATCAGCTCATCGGAATGTTGTAATAACGCTGCCACGTTTGTTCTATATGCCTCTTCGACTTTTGTCCTGACCATGTCGGGATTGAATAGAGCAGGCGATTTATTGACGATCAATTTGATGTCTGGAATCTCCAGTTTGTGAGCGATTTGCATGGTCACGCTGGTGCCTTGGTAGTCTTGTTGGTCAGGGCGTAGGATGACACCCAGCGTATCTGATAGGGCTACAATCAGCAGGTTCGTGTCATTAAATCCGGGGTGGGTGTCCACGATGAGAAGATCTAATGCAAGCGCTTGGCCGGGTTGTTGCAAGGCATCTTGAATTTTTTTCTCATCATATCCATCGCGCAAGATGCGGGCAATATGACTGGCTTGCATGCTCGAAGGGATGATGAAGAGTTTCCCTTCGACGCCATCCCCCAGCTTATCCGTGATGTCATGAGCAGTATCTTCGATGTCGCATTCCCCCCAGACGAAATTGTTGAGGGTTTTCGTGATATCATCGCTGGTCAGGCCAAAGAGGATATGCGCTCCGGGGGATTGAATGTCACTGTCTAATAAGCCCACTCGCAAACCGCTCTTGGCTAAAAGTGAGGCGGCATTGACTGAAATCGTCGTTTTTCCAGTTCCCCCTCGGAAAGAATGGATCGAAATGATTTTTGTCATGAGATCTACTCCTAGAATGATGGCATCAGTGAGTGGCCGATGTTTTTTTCATTTATAATACTGCGGAGTTTGACAATGTCACATTAAACTTTTGTTCTACCAAAGTGGAGGTAGTTCGCCGGTTCGCTCGCTTCGCTCGCTCTGCGTACCTTCGGTATGCACACCTTCGGTGTTGCGTGCTTCGCCTGCGTCCCCGCCACGCCGAAGGCGCGCACAGCGGGAGAGAAGCAGGCGTTTTTTGCCGTATCGCTTGTACTGAACCTGTCGAAGTGAAACCAAGAACGGGGCTGATCAGAGCCGCTCCGCCTAGATTTCGATACGCTGCGCTGCTCAATCGGTGACTCTGCTGTGGTCTATACGAAAATATGACCGTGTCAAGGGAGCGATAATGTTGAAAAGACGGTTTGATTTTCTAAACGCGATCAGATTTTGAGGCTCGGTGCTGAAAATGATTTCGAAAGAAGGTTTGTCTTTGTGAAAATCCGAGTTATTCGTGTGGACCAAAACAATGATCGTACGAGAGAGCAGACTTACAAGTTTTTGGAACGTATAGATCGAGAGTTTTTCCCGCCGCTCTCCGGGAGAGGGAGTTCTGTTGCCACTCATCTCCCCATGTGATTCTATGCCGGTTTTTGCCCGACGCGACCAAGGAGGAGAGCAAGATTCGGGCGCGTCTTGATATTCCGAAGTCAAGTTGATTCAGCGTTTGATCACGTACCAGGCGGCTGTGTAGCCTTCGTCTCCCTCGACATCGCGAACCTTGATCCATTGGCCATAGGTGCCAATTTTGTCTTCATCGGCGTCGTTGAGAACGAGCAACTCGGCCGCTTCGGGCATTCGCTTGATCAAAGTGTCCGCCGCGACGCGCGGTTCTTTGCGCAGGGCTACGTTTTCTGTGGTTGTGCGGAGCACCACCTCGTCGTCCGCGGTTGGTTTGGCGCTTTTTTGCTCTTTGCGCACCCCCAGGGCAGGCTCTCCGTCGGGGGTCACATACCAAGCGGCAACGTAGCCCACCTGGCCGATCACATCTTTGACTTTCAGCCATTTGCCGCCCACGCCAACTTTTTTCTTTGCGTTGGCGATCGGCTCTTGGATGATCAGCGAGGCGCCTGCAGGCAGGCGTTTGATCAATGTGTGGGCCGCAACTTGCGGTGTCGTCCGGAACGCCAGACCGGACGTGGTCGGGCGGACGATGAAGCTTTTGTCGCCAGTTTTAGGCGCGGCTGCTTTTTCTTCTTCCTCTGCTTTGGACAATGCCAGATACCAGGCGGCTACATAGCCCTGTTCACCATCCGGGTCCTGGACGTGGAGCCAATCGTTGAAGACGCCAATTTTCTTCTTTGTTTGTGCCTTTGGTTCCAGTGAGGTCAATTTGGCGTGGAGCGGCAATCTCTCTATCAGTCCCCCGGAGATGGATGGAGCTGCTCTGAAAGCGAGACCGTCGGCAGTGACATAGACATCAATTGCATCTGACGGGACTGGCACCTTTTCTGGCTTGGTGACCGGTTTTGTCGCCGCTGCGGGAGCGCCGCTCTTGGGGGTGCCCTGGAACCAAACCACACCGGTGATTGCCGTGGCCGGGTTCTTGCCGGAGTGCTTGTAACGATCGGTCAGGTAGAGTTTCTTGTCGGGGCTATCGCCGCTATAGCGATAAGGGTCTTTCATCAGATAGCGCTCATCTTCTTTGCCGCAGATAACAACCCAGTGGGTTTGCAAACCGGCCTTGGGCGACCAGTCGACCTGGGCGATCACCGGCATCCCGGCTGCCAGGGCGGCGTCAATTTGGCTGATTGGGGCCGGGCTATTCTCACAAGGTTGGTAGCCTTTGTAAACGATACCTGGGCAAACCGAGGGTAACGTTGCCGGGATGACCAGGGCTCCTTGAAACCCCCCGGCGTTTTTCAGTTTATGGTTTAAGGACTCGGGTGTTTCGTCGAATCCAAATCCATTGGCTACCATCGTCATGGAGGTCAAGAGACAGCCCCACGTACCGATGGTTTCTTTCTTGTTGTGTCCTAGCTTGACGTTTTTCCATT
>CAZJBA010000039.1:18659-20817 GCA_964544065.1 uncultured Anaerolineales bacterium | reverse complement strand
ACGGCGGTGACGGTGCAGCGTCTTGGCAAGGCCAATGCCATGGCTATTTTGACCGTTATAGGGATCATGGTCATCTTGATCCCCAATCTGATTCAATCCTATCGTGAGCAAGTCGAGGAGCGTTAATCATGAAGAAGATAAAGAATCCCATCGCGCGTGTGTTTATCCATCTATTTCTGATCCTGTTTTCGATTTACAGCCTGGTGCCTTTTGTATGGACATTTTTGCAATCGTTCAAGTCACTAAAAGATGCCTTTTCGCGCACACCCAAGTTTTTCTTCACCCCCACCTGGGAAAACTATCAGGAACTCTGGCTTCGTTCGGTGCCTGAAAATGGAACCACAATCATCTATTTCCTGTTGGTTGCTGTGGTTTTGTTGGTCTGTTTGCTGCTCTTTGCCGAGCAAATCCCCCTTCGCAACGGATATGTTTATGCTATCTCCGCTGCCGGTTTCGTCGCTTTGCTTTGGGCCATTCCCCAACTGGTCGATACGGCCAAATTCTACGATTACTTCATTAACACCATCATTGTAACTGTCGGTACGGTCGTTGTCTCGATCAGCATCGGCAGTTTGGCCGGCTATTCCTTGGCGCGTTATGCCGGAATGGCCAGTGTTGTTGTTCTGGTCGCCGCGCTTGGCTTTCGTGCGCTGCCCCGTTTAGCCTTTGTGCTGCCCTACTATTGGATTGGCTCGGCCTTGAACCTACTGGACACGCGCATTCTGGTCATCCTGACCATGGTGGCGGTCAACCAGCCTTTCACCATCTGGATGCTGCGCAGCTTCTTCATGGAAGTTCCCAGCGAGCTAGAAGAGTCGGCCATGATCGACGGCGCCAGCCGCTTGACCGCTTTTCGCAAGGTGATCGTTCCGATCGTCTGGCCCGGGATCATCTCCACGGCGCTGTTCTCGCTCTTGCTGGCCTACAATGAGTTCTTGCTCGTCCGGCTGCTCACCCAAACCAAGTGGACCCTGCCGGTGGCGATTTCTCGCTTCACCGGCGGCGAAGACCCCCGTCATCTCACCCTGGCGGCGGCATCAGCGGTATCAGCTACCATCCCCATCGTGCTGGTCATCCTTTTCTTCCAGAAGAATCTGGTCAAAGGCTTGGCAGCGGGCGCGGTCAAAGGTTAATCTTCCATGGACATTCATCAGAGCAACAAGCAGCGGATCAGTGCCTTCCATGCCGCGCTGTACGACTGTGATCCGGCGACGCTGCAAGATCAACTTCGGGATGTTTTCGCACCCGATTGTGAGGTTCATCTCGCTTTCCCCTTTGAAGATTTGTCCGGGCCGGATGCGCTTTTTGAAAAGGTCTATCGCCCTCTGCTCACCGCGGTGCCTGACTTGGAGCGGCGTGACTTCATCCTCGTGGCCGGAGAAGCTGATGATGAAAATTGGGTTGGGTGTTGCGGATACTACCTGGGCGTTTTCGAGCAGCCCTGGATGGATATTCCCCCGACTCAACACATGGTGGCGATGCGTTATCACGAGTTTTTCCGGCTTGAAGAGGGTACCGTTGTTGAGATGCAGGCGATTTGGGACATTCCCGAGTTGATGATGCAGGCCGATGCCTGGCCGCTGGCCCCCAGCCTGGGCGTAAACTGGGTCGTTCCCGCGCCCGCCAGCCAGGACGGTATCAAGCTGGGTCCCTATGATCAGGCCACATCCCAGGCCAGCCTGGAGCATGTCCAGGCCATGTTAGCCGATATGGGCAAACACCCCCGCAACGGCGGCCCTGAGGTGATGAATCTGGAGCGGTACTGGCATCCCAAGATGAACTGGTATGGCCCGGCCGGGATCGGCTCCATGCGCCGGATGGCCGGTTTCCGCAACTGGCACCAGATTCCCTTTTTGAAGGCGATGCCCAATCGCGGCGCCAAATCCTACGGTGAAGCCACCCTGATGAGTGCCATGTTTGCCGATGGGGAGTACGTCGGCGTCACCGGATGGCCGAACATGAAAATGGCCATCAGCGGCGACGGCTGGCTGGGAATCGCCCCGGCGGGTCAGGAGATCACCATGCGCAGCCTGGATTTTTGGCGTGTCGAGAACGGCCTGATCCGAGAGAATTGGGTCCTGGTTGATCTGCTCAGTGTCTATGATCAACTCGGCGTGGATGTCTTCTCCCGGATGCGCGAGACGACCTATGCGCGCCA
>CAZJBA010000039.1:0-18559 GCA_964544065.1 uncultured Anaerolineales bacterium | reverse complement strand
ATCAACTCGGCGTGGATGTCTTCTCCCGGATGCGCGAGACGACCTATGCGCGCCAACCGCGTTAATCAATGGAACGCGAGAACGCGAATGACGCGGATACGACAGATTTACGCAGATTTTTAAAAATTATCCGCGCAAATCTGCCTAATCCGTGTCATCCGCGTTCTATTCCTTGCTGATGAAAAGCTCGCCACAAAACCACAACAAAAAACTCGTTTGGAATTATTGGCAGGGCATGAATGACAGAGGAGATGCACAAACACTCGCCCAAAATCTGCATCCCGATGTCATCTGGCACGGCTTCCAGCCCTTGCGCCATCTTCACGGTGCAGACGAAGTGCAGTCCCAATTTTTGGAGCCGCTGCTTGCTGCCATCCCCGATCTGGCCCGCCGGCCGTATGTGTTCATCGCCGGACACTTTGAAGGCGGTGATTGGGTCGCCGGGACGGGCGATTTGCTCGGTACTTTTGCAAAAGCATGGCAGTTCGGCGATCTGCGCATCCCTGCCAGTGGCAGCAGCGTCCATTTTCGCTTTGGCGAGTTTTGCCGGGTCAAGGATGGAAAGATCGTCGAAATCCGCTGCATCGTCGATCTGCCGGACCTGATCCGGCAGGCGGGAATCGAGTTGATGCCGCCCAATTACGGACGTGACATCTGGATCCCCGGCCCGCTCGCCGGGGATGGTCTTCTCTTGGAGGAGCAGGTTCCGGCTGAATCCGAAAAGACGCTCGATCTGGTGGAGACGATGATCTTTGGCGGCCTGAACAAGTACGATGGCGAGGATCAGGCCAGCCAAGGCCTGGAGCGCTTTTGGCACCCTGACATGGTCTGGCACGGCCCCGTCGGGATTGGCTCGGCTTACGGACTGGACGAGTTCAAGAAGAACGCCCAGGGCCCGATTGTCAACGCCTTTCCCGACCGAAAAGGAGTCGGTCATCAGGCTCGAATCGCCGAGGGACATTTTGCCGCCTCCACCGGTTGGCCCAGCCTGGCAGGCACGCATCTGAACGACTATATGAATTGGCCTGCCACGGGCGAAAAAATCGGCTGGAACATCATGGACTTCTGGAAGCGAGACGGCGATTTGTTGCTCGAAAATTGGGTTATGATTGATCTGATTGGTGCTGCCCTAGAATCGGGCGTTGATCTTCTGTCCACCCTATTGGAAGATGAAGGAGTTCCTTAGGCCAAACGAGTTTTACATGAATTCCAGGCATGGATCATTACGAATGTAATCCACCTGTATGCCAAGATATGGCAATGGCTCCAGATCATGCCACTCGCGCAATAAATGATAAGAGTGTGAGGTTAGAAATCGGCAGTCATCCACAGCTTGTCGCCAGTGCGAACGTCGGACCTCTGTAATTGTAGAAAGGTATGGCAAAATACCAAAATCCCAGGCCGCACAAAGGCGATGGATGAAATCAACTTTGTCGGAAAGATCTTCAAAGTGATCTGGCGGCTCACGGTCAGGATATAGTGTGCCGTCAAACCAATTTTCAAGAACCTTCAAATTTTGAGACATGGGCGAATACCTCTTTATACCAACTGCGGATACGCACGGCAGACACTTTTTGATCTTCGTCTGTAATGGTATTGAGCGGACGGTGTTGTTCAATTCGGGCTAGATGAGTGCGAATAGCAAGCTTCGCTGTATCGATATCTGCATCTTCGTTATTTAGTTGCTGCCTCTTCACCCACAATTGCCAACATCTTTCCGGTGATACGAATTTCCTCTCGCAAAACGTAAAAATATCCACGAAATCGCGTGGCGCACCACGGTTGACCAAAGCACTCATTTTGCTGGCGATCAAGTCATCAAAGCTATCGAGCGGAATATTTGCCCATTTGGCGAGCGTTGGTTCTTTCAGCAAAGCCAGTCTTTGGGCAATCTGAAAGCTAAATTGTTTTTTGCGTTCTTCGAGTAACTCGACACTGACAACATCACCCCAACGACGGGTACGCACAGCGCCAAATTGGGTTAAAACTTTTTCAAGTGTTTGAATGACGATTTTCTTTTCAGATGAACTGGTATCTAATTGCCACCATGCATCAACATCAAATGTGGAACGATATTCATAATAATGCATTAGACCAAATGCCCCGCCAATGATAATTGTATTTCCCAAGCCGGATTCGTGCAAAGCTCGCAAGCAGATCTCGGCAAAATTGGGAATTTTCTGGGGACGTTTGGGAGTGATAGACATAAAAATAATGTGATGCGTGTTTGGATCGAAGTAGCCGCTAAGGACATTATAGCATTTTTCTGCACAGACAAGTAAACGAGAGAATCATAAATTGAGCAAATACCAAGCCGCAAAAAGGATAATTCAAGAATATTTCGGCGATCTGGAGAAAGCCACTCCTGAAACCGTGGCCGATGTACTCAAAACCTACACGGCCGAAGAGTACTTCTGGCGGGGTGTTTATCCCTTTCGCCAGTTACACGGCGCAGCTACCGTAGCCGAGACCTTCTGGGCGCCGTTGATGGGTGCACTAACCCACATGCAGCGCCGCCAGGATATTTTTATCGCCGGGATCAATGAACTCGGCGGCGAGCAGTGGGTCATGAGCATGGGCAAGTTTATGGGCTTGTTCGACGCCGATTGGCTCGGCATTCCGCAAACCCGCAAGATCGCCAACCTGCGCTATGCCGAATTCAACTGCGTCGAAGACGGAAAAATCAGCCAAACTGGCGTGTTCATCGACATCATCGGCTTGATGGTTCAGGCCGGGACGTATCCCTTGCCGCCATCCACGGGCGTTTACTTTAATTATCCCGGGCCGCGCACCCATGACGGCCTCTTGTTTGAGGATGCCCCCGAAGAAGAAGGCGCGGCCACCTTGGCCCTGGTCAATGAAATGATCGCTGACCTGGATGAACTCAATAAGAGCGGCGCTATGGGTTGTAATCCGGAAATTCTGGAAAAAACCTGGTCTGACGAGATGATCTGGTACGGCCCTGCCGGAGTTGGGGCGACCTACACGATCCCGCGCTACCAGGAGCAGCACCAGCTTCCTTTTCGCAATAATTTAGAAGACAAACATTTCGAAGGACATGCATGCCGATTTGCAGAAGGCAACTTTGCTTGCTTCTTCGGATGGCCTAATCTGACCAACACACCGCTTGGAGGTTGGTTGGGCTTGCCGGGCGGCAAGGTCAACGCTGAGATGCAGGTGGTCGATGTTTACCGGCGGGAAGGCGATAAACTGGCCGAGAATTGGGTCTTGATCGACATCCCTTACTGGCTCAAGCAGCAAGGTCTGGACATCCTTGACCGCACTCAAAAAGTGTTGAATCCATGAGATTAGGCCTAGTGATTCGGAGAAAAAATCCATGAAGGATATCATAGGCTAAGAGTTTCACCACATGCGAAGCACGCCTTGCCAACGGCACGCAGAGCGCGGCGAGTAACACGCTTTGCGTGCCTGGCGGGAAGGACACAAAGAACCCTTGGCTCATGTGCATAAAGAGTGCGTATCCAACCCATGTCCGCCCGGACATGAAGTGTCCGGGCTACCAAACAACACCGGATCAATCCGGTTAGCCTGATTTATCGGGCGCTGCTATGTAGCACGGGGAATTCATCCCCGTGCGGGATTGCTTGCACACATTCTGAATATGAGCCAGAAACCTTTGTGTCCATAAAGGCAAGCTTTGTGTGCTCTGTGTCTTCGTGGTGAGAAATTGATCAAGGACTTACGCATAACAGTACTCGTCACTTGGCAGTTGTAAAAATCAGATAAAGGATCGTAAAAATGGATGAAATCTATCTGGACGACAAAGGCGACATCAGCAAAATCATGGCTCCCGACCAGGAGCGGACCCAAAGCATGCAGGGATTCGATGATGATTACATCGATATCGTCGACTACATCATCCGCTGCACGCACAAAATTTGGGAGGAGCATGGCGTTGGCTTGATCTATACCCACTACGGCCACAACATCTCGATTTGGACCAGCGATGGCTTGACCTACGGGCGGGAGGCTGTCATGGAAGGGACGCTGAAAACCCAGGCCGCTTTCCCCGATGTGCGCTTGTACGGCGACGAAGTGCTCTGGACCGGCGACGATCAGGAGGGATTCTTCACCTCCCACCGGATCACCTGGGTGGCGCACAACACCGGTCACAGCATCTACGGGCCACCCACGGGACGGCTGGTCGTGCGCACCGGCATCGCCAATTGTTTTGTCAAAGAGAACTTGATCCTTGAAGAGTGGATCGCCCGCGATGAACTTGGCTTGCTCTTGCAGCTTGGATTCGATCTCCGCGAGGTGATCGGCAAGCTGGTCCGGGCAGATCGCCGCACCGAAAAAGAACCGCGTCAATACGGCTTGCCCGAGCGCGTCGAGGGCCAGACCACGCCACCGGAGATGCCGCCCAAAGAGAGCGAAGATTTCGACATCGAAGATTTTGTCCGCCAGGGCTTCCATCAGATCTGGAACTGGCGTTTGCTCAACAAGATCAATGACTACTACCATCCCAATCACATTTGCCACACCACCTGCGAACGCCACATCCATGGGGTGGGGCCCTTTAGGGCTTTCATCCTTTCTTTGTTGGGCACCTTCCCCGATGCGGTGATGACCATCGACAAGTTCTATGCCATGGGCAACGACGAAGATGGCTATCGCACGATGACTCGTTGGAACTTGCAGGGCACCCACAAAGGCCCCGGCCCTTACGGTGAGCCCACTGGCCAGCCCTTTTACCTGATGGGCATCAGCCATCACACCGTCAAGGATGGCCGTTTTGTCGAGGAATGGACCTATTTTGACGAGATCGCTTTGCTGAAGCAGCTCTGGCGCGATTCGTTTGATTGAAAAGATGAGCTAATCAATATTGGAAGAATAGAACGCAGATTTTCGCCAATCAGGTGGATTTGTGCGGAAAAAACTTCCACAAAAAATCCGCGACAATCAGTAGCATCTGCACTATCCGCGTTCTATTGTCTCGAAGAAATTAAGGAGAACTAGTGACACAAGAAATACGAGTAAAACGAGATGTTCTGGAAGGTTACGTCACCGCCCTGTTTGAAGGCGTGGACTTTTCCCATCAGGATGCCGCCTTTCATGCCAAGGCGTTGGTCGATACCAACATGTGGGGCGTGGACTCCCATGGCGTGCTGCGTGTGCCCGCTTACATCCAGCGGATTCAATCCGGTGCGGTTAACCCGCGTCCCAACATCGAGACCGTACGCGGCTCTCTGGGCCTGGAAGTGATCCATGGAGATGACGGCGCTGGCTTTATCGTTGGGCGGGATGCCATGCTCCGGGCGATTGAGCTGGCCGAAGAGCACAACATCGCCGCGGTAGGCGCCATCCACAGCAATCACTTTGGCGCCACAGCGATTTATACCCGCATGGCGGCTGAACGCGGCATGGTCGGGATCGCCATGACCAACGTGGTCCAGAATGTCGTCGCGCCGGGAGGCGGCAAACCTGTCATTGGGAACAATCCTCTGTCCATCGCTGTCCCCACGTTTGGTGACTTCCCCTTCGTGCTGGACATCTCCCTCTCGGCGGTGTCCGGCGGCAAGTTGCTGCTGGCCAGCGAGAAGGGCGAAAAGATTCCCATGGATTGGGCCACCGACAAACAAGGCCGCCCCACCGACGATCCCGATGTCGGGTTTGAAGGCTTTTTGTTGCCCGTGGGCGGTTACAAAGGCCTGGGGCTGGCCTACGCGGTGGACATCCTCACCGGGGTGATCACCGGCGGCGCCTTCCTGGATGGGATGAAAGGAATGTACAAATATCCCAACGACCCCAGCCTGACCGGCCACTTCATGATTGCCGTCAATATCGAAGCGATCATTGGCCGGGACGAGATGCAAACTCGTATGAAGCATTATCTCGAAGCGCTCAAAGCCTCCCCGATGTGGGATGAGAATAAAGAAATGCTCTTACCCGGCGAAATCGAATATCGCAGTGAGCAAAAACGCCAGGAGAGCGGTATCCCCTTGCCCCCCAGCCTGTACGACGATTTGCTCGCGCTGGGGCAAGAATTAAACGTAGACGAAACACTAGAAACAATGTAACCATTGATGATATGTTTAGACGAGCCCAAACCAAAATGGAACACGGATGACACGGATTGAGCAGATTTTCACGGATTTATTTGTTTTTGCGGTATCATCTCAATATTTTGGGGAAACGAATGCCGTTCCTTCATCAGGGTTTGCTATCCACTCGTTTTGCCCGCAGGAACGGCGTTCGTCCCCGCTTTTTTGAGAAGATACTTTTTGCCAATGGTAAGCAGAGCGATCCGCGAAAATCCGCCGCATCTGTGGAAATCAGCGTTCTATTTGCTGAGGGTGTGAACACTTACGAAACAATCAACTAAGATCCGAAAGGAGTCCGAAATGTCTGAAGAAAAATTTTATTGGTGGCACGAACTGACCTTACCTGAGGTGACTCAATTCGCCAAGGAAGTCAGCGACATCGCCATCCTGCCGATCGGTGCCACCGAGCAGCACGGCCCCCACTCCCCCAACGGTGTGGACTTTTTCAACGCCAAATATATGGCCCTCGAAATTGCCAAGAAAACCGACGTGATGCTCTTGCCGCCGTTGCCATACGGCTCGCACCCCTACCACCACTGGTACATGCCCGGCACGATCCCTTTGAGCTACGATACCCATACCGCGGTGTTGGTCGATATCATCAAGGGCGCTTCGGTTTCCGGATACAACAAATTCATCATCCTCTCGGCGCACGGACAGGTGTCAACCACGATTGTGGCCGTTCACAAATTGGGACTGGCGGGACATTTCACCCTCTCACTGCATTGGTACGATTTCCTGCGCGACGACAAAGACGTGCTCGATGACTACATGTGGCACGCTGAAGAGGCTGAGACCTCTGTTGGGCTGTACCTGTACCCGCAGTACATCGATATGAGCAAAGCCGACAAAGGTGGCGGGGAAGCTTTGATTGACAGCAAGTTCATCATTGCACCGGGACAGATGCCCGAACCCGGTATGATGTACCATTTCGAAGGTACCTTTGCCCGCCCCGAGTACAAAGAGCTCGAGAACGGTATCATCGGCGATGCCACCAAGGCCACCCGCGAGAAAGGCGAGAAGATGGTCACCCGCGTGGTCGATCATGTGGTTGCCATTCTCGACGATATCAAGGCCCGCTGGCCGATTGGCGTGAAGCCGCCGGTTCAATGAGATCGTTATTAGGAACGCCGGTCCCTTGCGAAGCATCCCCATAGGGGACGAGGAACGGCGTTCCTGATAGAAACATGTTCGAGCTTTTTCGTATTAGAGAGAAAAGAAAATTGCAATGAGATTGAAAGAGAAAGTAGCGATCATCACCGGGGCGACCAAGGGGATTGGCCGTGCCTGTGCGTATGAATTTGCCCGCGAGGGCGCTAAAGTTGTCCTGGCCGGGAGAACCGTTTCACTGGGCAAAGAAGTCGAAAACGAAATAGAAGCAGAAGGCGGCGAGGCCTTGTTCGTCCGCTGCGATGTCAGCGAGCGCGATCAAATCGAAAACCTGGTCAAGGAGACCGTCGATACCTACGGCACCATCGACGTGGTCGTCAATAACGCCGGTGTCAATCACAAAGCCAACTTCTTCGAGATCAGCGACGACGATTGGGACTGGGTCATGGGCGTGGACCTGAAGGGCACCTTCATGCTCAGCCAATCGGCGGCCAAGGTGATGGTTGAGGGTGGCGTCGAGGGGTCGATCATCAACATGTCCTCGGTGATGGCCGTGATGGCTCTTGCCGACCAGGTGCCCTACTGCGCGGCTAAAGGCGGTGTCAACCAATTAACCAAGGCGATGGCCCTGGCCCTGGGAGACTACGGCATCCGCGTCAACGCGATTGGGCCTGGCCCGGTGTTGACCGAGTTGATGCAGCGGGTCGTTCACAACAAGGAAAAAGAAGCTGAATTGCTGGGCCGCCTGCCCCTGGGGCGGATCGCTGAATGCCGCGAGATCGCCACGGTGGCCGTCTTCCTGGCCTGTGACGACTCCAGCTTCTTCACCGGCCAATGCATCTACCCGGATGGAGGCCGCATGATCCAGGCTTTCTCCCGGAAACAGGAGAAGTAGTTAACGCAGAGATGGGGAGATGCAGAGACGCAGAGAAAAAAGTAATCTCCGCGGCTCCCCAGGTTGTTTTGCACGCCCTCTCTCCGTCTCTGCGTTGATTTTGGAGAAACGATGCCGCGTGTACGTCTTGAAGCTTGCAACAGCTACGAATTCATCCACCGCCTGATGGTTCGAGCCACGGACCTCAACTATGCTGGACATTTGGGCAACGAAGCCCTGCTCGGTTTGGTTCATGAGGCCCGCTCGCGGCTGATGGCGCAACTCGATTTCGACACCATTGGGGTGAACGAGTCTGGCGTGGGGCTGGCGATCGCCGATTTAGCTGTCAATTTCAAGTCCGAGGTGTTTGCCCATGACCGCGTAGAGATCGACAGCCACATCGGTGAGATCAGCGAGAAATCGTTTCGCCTTTTTCACCGCCTGCGCCGCGGCGATGAAGTCGTCGCCTTGGTGGAGACCGGCGTGGTGGCTTACGATTACCATGCTCACAGCGTGACCGCCCTGCCCGAAGCGTTTTTCGAAGCGCTGGAGAATGATCATATCCAAGCCACAGATAGATAGGATCAAAACAGATTTTTGTCTTTTATCTTATTCATCTGTGGCTAAAGTTTTCGGGATGGTCCGGAAATATGAAGACACATTCGTAACTTTGCACGGGGATCAATCCCCGTGCTACCAAACAGAGCCCGATTCATCGGGCTCAGAGAGCACTTTATGACCTTTTTTAGCCCCTTTCAAGGGGCGGTGTTCCGTAGCCGGGAGAATTTCCTGAAAGGACGCAGAGCGATCTCCCGGCGGGGTGTCGAAGTGTCAACTAATTTATCCGGAAATTTGAACCATCCCAAGTTTTTGTATGAAATCAATCTCACAAAGGCTAAGTTGACGATTGAATAACATTATTGGAGACCATCTATGAATCAACCGAACGTTGCCCTGATCACCTTTGGCGATGCCAGAGAACACGAATGGGAGAATCTCTTTCGTGGCTTGACCGAACCCCGCCACACTCGTTTGATCGAGTATTTCCACGACCTGCCGGTGGCGCTGCACGCTCACGCGGCAGTCGCCCGCACCAAAGAACAGATCGACGCCCAGGTAGACGCGCTCAAAGCGGAGGGTGTCGAAGCGCTAGTAGCGCATTTGCCTTGTTGGACCTCGCCCAACCTGGTCGTCCGCGGCGTTCAACGGATGGACTTGCCCACCGTGCTGGTGTCCAACAAACACCCCGGCACTCACGGCACGGTTGGCCTGCTGGGAGCCGCCGGCGCGCTCGATCAGATTGGCTACCCCCATCTGCGCGTCCGGGCCGGATTCGACACCTCCGCCATCGCCGACAAAACGTTGCCTTTCTTGCGGGCGGCCTCGGCTGTCAAGCGGCTGCGTGGCGAGGTCTTCGGCCTCTTTGGCGGCCGCTCCTTGGGCATCGACACGGGCAGCTTCGATCCGATGCAGTGGCGGCGCGACTTCGGCATCGACGTTGAACACATCGACCAGTTGGAGATCGTCCGCCGGGCCGAGGGCATCGACTCAGATTTGAGCGAGGAGATGGTCGCCTGGTTGGAGCAAAACGCCGCCTCGGTCGATTACGATGGCGAACAGCTCTCCCCGGAGAAGCTTGATTTTCAATCCCGCTGTTATCTGGCCACCAAAGAAATCATCGCTGAATTCAATCTCGATTTCGTCGCTATCAAGTGCATGCCCGACATGACCAATCACTACATTCCCCAGTGCCTATCGGCCGCTCTGCTGCCGGGACCCTACGACGCCCAGGGCGACAAACCCACCGTGCCGATGGCCTGCGAAGCCGATGCCGACGGCGCCTTGACGATGGAACTGCTCGAGTTGGTTTCGGGGGGCCGTCCGACCTTATTTGGTGACTTAAGTTACATCAACGAGGAGACCAGCACCATCTACGTGCCCAACTGTGGGGCGATGTGCAGTTGGTACGCCGGCCGCGCTGACGAGCCCAAGCAGAATATGCAGCACGTCGAGCTGAGGCCCTCCTTTCGCCCCAGCGGAGGCGCGACGACCTACTTCAAAGCTGCTCCCGGACCTGTGACTCTCTCTCGTCTCTATCGCCGCGATGGGCGCTATGTCATGGCCATCATCCCCGGCGAGATGGTCGAGCCTTCCAAAGACGAGTACGAGACCTTTGTGGCTGCCCGCGGCAGCCACCAGTTGCCCACCGCCTTTGTGCGCGTCGATCTGGACTTCGAAGCGTTGATCGATGAGTTCGGCTCCAATCACATCTCTGGCGTGGCTGGTGAGTACGTCCAGGAGTTGAAGCACGTCTGCGATTTGCTCGACATTCAGGCCGTCGTGCTTGGAAGATAGGGAAAAGTAATTATGAATCGAAGGGAAGCATTTGCAGCCACCGTCAACCACCAGGAACCTGAACGGGTGCTGGTCGATTACGGCAAGCACATCGGCTCGTTTCACCGTCAGGCTTATGAGCAACTGATAGCGTACCTGGGCATTGATACTGACATCCGGATTCTTGACCGCATGGCCCAGAACGTTGTTTTGGATGAAGCCGTCTGCCAACGATTAGGTATCGACTTCCGCTGGATCGTGCCCCGTTGGGTCGGCGTTCGCGATGTCGAAATCGACGGCGAGAAAGGCTACATCGATATGTGGCAGACGCCGCATAAATGGACCGAGGTGGGCAACTATTACGCCGTCCACGATCAGCCCCTGGGGCAGGAAGACCTGACCATGGACGAGATCGAATCTTTTGATTGGCCCGACCCCGATGATCCGGCCATGTTCGCGGGTCTGCGCGAAAAAGCGGAGTCCTGGTACGAGAATACGGATTATGTCGTCGGCGCCGATGGCATCAAAGCCGGTATCTTGCAGACCGCCGCCCAGATCAGGGGCTACGATAAATTGTTCCTCGACTTTTCGCTCGAGCCTGAAAGAGCTCACGCTGTGCTGAAGAAGATCTCAACGACCATCGACCAGATGTACCGCAACTATATGCAAGCCGTAGGCGAGTATGTTCAGGTCGTGGTCATCACCGACGACCAGGGCACCCAGAATTCGCTGATGATCTCGCCGGAGATGTTCCGCGAGTTCATCAAGCCATACCTGCGCTCGCAGATCGAAACGATCAAAGCGAAAGCCGATGTCAAGGCGTTGATGCATTGTGATGGGGCGGTTTTACGCATCGTCGATGATCTGATCGATATTGGCGTCGATATTCTCAACCCCATCCAGACCGTTGTGGACGGCTTTGAAGACACTTATGCTCTCAATGAAGAATATGGCGGTCGGATCTGCTTCCACGGGGGCATCGACGTGCAACAGGTGCTGCCTAACGCCACGGTGGAAGAAGTCTGCCGGGAAGTGGCAGGGCGAATCTACGACTTGGGGCGGGGTGGCGGTTACATCATTGCACCCTGCCACAACATCAATGTCGATATTCCTGTTGAAAACGCGGTGACCATGTTCGAGGCAGCTCACCAGGTTGGGCATTATCCCCTCAAAAAACCAGAAAGGTGATCCTATGTTTCAGATTCAAGACCTTAACCACGTCAATATTGTGGTTGCAGATTTAGAAGCGAGCAGCCATTTTTATTGCGACATCCTTGGCATGGAGCCGATCGAACGGATTTCTGATTTCACCTTTCCCGGTGGTTGGTTCCGCAAGAACAGCGCCGAGATTCACGTCATCCGGGAAGACATTGCCACCCACGCCCCGGGGGATGCTTCCTATCCGGTCGCTGACAGCACCGAGAAAGAGCTCTCCTTCTCGCGGCATTTTTCGTTGGTAATCGATGATACGGAGAAATTGATCGCGCAATTGGAGAAACACCAGATCCCGATCGTTTATGGGCCCATCGAGCGTCAGGGCGGACTCATTCAGACGTATTGCTACGACCCCGACGGCCACCTGATTGAATTTACCGAATTTGTATAGCCAACGCGGAGAATAGAACGCGAATGGCGCTGATTATATGGATTGGCGCGGATTTTATCTAAAAACAACCCGCGTTCTGTTTATAGGATGGCTCATAGTTTAACCAAATCACAAGTAAACAAGGAAGATGATATGACGTTTGAAAATCGTGTTAAGCGGATGATGTTAGACGGAAAAAAGACGGTCGGCGCCTGGGCGCAGCTTGCCAGCCCCTTCACGGCCGAGATTTTGAGCAGGGCCGGTTTCGATTGGCTCATCTTGGACATGGAACACGGACCGGGTGACATTCTCACCCTTGTCTCCCAATTGCAGGCCATGCAAGGGACGGATACTTGCGCCCTGGTGCGGGCACCCTGGAACGATTTCGTGGCCATCAAGCGGATCCTCGATACCGGGGTTCACGGCTTGCTGGTCCCCTATGTCAACAGTGGGAAAGAAGCCCAAGCGGCCGTGCGCGCTTGCCGCTATCCGCCCGAGGGAATCCGCGGTGTGGCCGGCAGTCCCAGAGCGCAAGGCTACGGCCAGAACGTGCAGGACTACCTGCAGCGGGCAGCCGATGAAATCTTGTTGATCACCGCGGTGGAAACGCCCACCGCTGTAGAAAACCTGGACGATATCCTCGCGGTGGAAGGGGTCGATGGCATCTTCATCGGCCCGATGGATTTGGCCACCAACATGGGCCACCTGGGCCAACCCGGCCACCCCGAAGTCCAGGAGACGATTGCCGTCATCGAAGAGAAGGTGCTCGCTTCGGGCAAGATTTTGAGCACCTTGGCGGGGGACTGGGAGAAGGCCCAGCGCTTGTATGAGAAGGGCTATCAGATGATCATGCTGATGGCAGACGGTACCTCGCTGGCGAAGTTGGCGGCTCAGAAAGTTGCTCAGTTCAGAGAATATTATCCGGAGGAGTAGTTTCGTAGATTCGGAGTTTGCCGGTAGAACAGAATCATCCAAGTGCAAAGGTGATTCTGTTCCATTTAATCGACTTTCTCAAAAGCAGTTATGCTCTTTGGAGCCTCTGAAACTCTATACCGCTTGTCTGAAAGCACTGATCGAGAAGTTTGTCTCGTTTCCTGATCAGTATTCTAAGTTTCTCATGTTTCTGCGTTCACAAATGCACCGTCTAAAGGAAGCAGGATTGCTGAACGATTCGCAAGCAGATTTAGATGCTCTCTTTGAGCAGTAAGTTCAGATGTAACCGTTCAGAGCATGAACAAAAGAACCCAAAATGGAACACGGATTACGCGGATATAGCTGATTTTCGCGGATAAAAATTAAAAAATCCGTGAAAATTCGCCCAATCCGTGTCATCTTCGTTCTATTTAGCGAGGGGCGTGAACGCTTACGTTCAGATATTGAATGACGTTGACACGAGAGGAAACAATGGCCATGAAACGTAAGCTTGGACAAACTTCTTACTCCGTAAACTCCTAAAGAGCCAAAAAAGAAAACACCACCATGGATTGGCGGTGCAAAAAAAAAGAGTGAGCGTGGAGGGAATCGAACCCGCAACCAATGGCTTAAAAGGCCACTGCTCTACCATTGAGCTACACGCCCATTGCGCAAAAAATTCTAACATGCCTGGTTGCTCGCGTCAATGCGTATGTGGAAGGAAGACAGCAGGACAACGCATATACACAAGGATGCCCTCTACCCGCGCATAAGCCCGACTTCGGGTGTTTCTCGCCGCCTACAACGCCCCCCGGGAATTGCGAAGCATGTCGTCCTACGTCTCCCTAAAATTTTGAGAAGATGTACCTTCAAGAACGTCGACTGGGCAAAACCAAGCTAGCATGGAAGGAATGAGCAACAACGGCACCCCGATGATGTGACCAAGGATTTGATTCCGAAGCAAAAGCGGAACCCAGACTCGAATGGTCTCGTAATAGGGAATGATCAGCAAGGCCGCCAGCGAAAACACAATTGCCGCGCTGATGTAGCGAACGCGGGGAACGAGCAGTGCTGCTAGGGATAAAAACCAGAGCAAATACCAGGCATGAAAGGTGGACGCCCCCAGCAAGACATACCAGAAAAACACGGTCATCGCGGCCGAAAGAGTGGCATCGAAGACCCTGATCGTGGCCGATTCAGCGCCGCGTTTGGCAGCGGTATTCCGCCACAAACGCACCAGTGAAGCCAGGTAGATGCCCCCAAGGATCAAATAGATGAAAGCGTTGCTGTAATCGAAAGCGGTATTCGTTCCTGTCCAGCGGCGTAATACCAACACCAACAAGGCGACCAAGGATCGCCCTGCTGATTCGCCAGTTTGCAGCAGAGCCCATTTTTCCATTTGCAGCCAATAGGGCCTCATTGCCATGGTGACGATTAGGGAGATCGCCAAACCGCGAGACAAAAATGCCCCAATCCGCCGGGGCCAGGTGGGTTGTTCCATGGCCAGGGTGACCAAGAAAAACGGCAGCACCACAACGGGGATGAACTTGACCAGGATTGCGGCGGCGAAGGCAAGCGCAAAAAGAATCTCAAACAACCAACGCTGACAATTACGCAACTCGGAAAAGAGTTTTGTAAACGCCCAAACAGATAGGGACATGAAGAACACCATAACGATGTCGTTATGGCCATTTTGGACACTCTCGAGCAGCACCAACGGATTCCAGGCGAAGAAGGCGCTGCCTGCCAAAGCCCAACGAGGTCGAATCAAGACCAGAATTCGGTAAACCAGCCAGACACTGCCAACGTAAGCCAGCAGAGACAGGGCTTTGAGGCTGAACAGATGAGCTAGATAGCCCCCACCGCTGAGATGGTACGTTCCCAGCGACAGCCATTCCCAGACCGGGCCGTAAGGAGAGGCCGCGTCGGCCCACTCCCCGGCCAGACCAAGCCAGGGGTCAGAGGCGGGCATCCCCTCGGGGACGGCAGAAAAAGGCAGCAGGTCATACAGCGCCCAGCCACGCGTTCGCAAGGCGTAGACGAACAAATCGATGGCGGTTTGGGGGTAGGAAAAAACCAGAATCAGGGCCAAGAAAATCCCCACCAATAAGATCATGCCGAAGCTTATCGCTCCCTGATTCATCTTTACAATCGTGCGCAAAGCAGCCACAAAGAGAATAAACAAAACCAGGAGGCTGATGACATAGGCGATGAAGCCGATTCCCGAGTAGCCCGTGCGCTTGGTGTAATCAATCGGCGGGATGACCTGGTAGAACGTATGGAGAGGAAAGAACAGAGTAGAGCTCAGGTAAATCAAGCTGCTTAAACACCAAAAAACCGCTAAGCGTGTTTTGATCGAGCTTGATGCGGGTTCTATAATCTTGATATGCCAGAAGGTTTTCAACCCAGCCCAAAGTTTCATGACGAAAGAGGAGATGGCAAAGTTAGAAAGAAGATGCCGTACTGCCACCTAGACGATTACACTTTCTTTACACTTCCAGTTTCCCCAGATAACCCAATTCTAGCAGCGCGGCCAATACGTTTTCTTCTGCCCCGCGTTTGACCGTGATGGCCGTCGGCCCAAGCGGGATGCCCAGGAAGCGGGCCGCGCCTGAGTTTTGCAGCGCCTTCAAAATGGAGGGGGAATCCACTTGCAAGACGACCATGTCCCTGATGCGAATTTCCGTTTTGTGATCGCCCCAACGCTGTAACGCTTTGATGATGTTGGGTGGTACGGGATCGGCATGTTCTTGGCAGAGCTTCAACAAGTGGCCGATTTTCAAACCTTGCCGCCGCGCCCGTTCCAGCGAATCGGGGCTGAGATGGTAGCGATATTCGTGTGGCGTTGCGTCATCCCATTGACAGAACCGGGCGATCTGATAGCGGGCGGAGCGCGGCGTTGACACCGGTGCGCTGATCTTGCCATTGGAGCGGATGTGCAGGGAGGCTGACTCGGCCGGGATTCCCTCGGGGGCGGTACCTTGTAACAAAGCGGGCGCCCACCTCGAGGGACGGAAGGCGGTCGCCTCTTCGGGATCGGTATCCTCGTCCGGGACGGCCACATCGATCAAACCGAGCCAGTGGAGCGGTCCCGTGATCCAATATCGAATCAGAGCGCCTTCTACATCGTACCAATGCTCGAAGCCGCGCAAGAATTCGTCCGTGCGGATGTCACGCAGATACCAGGAATCATAATCGCTGGCCGGGCGCTGAAAATCGGGGTGGGCTTGATGGATGTCGGCGATGAAGGCGGACGTACTCCACCAGGTTTCTGCGGGCAGGTCGTTGAGCAACTCGATGATGAATTGCCGCGCCGCCAGGGGATCGTTTTCCCACTCGCCCTCGGCTTGTAGATGGGGGACCAAGTGTAGGTCATTGTGGTCAGCGCTGGTCAGCCAGGTGTGGGCCAGGTGGTGCAGCGCTTCCCCGGGAGATGACTCGAGATGGGCGCGGGTGGCCTCCAGGTTGAGGTTGCCCTTGGCGGTGAGAATTCCGGCGGCGTGGAGCAGGGAGCGCAAAAAGGGTTCGATATGGTCAGGCAAGGGTACGGATTCTCGTTGAACCCGGATGGCGGCCAGCAGCGTGCAGGTGTGTTGGATGATCTGCTCGCCGGCAAGGAGGGGGTGAGCGCGCTCGGCGGCGGTGGCGGCCCGCCCCAGCGGATCGGCGCGTTGGGGCGCGGTCCCCGCCGGGATCAGGGGCAGCAGGTCGGAGGGGATGTAGGCGAATTCTTCAGCCCCGTTGGGCGTGTCAAAGAAGGCTCGCGCCACCAGAGCACGGTACCAGAGCACCTCGGCCGCGGAGATGGGGTTTTGGTCCGGGCGCTGGCGGTCGCGCCGGCCGGGGCCGATTTCGCGCACCTCACCAAAACGGCGCGTGAATTGTCCCCAGGGGAGGCGGCCAGCGTTGTTTTTCAATGTGGTCAGGGCCGCGGCTGCTTCTTCCGGCAGGGCGGCGAAGATTTCTGTGACCACGGATGTATCAAGCAGTTGAGCAGTTAATTCGGGCAAAGCGGTTTTGACATCCGGCGCGTCCAACTCGACTCCCCATGATTCGGCGATGATGCGTAAATGGCCCAAGTCGTGGCCGTGGAGACTGTGTTCAAGGTCAGGCATAGAATAGGCTTCGAGTTACTGTGGACAAGTTGTGTGAGCGTTTTCGTACCTCACGCTCCAGCGTTGCTGAGGATCGGATAAGGTTTGGAGCTGTTCCGCGATCGCGTCGAAATTGGGTAAATCCTGGCGTAGATAGACGTTGTAAGCAGTACCCTGTTTCCGTTTCAGGCCGCCGATAAATTTGTAATTGGAAAACTCTGATGAACAGACCAAAGCTCGCTGGTGAACGTCCACGTGTTGGACATACACTTCGATGACGAGAACGGCAGGTTGGTGAGAAAAGATGTATTCCGCGTAGAACTCTGCTTTCTCTCCGTGAGGCGGCACCAGCGGAGAAAGGTCTAAATCGGTGAGCCCGTCGCCGCCCAATACCTTCATATCGACATAATAAGGCAAAATGCCAGAATCAACCACGGTTACCAGCCATTCGTCTTGGAGTTGCTCTCCGTGTTCATTGAGCGCCTCGGCGATAGCTTTAGCAGAGCTTTGTTGCTGATTGTATTCGTTTACGAACTTGGCATAGGATCGGTTTAGTCTGTCAAGGTCATTTGTCCATGTGAGTGCGGAGATTCCCAGGCCGGTAACGATTGCCCAAAGCAGAATGGCGCGGGGCATGTTTTGTTTGGGCTCCAGCCGGCATTGTAGCCAACCTCGGTACAGCCACGCGCTCACGAGCATGATGATGACCAATTGTTGCGCTGCCGATTGGGCGAAAAAGCGGGAAGCGAAATTTTGAATCATGTTGGTACGGGCATAGACTGCGTTGAGCGCTGAAAATTGGAACACGGCCAGGAGCAGCACGGCTCGGTCGGCCAAGGCCTTTTTGTTCTCTGGGCGATAAGATTTAATTTGCAACACCAAGCCGATGGCAAAGGGAAAAAACGTCAGCGTGAAGATGCCTAACGGCGAGGTGCGTAAATAGGCGAGCCCATCGAGCCAGTATTCCCGGCTGACCAATCCCAGCACCATCTCGTTGGATAACTTGACCATGGAGGGCCCGGTCAGCAGGGTGCCAAAATACAACCAGCGGAAGAGCGTATAGGCGATGAAGAGAACCACATAGCTAGCCAGTGCCGCCAGCCAGGGCTTTCTATCTCGATTCCAATGGAACAACGTTGCCAGAGCCAACGCCAAGAAGCCCGTGAAGAGGCCCTCCGTGCGTGCGATGGTCACCAAAATGGCCAGGACGGTTAACAAGATGGGAGCCCACCAGCGACTTACGCCGTCAGCGTTTTCTCTGGCTAAAGCGCGCCAGAAGAAAAAGAGAATCAAAACATTCAAAGCGACGAACCACTGCGTTGCCAGGCCTGCCCAGGTGTGAATGGCCGTGTAGGGATGCAGCGCATACAGCCCCAAGGGAAGAATGGCTATCCAGCGACTGCCCGTCAGCGTGACTATGTGAAGATAGATGACTGCTAGAATCGCGATTGTTGCCAGTAGACTTACAGCCCGGACGACCACGACGGGAGAAGCGTCGGCGCGAAGGGCAGCCGATGCGACCAGTACCTGGAGCAAATTGGAATAGCCCTCCGTCGGTGGAGAAGCAGCAGGCTCCCAGGTCAAG
>CAZJBA010000038.1:0-21091 GCA_964544065.1 uncultured Anaerolineales bacterium | reverse complement strand
TCTAGACAACGGGTGATTGAGATCATACAAAAATAGGAGAAACCATGTTCTTAAAGCAAGTTCGAGTTGGAGGCGATCGTAACTTTGGCTATCTGGTCGCCGACGAAGAGACCAAGCAAGCGGCAGTGATAGATCCTGCCTATTCACCGGAGCAGATTGTCGCCTTGGCCCGCCAGCGGGACTATGAGATCGTGTACGTGTTCAACACGCACGACCATTATGATCACACCAACGGAAACGCCAGAATCGAGCAAATGACGGGCAAACGTCCGCTCTTGTTTGGCAGCACCGATCCGGACACCGGAATCACCGTCGAGGACGGCGCCCGTTTCCCGCTGGGGAATCTGGAAATCAAAATCCTGCACACCCCCGGACACTCGCACAGTTCCATTTGCCTCTATGTTGGCGACGCTGTCATCAGCGGGGACACCTTGTTTGTTGGCAAGGTCGGCGGGACGGGATTCGGCGCCGACGCCAAAGCTGAATACGATTCCCTCCACCAAAAGCTGCTCGCCCTCCCCGATGAGACCCGCGTCTTTCCGGGCCATGATTATGGCACCGCGCCCCAATCGACCATCGGGGAAGAACGCCAGAAGAACCCTTTCCTGATTCAACCCGATTTTGACGCCTTCGTGCATCTGAAAAAGAATTGGGCCGCCTATAAAAAGGAGCACGGTATCCCATGACACCCTGGTACGAAGAGAGTTTTGGCCGTGAGTACTTGACCTTATACCCGCATCGTGATCTGGCCGAAGCGCGCCACAATATCGCCGCGATCACGGACTTGCTCTCGCTGAATCCGGATGCTCCCTTGCTTGATCTGTGTTGCGGCGCGGGGCGGTACTTGCTGGCACTGCGCGAACAAGGGTTCAATCGGCTTGTGGGGTTGGATCTATCTGATGAATTACTTCGAGTGGCCGCGAAGCGATTAAAGCAAACGAACGGATATGGATCCGTTCCACCATTTCTGATTCAGGCGGACATGCGCGCCATTCCCTACGAGAATCACTTTGCTGCCATCTTGTCGCTTTTCACATCTTTTGGCTACTTTCAGGTGGATCATCAGAATCAGGCTGTCTTGGAAAGGGCTTATGCCGCCCTTCAACCCGGGGGAATCTTTTTGTTGGATTACCTCAATCGCGACTATCTGATCGACAACTTGGTCCCTCAGGATGAAAACCCTTTGCCCAATGGACACGTCCAAAATGTTCGCTGCCTGACCCCGCAATGCCGCCGGGTCGAGAAGACGACCACCTTCGTGCAGAACGGGAAAAAACGTCGCTTTCACGAGTCGGTCCGTTTGTATTCCCATGCCGAAATGATACGGCGATTCCGAACTGCCGGCTTTGTCGATGTGCGCAGCTATAGCTCCTTTCAAGGGCGGGCATTTTCGCCCGACAGTGAACGCTTGATACTGGTCGCCAAGAAAGAGGCCAACAATGGTCACAAAAATTGACCTCAGCACCCTGCCTCTCATGGCTGAGAAGCGGTTATATCTGGATTATCTCAAGGGGGACGAAACAGCTTTGGATTTTTTCACCCACGCCCCGCTCGACTTTTCAGCCGCGCTCGCATCTCGGCGCGAGCACGACTATCCCCGCCAAGAGCTTGTCAGGCTGGTGAGAGACTATAACGCTACCTGGGGGGCACACGCCAAGGCCATGAACAATATCGAAGCGCTTGGCGACCCGGAGACCTTTTGCGTCATCGGCGGTCAGCAAGCCGGTTTTCTCGGCGGGCCGGTCTACACCTGCTACAAAATCATCACCACCATCCGCCTGGCCCACCATCTCCAAGCCGAATTGGGCAGACGGGTCGTGCCGGTCTTCTGGCTGGCCAGCGAAGATCACGATTTCGATGAAATCAACCACGCCCATTACGTCAAACTCGATGGTGAAATTGGCGATGTTCACTTCGATTGGGAAATGGCAGGCCGACCTGTCGCCGATATGCCCATCAGCGCGGAGATCAAACACGCCTACGAATCCTATTTCGAGAAAACACACTCCGAAGGCTCCGGTCTTAAAGGGCAATTCGCTCCCCGCCCGGGAGAGATGTATTCCACCTGGCAGGCGCGGGTCTGGTCCCAGCTTTTCGCCGAACACGGGCTGGTTCTCGTCGAGCCGAGGATCCTTCGCCCCGCCGCGGGCGATTTTTTCCGCCGCGTGCTGGCGCATAACGATGAGATTGAACAGGGGCTGGAGGGAGCAGTAAAGCGATTACAGCAAGCTGGATACCAAGCCGTTTTGGGACCCGGTCGGGTTGGGCGATTGTATACCTTTGATTCCGATGGATTCCGGGTGCGAGTAGCTGAGCCTCAAGACCACCTCGAGGCGGCTTCCCGTTCCCCGGAGCATTATTCCACCGATGTGGCCCTGCGGCCTCTCTTCGCCGACACGGTCCTGCCCATCGTTGCCAGTGTTCTTGGCCCCGGCGAGATCGCTTATCACGCCATGCTCAAGCCGCTCTACGAACGTTTCTCCCTGCCACAACCGCTGTATTATCCTCGGAGAGGCCACACCGTCGTCACCGGGCGCGAGGCCAAGCGCCTCGACGACTACCAAACCGGCGTGAGCGAGATTCTCAAGGAAGAGTTGGACAGTGACGCCGTTTTCCAGGACTTGATTCCGGACGCCGGAGCGATGGATCAATTCGATCAAGCCCGCGCCCAAATCGAAGCCGCCTTCGCTCCGCTGCAATCCTACGTGGAAGAGATTGATCCCAACCTGGCCAAAGCCTGGAGCTACGGACTCTCCAACGCTCTGCGCGGGCTGGACAACCTCGAGCAAGGAACGGTCAAAGCGAAAATGAGTCAAATGGGATTCTCGCGCGGCGAGTTGCGCCGCTTGAGCAATATCATCTTGCCCCGTGAGCGCCTTCAAGAGCGCGTTTTCCCCTTGCCCTGGTTTCTCCACCGGCACGGGAGCGACTTCATCGAGGCGATCTTTTCTGCCGGCGAGATAGACGATTTCTCGCACCATATTCTCGTGTTGGAGGCTGATAATGACGAAAGTTGATGTCATCGCGTTTGGCGCCCACCCGGATGATATTGAATTGAGTTGTGGCGGTACCCTGATCAAACTTGTCGATCAGGGTTATTCGGTTGCCTTGGTCGATATGGCTCGCGGCGAGATGGGCACCAGAGGGACTGTTGAAACCCGCCAGGCCGAAGCGGAGCAAGCGGCCAAGATCATCGGCGCGGTCGCCCGTGAGAATCTGGAGCTCGAAGACGGCAATATCCACACCAGCAAAGAGACCAAGCATCGGGTCGTCGAGGTGGTGCGCAAATACCGCCCCAGGCTGGTTTTTCTGCCTTATTATGATGACCGCCATCCCGACCATTACCACGCCAGCGAGCTTGCCTACGAGGGCATCTTCCTGGCCGGTTTGACCCGCTATGAAAGTGAGCGCGATAGCTACCGCCCCTGCAAGGTGATGTATTATATGGCCTGGTATGAATTTGACCCCACCTTCATCGTCGACATCAGCGATCAATTCGACCGCAAGATGGAGGCGATTTATGCCTATGAGTCCCAATTCAAGCCCGATGATAATTACTACAAACAAACTCGACTGACCTCGCGTGAATATAATTGGTCTCTGGTTCACCGCATGGGCTATTACGGCTCTTTGATCGGCAAAAAATACGGGGAAGGCTTCCTCATTCGCGGTAAGATGCAAGTGGACAACCCCTTGGATGTCAAATTTTCGACGTTCTGAACTGCTTGAAGGGCAAAATTCTTGCCGCGCCTCTGCTCCCCTGCGACTCTGCGTTGATTTTTTTCGGTTTCGCCAACTACTTTATTTATTGGATGGTGGTCACAAGTAAGTGATGGTTGCCTCTCAAAATGCTCTAGCCGCCGTCCTCGGCGGCGGGGAGCGCGAAGCCTGCTCGAAGGAGTACGCCGCCTAGAGAATTTTAGTCTACCTGCTTTTTAAGCGTCACTTACTATCTAACCACCACCATTTATTGATCACCCTCGCTGTAACAAAGGAGCGCACAATGCGAATCGGAATTACTTGTTATCCAAGCCATGGAGGCAGCGGCGTCATCGCGACTGAATTGGGCAAGCATCTGGCTGAAGATGGCCATGAGGTCGCTTTCATCAGTTATGCTACCCCCCTGCGCCTGACCGAGCTTCCGCCGCGGGTCAGCTTTCACCAGGTTGAAATCGTAAGTTACCCGGTTTTAAAGAATTTCCCTTACACGTTGGCCTTGGCCTCCAAGATGGCCGAGGTGGCGCGCATGAAGAAACTTCAGGTCCTTCATGTTCACTACGCCATCCCCTTTGCGGCGGCGGCCTTGTTAGCCAGGCAGCTTGTCCCCGAGTTAGACCTCAAAATTGTGACCACCTTGCACGGCACCGATATCACTTTGGTCGGACGAAATCCTTCTTTTCGCGAAATCACAGGACAGACGATTGAGCAATGTGATGCTGTCACCACGGTTTCTGATTTCTTGAAAGAGGAGACTTACAGGAACTTCCAGGTCGAAAAAGAAATCGAAGTGATCTACAATTTTATCGATCCGCAACGGCATACTTCCTACCCGTTGCACGGCATGCCCCCACTTAACTGTCCGGAAGAATTTACCCTGATGCACATCTCCAACTTCCGGCCGGTCAAACGGGTTGTTGACGTGGTCAAGGTCTTCGCTCGCTTCAGCGAGCGGTTTAAGGCCCGCTTGATCATGGTGGGGGATGGCCCCGATGCGGGCGTGGCCTCTCAGGCAGCCCAAGACCTGGATGTTGCTGATCGAGTTGAATTTGCCGGCGTCGTGGACAGCGTGGCGCCCCTTTTGCGGGCTGCCAACTTGTTACTGCTTCCCAGCGCAACGGAAAGCTTTGGATTGGTCGCCCTTGAGGCCATGGCCAGTGGTGTGCCGGTGATTGCCTCCGATGTCGGCGGTCTCCCCGAGGTGGTTGACCATGGTGTGACCGGCTTTTTAGCCCCGGTTGGTGATGTGGAAAAAATGACCGAGTACGCTATCGAGATTCTTTCCGATTGCTCCACATGCCGCGCTTTTTCACGGGCGGCACAACAACGAGCGGCTAAACGCTTCGATTACCGTGACATTGTCCCCCAATATGAAGCGGTTTATGAGCGGCTTTTGTGACGGTTGGGCTGGGCGATGTAAGCGAGCCCGATGCTCAAAAAGTAGAGCAGAATCATCGGTCCCATCACTAATCCCATGTTGACGGGGTCGATCGTCGGGGTGATGGCGGCCGCCACAACGGCGATAATCACCACAGCGATGCGCCAATAGCTCGCCAGCGTTTTTGCCCGGATGAGGCCCATCCCGGCCAAGACAAAGATGACCAGGGGAAACTGGAAGGCCAGGCCAATCCAGAACATCAACCCGGTAGCGAAACGGATATAGGATGCCGGTCGTACGGCTGTGCTGATGCCCAAGAAATTGAGCAAAAACGGCAGAGCTGCGGGCATCATCACGTAGTAGGCAAAGGCCATGCCGCCGACGAAAAAAAACGTCGCCATGGGGATGGCGATCAGCCCCCACAGGCGCGCCCTCCTCCTCAGCCCTGGGGCGGCAAAAAGCCACAATTCGAAGGTCGTGTACGGCAAGGATACAGCGAATCCGGCCAGCAGGGCCGTGCGCATGGCTACCCCTACCGGCTCGGTGACCTCAATGGCCTGGAGCGAATCGAGTCCCCCGATGGGGCGCGTCAACCAGGCCAGTAAATCCTGGATGAAAACGAAAGAAAGCGCCGTTGTGGCGATCAGAACAAGGATGGAGCGGAACAGATGTTTGCGCAGCGCGTTGAGGTGAAAGATCAACCCGCGTGGCTCTTCTACGGTTTTGGCGACCACCTCCGAGAGGGGGGAGTCCTCCGGTTCCTCATCGAAAAACGCTGCAAGTTGGTCTGTTTTTTTCTTTAACCATCGAAAGGGGGTTGTGATCAGGTGTCCAATACGTTGGAGCAATTGCTTCATCTTTCAACTGTTTTCAGAAGATTTGGGTGGGAGGGAGGATTCGTTGGGTTTTTGCGTCCATGCGTCGATTTCCGGCTTCTGCTGGGCTTGCCCCTTGGCGTCGAGCTTCTTCTGAGTCGCTTCTTGGAGCGCTTCTGCCTCCTCTTTGATTTGTTCTAACTCGGCCTCGCGCATCAGTCGGTTGGGTAGGTCGCGCAATTCTCTGGAGGCTTGCTGGAGCGTATGCCACTCCGCGGAGTGAGTCAGGTCGCGGAGGAGACGGCCCAAGTTTCGACCTGTTTTTTCAATTTCATCAGGGCCGAAAATGATCAAGATGATGATGAAAATGAAAGCGAGTTCTAGAGGTCCTATGCCAAGAAAATCCATCGATTGGGTTTATTTTGGTTGGGAAGGGGAAGATTTTTCAAAAACTTGCCGAAGTTCATGCTGGCGCTCGACCAGGCTGCCCAGAACGCCATTGACAAAGCGAGAACTGCTGTTAGAGCCATAGGTCTTGGAAAGTTCAACTGCTTCGTTGATGGCAACTTTGACGGGCGTCTCTTTGTGAACGGCAAACTCCCACAAGGAGATTCGCAAAATGTTGCGGTCGATGATAGCGATTTGATCCAAGGGCCACTCGGGAGCGTGCTCGGCGATGAATTGATCCAACTGTTCTCGGATTGGCCAAACCCCCTGAACAATGCTGATGACAAAATCGGCCAAGCGCTTTTCTAACTTGGTTTCGTCGAGCCGATATTGGAGCGTTTCGCCGAGAGGATGGTTGACCAGGTCGATCTCGTAAAGGACTTGCAGTGCAACGCCTCGAGCCCTGGTGCGTGGTTTCATGCCGGTTCTTGCTCCTTGGTAGTATGTTGCATGGTGGGATAGTCGATGTTTTCGACATACACGTTGATGTGACCTACGTCCATGCCGACCATCTCCGAAAAGGCTCGTTGGACAGCAATTTGGATGTTACGGCTTACTTCGCGAATGTTGACATCATGTTCCAAGACGACGTTAATGTCTGCGTAGACGCAATCATCTTCGACCAGGATATGAACACCATCGCCATAATCGCCTTTTTGGAAGATGCGATTGACTCCGGCAGGGCTTTGGTACATGCGACTGACGCCTTCCACTTGCAAGGTGGTCAAGCGTGCAATCGTCAGCAGAACGCTGGTCGCAACCGTTGTTTTTCCAGGGGGACGGGTTGTATTACTCATAATTTTTTACTCTTTCGAAGTGATCACTCAAGGTATAGCTGTATTGTACTACATCATGATCATACCGCCATCCACGGCCAAAACTTGCCCGGTGATGTAAGTTGCTCTCTCCGATGCCAGGAACGCGACTGCATAGGCGACTTCTTCGGGCTCGCCCATGCGCCCCATCGGTGTGACGTTGAGAATATAGTCGGTTAAGTCTTCGGGCAAGTCCTTTGTCAGCGCGGTGGGGACGAATCCGGGCGCGACGGCGTTGACGGTGATGCCGCGCGAGGCCACCTCCCGGGCCAATGATTTTGTCAAGCCGATCATACCCGCCTTGGAGGCGGCGTAATTAGTTTGGCCGACCTGGCCTGCCTGACCTGAGACGGAGGAAACATTGATGATGCGCCCGTAGCGTTGTCGCATCATGGTGCGGATGACTGCCTTGGAGCAGTTGAAAGCGCCCTTGAGATTGATATCGATGACCTGATCCCAGTCTTCTTCTTTCAAGCGCATGATGATGTTGTCGCGAGTGATGCCGGCGTTGTTGACCAGAATATCGATGCGCCCCAATTCCTTCTTGACCTTTTTGGCCAGTGCTTGGGCAGCATCAAAATCGGATACATCCAATGGATATGCGATGACTGTTTGTCCGCTCTGTTGGGTGATTTCCTCGGCGGTTGCTTGGGCTTGTTCCAGGCCGCGGCTGACGATCACCACGCTCGCGCCCCCCTCGGCAAGCTCATGGGCGATGGCTTTGCCGATGCCACGTGATCCGCCGGTGACGATAGCGACTTGGTTTTCAAAGGTCTTTTTTTCCGAGGTCATGGTTTCTCCTTTTTGAGGGGCTAATTATACCGCTTTCATGGGTTGATTTCCAAATGCGATCGCCCTATCCGGCAAAGGCGTTTTTCTGGTCATAGCTCCGCGGAAAGCTGATCGAAGTCTTCAGGCGCGTCCAGGTTCAACCGCTTTGTCTTTCGGTCGATTCGTCTGACCAGGCCGGAGAGCACCTTGCCGCTGCCGATTTCGAGGAAGGTTTCAATCCCTTGGGCCTGCATCGCTTGGATCGATTCCGTCCAGCGGACGCGTTGGGTCAGTTGGGCTTGCAATTCGGCCCGAATCGCCGCGGGCGTGCATAATGGCTTGGCGCCGATGTTCCCGATCACGGGGATGGTTGGCTCCGTCAAGGAGGCTTGAGCGACGGCTCGATTGAAGCCGTGCTGGGCATCTTCCATCAAGGGGGAATGCGCCCCAATGCTGACGGCCAATCGGACGACCCGTTTGGCGCCGTTATCCTGGGCTGCTTTCATGGCTCGTTCGAGGCCAGCTTTTGATCCCGAAATGACCACCTGGCCAGGGCAGTTGTCATTGGCGACCTGCACGATTTCGCTGTCCATGCTGGCCTGGGCGCAAATCTCTTCCAGGCTGGGTATGTTCAACCCCAGGATGGCGGCCATGCCGCCCGGAGACGATTCCCCTGCCGCGGCCATCAACTCACCGCGGCGGCGGGCCAGTTTGAGCGCGTCGGGAAAGGCGAGCGCTCCCGCGGCGACGAGGGCGCTGATTTGCCCCATCGAGTGGCCGGCCACACAAACGGGACAGAGCTGGGGAGCGAGATCGGCCAAAACACGCAGAGCCGCTACCGAGTGAGTCAGCAGCGCCGGTTGGGTGTTGATGGTGTCATTGAGTTTGGTTTCCGGTCCTCGCCAGGTTAACCTTGAAAGCGAGAATCCTAACACGTCATCGGCTTCGTCAAAGGTCCTTCTAGCTATAGAGAAGGAGTCAGCCAGAGATTTGCCCATGCCCACCTGTTGCGAGCCCTGTCCGGGGAAGAGAAAGGCAATTTGTGAAGTTGTCATTGATTTTTTTCCTGTCGTTTTCTTATCGTGGTTTATCAGGGATTAAAACCAATTGGCAGAGCCAGCGTTACGAAAAAAACAAAGGCCGGGCAATTGATTGCCCGGCTGAAGAATGCTTCTAATCTCCCAAAGAGACCGTGAACGTCACGGGCCGTTTGGTTAATCTTCGATGATCAGGACCTCGCGTCCTTTGTAGTACCCGCAGGAGGGGCAGACGCGATGGGGTAACCGCATTTCGCCACAATTGTTGCATTGGACCAGGTTCTTGGCCTTGAGAGCGTGGTGGGCGCGGCGGCGGTCACGACGTGATTTGGGGGTTCTTTGTTTGGGGACAGCCATACTCTTGCTCCTATCAGACTTGCTTAACTTCTATGTTGGGCTTGACTATTGCCAAGCGGATGGATTATACGGATAGCGAGAGGCTCTGTCAAGAGTGATTTTCCTCGGCGGCCTCTGCTCGCAAATATGCCTCGATGAAACCGTCCAGTTCGCCGTCGAGAACGGCTTCGGCGTTGCCGACTTCGTAGTTTGTGCGGTGATCTTTGACCATCTTGTAGGGGTGCAGCACGTAAGAGCGAATCTGGCTGCCCCATTCGGCTTTTTGATACTCGCCGCGCAGTTCTTCGATTTTGTCGGCCTTTTCTTGTTGCTTGATCTCCAGCAGGCGGGCGCGCAAAACTTTCATGGCGGTGTCGCGGTTTTGTTTCTGGGAGCGTTCGTTCTGGCAACTGGCCACAATCCCGGTGGGTGTGTGGGTGATCCGAACGGCGGTATCATTTTTCTGGACGCTCTGCCCGCCCGCGCCGCCGGATTTGAACGTGTCGATATTAAGATCTTTGAGGCTGATCTCGATGCTGGTGTCGTCTTCGATTTGGGGCAGCACCTCGACCATAGCGAACGATGTGTGCCGCCGGTTGTTCGAGTCGAAGGGGGAGATGCGCACCAGACGGTGGACGCCTTTTTCGGAGCGCAAGTAGCCGTAGGCATACGGCCCTTCCACGGCGATGGTCACGCTCTTGACGCCCGCTTCTTCGCCCGGTGTCATGTCGAGAACTTCGGCTTCGTAGTCGTGCTCTTCCGTCCACCGCAGGTACATGCGCTGGAGCATCTCGGCCCAGTCCTGGGAGTCGTTCCCTCCCGCGCCGGCGTGGATCGCCAGCAGGGCATCGCCCTGGTCGTATTCGCCGGAGAGCATGGCGTCGAATTCACGCTGCTCGATCTCCGCCTCGATGGCTTCTGCTTCGGCCGCCAACTCCTCTCGAAGCGATTCGTCTTCCATTTCGGCCAGTTCCAGGGTATCGTTGAGCCGTGCTTCTAGGGTATGCCAGTTGTCGAGTTCTTCTTGCAGCCGCGAAAGGCTTTTCATCACTTTGCGGGCATGTTCGGGTTGGTCCCACAGATAGGGGTCTTTTGATTCCTCCGCTAAAGCTTCCAGTTTTTCTTCTTTTTTATCGATGTCAAAGATACACCTGCAACTGCTGCATTTTATCTCGGCTTTGGTGTAGTCGTTCGATTAAGTCTTCCATACAATTACCTCTTCATTTTGACTTATTCTATCCGGCGCGTCGCGTCGCCTCCGGTTTGTTATCGTTTTTCTTGATCGGATTATAAGCCCGTCATCCCTCTTTCGCCAGGGAAGCCTGGTACAGGCTGATCCCCACCGAGATGGCGATGTTGAGCGAATCGATCTCGCCGCTTTGGGGGATGCGCAGGCTGGTCCACTGTTGGCGGAAACTCCCGTCCAACCCGCTGCCTTCGCTGCCGAAGACGAGGGCGTAAGGATCGTAAAACCTGGTCTGATCGATGGGCATGTCCCCGTCTGTCATCAGCGGGTAGATGTTGCGGGGGTATGCGCCCTGATAGGTCTCGAAATCCGTAAACGTGGTGATCCGAGTCTGGAAGATCGCCCCCATGGATGCCCGCACCACCTTGGGGTGGAAGTGATCCGCGGCCGGCTCGATGATGGTCAGATCCTTGAAGCTGAATCCCAGCATGGCGCGGATGATCGTGCCCAGGTTGCCCATCCCGCTGGGCTGTACCAGGACGACGTGGTTGCTGGTCGGATCGACGGCCTGATAATATTTTTGGAACACGCCGATAGCGTAGTCGTTCCCGCGCGCCTTCAGCCGCGAGAAGGTGTTTGGCTGCTCCTCGCAAGGTATCTCGTACTCCTGGCAGATCGCTTGAATCTCGGCGACGCCATCGTTTTGATACCCATCGGGGTGAATAGCTACGCCCAGGACGCGCTCCCGTTGGTGGAACAACAATTCCAAGGTGGGAAAGACGCCGAACGTGTAGGAGTGCTCGAAGTCACTTTTATAGCGTTTGAGTCGAAAATCCATCATCGCTGCTCTATTCGAAATCGGTGAGGATGCCGTTGATGAACGCCTCGGGATCGAAGGGCTCCAAATCGTCGATGCTCTCGCCCAACCCGGCAAACAAAATCGGCAAGCCCAACTCGTCTTGAATGGCGAAAACCATCCCGCCGCGGGCGGATGAATCCAGCTTGGCCAGAATCACCCCGGTCACATTGACGGCCTCTTTGAAAGCCCGCGCCTGGTGAATCCCGTTTTGCCCGGTAGTCGCATCCATCACCAGCCAGACCGCGTGCGGCGCGCCGGGGAGCGGTTTCCCCGCCACCCGTTCGACTTTCTTGAGTTCCTCCATCAGATTGAAGCGGGTGTGCAGCCGCCCGGCTGTGTCGATCATGGCGATGTCCGCCTTTTTGGATAGCGCCGATTGGACCGTGTCGTAGGTCACCGCGCCGGGATCGCCGCCGGGCTGCCCGGCGATCACGGGCACGTTCAGCCGTCCTCCCCAGATTTTGAGTTGTTCGACGGCCGCGGCCCGGTAGGTGTCCGCGGCGCCAAAGACCACTTTTTTGCCCTGGTCGAGGAAGCGCTTGCCTAATTTGGCCATCGTCGTCGTTTTACCGGAACCATTGACGCCCACGATCAGGATCACGGCGGGCTGCGCTTCGAAGTTGATCTCCGGCGGAGCTTGCAAGCGTTCGCTCAGCACCTCGACGATGGCGTGCCCCAATTCGTCGGTCTGGGTCAGCCCCTCGGATTGAACGCGTTCTTGCAGCGCAGCGATGACCTCCTCGGTGACCTCGATGCCCAGATCGGCTTGAACCAGCATCGCTTCAAGGTCTTCCCAGGTTTCATCGTCGATCTCACTGGTGCCCAAGAAGTTGGCAATCCGCCCGAAAGCGACCTTGCGGGTCCGGTCCAATCCATTTTTCCATTTGTTTAAGATATTTTCTGTCATAGCGGGGAGATTATATCATGGAGCTTTGTCAGTCTCGTTATTCGTCTTCTCGCTCTTCGTCGTTGATCCCCAGGAGCTGCAAAGGCCGGTTGAGAGCGTAGAACAACGTTCCCACGGCGACGAGCAGCCCAAATCCGCCGAACATGCAGCGGCCAAGCCAGTCGTTCCCCTGCCCGGAGACGCCGATCGGCCCAATAGACCCGGAGCTCTGGAACTGGCGTTCTCCCGCTCCGAGGCCCACCCAGATGAAAACGGACGAGAAGCTGATCAACGCGCCAAGGGTGAGCATGTATTGGACCCATTGGAACAGGATTATTTGCTCGCCGCCCGGCCCGGCGATGCCCTGGGCGAAAACCAGCAGCCCCAAAAAGAAGAACATCGCCCCGGCCGCGCCCACGACCCAGCGTGGGGCCTGCAAACTTTCGGGGTTGACCGGGATCACATCCAGGGCTACAAGGACAATGGCGCTGCCTGCAACAACGAATAGCAATCCCATCAAAGTCAGGATTAAGGATTGGTTTTGATCAGTATTCATCGACGCTCCTGTGCTGCAATTACAATTCCCAACAGTGGGGATTTTATCATGACGCCGGCGACGGGGGGGGTGATTGCAGTTGTTAGTTTCTTGACCGGCTTGCATGCTATAATCATGGCAAGTCAGTTTGTCCATAATGCCAATTGATATGATGGAGAAAAATGTCATGAAACATCTACCGCAATCCCTTTTGAAGTTACCCCAACACCAGGAAAGCTGGTATCTCGCCGTGCGAAAACTGCGCATTTGGATCACACCGCCAGACGAACCTCCCTACCGACCCTATGGAATCTTTGCTGTCAATCTGGCTCAGGGATACATTCAAGGCTTTGAAATCATTCCGCGCGAGCCTAATACTGATCAGCTTATCGAAGATCTTGCCAAGATTCTATCGAATCAACCTGAAAATCTGCCGTATAAACCTCATCGCCCCATGGAAATTCACTTCGAAGACGATCAGTTGCGGAAGACACTCTCTCCCCTGCTAGAAGAAATTGGGATTGCGGCTGTCTTCCAGCCAAACGAGGAGCTGGCTGATGATGTCGTCTGGGAGATGGGGGCGGAAGTGATGGGCGGTTCAGCGTCGATTCCCGGTTTGCTTTCCGTAAAGGGTGTCACGTCGGAACTCGTCGGCGCGCTTTTCGATGCCGCGGCCGATTTTTATCGGGCCGAACCTTGGATCCATCTCACCAACCTGCAGCCACTTTCCATCCAGGTGGAACCGGAAACCCAGCCCCGCTACGCTGTTGTCATGGGCAACGGTGGCGTCGAATATGGGATCGCCCTGTACAACCAATGGGATGATTTTTTATGCCAATTCGATCTGGTTGACCATCTTATGGAAGCAATGCCAGATGCTGGAGCACATTCGATCTTTTATGACGATATCACCAAGATTCCCATTGATGATTTGGAAGCTCTTGAGGTTCACGGATGGGAACTTGTGGACGATGAAACCTATCCTATCCCGATCGTCTTTACCAAGTCCGAGGAAATCCGACGTCCAGATCGGGCCGAGTTGCAATGGTATCAGGCTGCCATGCGTGCCATCCTGGAATTTGTGCCAGGTCATCTTGAATCGGATGGTCAGGCCGGCTATCTCCCGGCTAAAGCCGAATTTGAAGTTGCTGCCCACGATGGCATGAAAAAAGTAACCGTCGAATATCCGGCCGGAGATGTTCCTGTTGAGACCCGACCGGCCGAGCTATTGGACTGGGCAGAGCCGGATGATGAAGAAGATGACTTCGATGTGCCAATCGCTTTTGACCGCCGCGCCGTGGAAGGCTCCTTGCCGAGATTCGATAGCATCTTCAAGGAGCCTAAAGACCATCAGGCTCAAGAATTGATGTATGCTGCTTGGGATGAACAAAACCCGGCCAAACGTATCAACCTTGCTCATCAAGCTTTGGATATTTCCCCCAATTGCACCGATGCCTATGTTTTGTTGGCCGAGGAGGCGGCTGACACCCTGGGACGCGCTCAAAAATACTATCAACTAGGCGTAAAGGCGGGAGAAAAGGCCTTGGGGAAAGAATTTTTCGATGAAAACGAAGGATATTTTTGGGGCATATTGCAAACCCGCCCTTATATGCGCGCAAAAGCTGGGTTGGCCAATACCCTGTGGGACGCTGAGAAATATGAAGAAGCTGAGACTCACTATTGGGAAATGTTGCGCTTGAACCCAAATGATAATCAGGGTAACCGTTATTCCTTGCTGATTTTGTTATTGGAATTGAATCGACTTGATCAAGTAGATGCTCTGTTGGATCAGTACGAGGAAGATTGGTCCTCAGAGTGGCTCTACACGCGAGTTTTGAGGTTGTTCCAGGAAGAGGGAGATTCGCCTGCTGCGCGCCAAGCTTTGCAAGAGGCCCTGGAACAAAACCCTCATGTGCCCGACTTCTTGACCGGCGCAAAGAGAATTCCCAATCGCTTGCCTGGGATGGTCTCCCTGGGAAGAGAGAGTGAAGCGGTTCATTATGCTTCTGCAAATCTAAACTTCTGGCGCAGGACACATGGAGCCATCCTGTGGTTGAAGACAGAAACACAGCCAGCAGGGCAAAAAAGAAGAGGCAGGCCCAGGCAGAAACCCGGAGGCGGCAAAGGGAGCAACAAGTGATCTTACCCCTCAACGATTATTCTGCGGGGCACGACTCGCTGGACGACTTGTTCGCCGCCATGATGCAAATGGACGATGACCCCCTCGCCGACGCGGGCACCAACGTGGTCATTAGCAGGGGCAACCCCGAAGCCGAGATTCTGATCATTGGGGAGGCGCCGGGCCCGCAGGAAAATATCCAGGGCAAGCCTTTCGTTGGCCGGGCCGGAAAGCTCCTCGACAAGATTCTCGAAGCCGTGGATTTGGATCCCGACCGAGATGTCTTCATCACCAATTCGGTCTTTCGGATGCCTCCCGGCGAGGGCGGCAAAACCTTTCGCAGGCCGCTCAAGTCAGAGATCACCTTCTATCGCAAGTATGTCGCCGAAATCATCCGCCTGGTCAACCCCAAGATCATTTTGCTGACCGGCAACGTGGCCTGCGACTCCGTGCTCGACCAGACCGGGATCACCCGCCTGCGCGGCAAGTGGATCGAACAGGATGGCCGCTGGATCATGCCCGTCTTTCACCCTTCCTATTTGCTCCGCAATTCGTCACGCCAGCCTGGCTCTCCCAAAGCGCTGATGTGGGACGACATTCGTGAAGTCCGCCAGAAATACGATCAACTAGCGGAAAAAGCGATATAATCCCGGTATGGACAAAAAATTATCTCATCTTGACGCTGAAGGGCGGGCCCGGATGGTCGATGTTGGCCACAAGCCGGTCACCGAGCGGATTGCAATTGCCAAAGGGGAAGTCCACATGCGGCCGGAGACCCTGGACTTGATCCAAGAGGGTGCGCTGAAAAAGGGCGATGTGCTCACCGTGGCACAATTAGCCGGGGTGATGGCGGCCAAACGCACCTCCGAGTTGATCCCGTTATGTCATCCCCTCCCGTTGAGCCAGATTCTCGTGGATGTTGCCCCTGACCCCGAACTGCCCGGCGTCGAGATCACCGCCACGGTGCGGACCAGCGCCAAAACTGGTGTGGAGATGGAAGCCCTCACCGCCGTTTCGGTTGCGGCCCTGACGGTCTATGACATGGCCAAAGCGGCCGAGAAGACCATGCGCATAGGCAATATCCGCTTGGTTGAAAAGCGCGGCGGTCAAAGCGGCGACGTGGTTAATGAGTAGAATGTTTGCAAGTTTGCAAGTGTGTAAGTGAATACAATGGAAAATCGAATCAAAATCAAATTTTTTGCCACGATGCGAGATCATATTGGCGAACGCGAACTTACGATCAATTTACCAGCAGAAAGCAGCGTAACGGATCTTAAATCTATTCTCGCCGAGCGTTATCCCGATGCCACGGTCGCTTTGGACGCTACTCTGGTCGCCATCAACCACGAGTATGCTTTTGACACGGACGTGATTCCAGAACAGGCAGAGGTTGCCATGTTCCCCCATGTCAGTGGTGGGTGATTCGATACAAGTGCACGGTATACTACGGATAGATGTAACTTCTCAAAAAAGCGGGGACGAACGCCGTTCCTGCGGGCAAAACGAGCGGATAGCAAATCCTGATGAAGGAACGGCGTTCGTTTTCCCCAAAATATTGAAATGATACAGGATAACCACAAAAAACGTCAGAATCAGAAAAATTCCCCCGCAATTCAATTATTTACTGATCCGGTCATTAAAAACTAAACCGTCGTTTTTCACCAAAAACTCGCTTGGCAAGGTCTCCTCCCGTAGGGACACATCGTGTAAACCGCAGCCATTGGTGTGGGGCTCGGTCGGGAGACCTTCGCCCAACATTCAAAAGATCAAGAAAAGTTGTCTGGATCAGTAGGTGTGGTAAATCAAAGAGGAGCCAACAATGAACAGATTTGAACTAACGAAAAAGGTTAGACAGTACGCTGGCTGGGTACTGGCAATTGCTTTGGCCATCGTCTTGTCTTATTTTTTAGCCCGAGGAATCTTTCCGGTTCCTAAGATAGGAGTTGTCAAAATCCAAGGGATCATTTTGCCCCTTCACTTGGAATATGTCACTCCTTGGTTGAAGTATGCCCAAGAACGACGAGATATTCAGGCTGTTGTGTTGATGGTTTCAAGTCCTGGAGGGGAAGCCTCTACCAGCGAGGAGCTTTATTATCAGGTCTTAGCTTTGCGAGAAGAGAAACCTGTGGTGACATCGATCGATGTTATGGGAGCGAGCGGCGCTTACCATATTGCTGTGGCTTCCAATTACATCTTTGCCAAACCGGCTTCTATTATCGGCAGCGTCGGCGTGAGAGCCACGTTGCCCCCTGCCGATAGACCGAATGAGAACACAATTACCACGGGCCCTTTCAAAGCGCCCGGTTCCAGCCAAAGCGATTTTGTCCGCAAAGTGGACTTGATTCAAGAAAGCTTTTTGGGGGAAGTGTTGATGCAAAGAGGGGATAAACTTAAGCTCAGCAAAGAGGAATTGGGTCAAGGAGCCATATACGTAGGCGTAGAAGCCTTGCAATATGGGCTTGTTGACGCATTAGGTTCCCGAGCTGAGGCCATCGAGAAAGCCGCTGACTATGCAGGCCTAACGCGTTATGAAGTTGTCGATATCGCCGAAGAATGGTTGGCTGAAAATCCCGAAGTTTACGGCTTTCAATCGGAAAGCGATCTCACGGTGGATGCCTCCTGGCCGGTAATCTATCATCTTTATGAGGGAGAAATAAAATGATCAAAAAGTTGGCAGTCATACCTGTGGTGATCGTTCTTTTCTTGGCTGGATGGTTTTTTTTCTTCAGGCGAGGTGGGTATTCGCCGCCGCCGCGCAAGACTGTAGCCGTTGAGGTGGGCCTCCTTTCGCCTGTTTCAACCACGCGCCCGCTAGACCCTCCCGGAACGCATCAAGGCGCCCTTCTCGTTGATGATGCCCATTTTAATAATTACGAAGCAAAACAGTTGAACCCTCTTTTATCCCAGGTCGTCGCTCGAGGGTTTGATTATGAATTCTGGCTAGATGTGGAAGACCTGGCGGATCACCTGCGCTATGCGCAGGCTTTGCTGATCCCGGCGCCCCTGGATCAATATTCCACTGATGAGATTCGTCTGATCCGTTCGTTTGTGTCCAAAGGTGGGCGGTTGGTATTGGCCGGTGATCCAACCCGCAGCAGCGACGCGCTCGGCTTGAACAGTATCGCCACACCCTTTGACATTATTTTCGCCGCTGACTACGTGTATAACTTAAGCGAAAATGAAGATAATTACCGCAATGTCATTGTTCGAGATTTTCTTTCCCATCCGGTCACGCGCGATTTGGAAGAAGTGGTTTTTTACACCGCCCATTCCCTCGATTCACCCGACGAAGGCATCATTCTGGCAAACGAAGATACGTTCTCCTCCGCGGGAGAAACCTCGGGCCCGATGCCCTTGGTCGCAGTCACAACGGGAGGCAATGTGTTGGCCTTGCCGGATTTGACCTTTATGATGGAGCCTTATGTTGAATCTCGCGACAACCAGCAACTTGTCGCCAATCTGGCAGAGTTCATCACCACGGGCGAAAGGGACTTTTACCTGGAGGATTTCCCTCTTTTTTTCACCTCACCGGTGGATGTGGTCTTTGCTGATTCCTCCCTGTTGAATAAATTCGTAAAGCAAGCCATAGCTATCAAAGAAGGGCTTCAACAAATGGGAGTGGAAGCGGAGCTCAGCCTTGAGGCTTCGGAAGCCCATGATTTGTTTTTTGTTGGCTCTTTTGAGGACGTTGAGGCGGTGGATGAGTACCTGGCTCAGGGGGGCATCTCCATGGTGGCGAAAGGAGATGAGTTGACGGCTACACCTACTGCAACGATCCCCACAACACCTTCCTCGGAAACAGAGCAGGATCAGACCGAGTCAACGCATACCCCCACCCCTACATCTTGGTTGAATGCCACAATGACGCCAGTATCAACGCAATCCGCAGGCGAACAGGTCAACATTGAAGGTATAGGTCGTTTGGACAGAGCGGGAGCGGCCTTATTTTACCTTCATCAATCGGACACAAGACAAGTCTTCATCGTGCTTTTCGACTCTGAGGAGGCGTTCGAGGGTGCTATGGGTATGTTCCAGGAAGAGAAAGTGAACACATGCCGGTTAAGGTCTGACCTTGCTATCTGTTATCCTTTGGATATTACCCCCACACCGACACCGACCCCCACGCAGACGCCCTCGCAAACGCCTACGTTGACACCGACCCCCACTCCCCCCTAGGTTGGTGGCTGAGCATAATCCGGATTATGAAGCGCAAATATAGCGCTGTGCGATCCAGTGGGCATCAGGAGCCTATCCGAAAAATGTTCAAGCCGCCGTCCGTTCGGCTGAGCTCACGTCGAAGCCTCGGCGGCGGGGCTTCGGCGTGAGTCTTCGGCGTGAGTCTTCGGCGTGAGACTTCGGCGTGAGCTCAGTCGAACGCTCAGTCGAACGCTCAGTCGAACGCTCAGTCGAACGCTCAGTCGAACGCTCAGCCGAAAGGACGCCACCTGGAGCGTGGGCGGGCTATTTGCGGAAGATTCTAAACAATCACGTATTCTCGCAGCGAAGTATTAGTACTGACTTGCACAACTCCTTGATAGGTTTATTTTTACGAAGACCTCGTTGTGTGCGTGTCTTCGCGAAGCATGCCCTTAGGGCACTGACCACACACATAGTAAGCAGGACATGATGATCAACAACGATCCGACGTTTTTTTCCATAACCGAAGACGAACTCGACCTGAACGAAATTCTCGCCCAGATTACGTTGCCATCGACGGGCGCGGCCTGTTTCTTCAGCGGGATGGTGCGCGGCGAGACCGATCGGGAGGGATTTCCCTCCGAAACAGACTATCTCGAATATGAGGCTTACGCTCCCATGGCCGAGGCCAAAATGGAGCAGGTCGCCGAGGAGATTCGAGCCCGTTGGCCCAGCGTGGAGGGGGTGGCCATCGTGCAACGGGTTGGCCGCCTGTATCCGGAAACGCCCACGGTGATGATCGCCTGCACCGCCGCTCACCGTGACACGGGTGTTTTTGATGCTGCTCGTTACGGCATCGACCGCCTCAAAGAAATTGTCCCTGTTTGGAAAAAGGAAGTCGGCCCGGAGGGGGAAACCTGGGTGGAGGGCGATCATCCGCCAGAACCGGGAGCAAAAACATGATTCGATGTTTCCAGTGTGATAACGCTTATCCGCAGGACTCTATCCCCTACCGTTGTCCGGATTGTGACGGTGTGTTTGGCTTCGACCAGATTCTGCCGTTTGACTCTGGGTTGGTGAAGCCAGACCAGCCTGGTCTGTGGCGCTACCGGCACACCTTTGGCTTGCCAGTCGATGCCCCGGTGGTGACATTGGGCGAGGGCGACACCCCCTTGGTCTGGGCCCAGGCCAAGGGGCGAGAGGTCGCCTTCAAGCTGGACTATCTCAACCCAACCGGCTCGTTCAAGGATCGGGCGACGGCACTGTTGGTCAGTTTTTTGCTCTCCCGCCAGGTTGGAGAAACCGTTGAAGATTCTTCTGGCAACGCCGGGGCGTCGTATGCGGCTTATGCTGCCAGCGAAGGTATTCAGGCGCGCATTTATGTGCCCGGCTATGCCTCTGGCCCGAAACGCGCCCAGATCGAGACCTATGGCGCTGAAGTCGTCGCTGTGCCGGGGCCGCGCTCCCAGGCTGCTCGTGCCGTTCGTAGCGCCGCTGACCAGGGTGCTGTCTATGCGAGCCATGCTTATCTGCCCCAGGGGTCTCCAGGCTTCGCTACGATTGCCTACGAACTGGTTGAGCAGATGGACGCGGCGCCCGGTGCAGTGATCGCGCCGGTGGGGCACGGCAGCTTGATGCTCGGGGTCGGGCGCGGGTTCAAGGCGCTCCTGGCCGCCGGGTTGATCGAGCGGATGCCGGTTCTGGTCGGAGTCCAGGCCGCGGCCTGCGCGCCCTTGGCGGCCGCCTTCAACGGGAATCCTTTGAGTGGGGACGATCTCACCGAAGGGAAAACCCACGCCGAGGGAGTCCGGATTCTCCACCCCCTGCGGACGGGCGTGCTCTTTGAGATCATGAAGTCCAGCCAGGGATTTTTCGTCACCGTCGAAGAAGATGATATCCTGCCAGGGAGAGATCAGCTTGCCCAGCTTGGTTTTTACGTGGAACCGACCTCGGCGATCGTGTGGTCTGCCCTGGAGCAGGTCTGCGATCAAGTCCCGCAGCCAATCGCGGTGATCTTAACCGGCTCTGGCTTGAAACACGGCTAAGTAGGTAA
>CAZJBA010000037.1:0-21136 GCA_964544065.1 uncultured Anaerolineales bacterium | reverse complement strand
TGGATCATTTAGGCGAGAATGTGACCAATCAGGAAGAAGCCCGTCAGGCTGCTGAAGAAGTGATATCCATTCTTGACGAAATCGATCACGACGATGTTTGCTCTGGCGTCTCGATCAAGTTGAGTCAACTTGGCTTGTTGTTGGACGAGAAACTGTGCGCAGAAAATTTGGGTCGCATTCTTGAGCGTGCCAAAGCGCACAACAACTTTGTACGCATCGATATGGAGGATTCTTCCGTCACGGAGATGACCTTGCGACTCTTTCAAAAAATGCGAGAGGAAGGCTTCGCCGATACAGTCGGGATCGTGATTCAGGCTTATTTGTATCGCAGCGAAGACGATATCCAGCAATTGATGGCGGAACAAGCGCGCGTCCGGCTTTGCAAAGGCGCCTATAGCGAGCCTGAAAAGGTCGCTTTCCCCAAAAAGGATGACGTCGACAAGAACTTTGACGCGCTTACCCGCATGCTGATCGATGGGACTCTCGCTGCCGGCGCGCCAACCGTGAGTGATTGTGGCTGTTACCCACCCATACCCGCTATTGCTACCCATGACGAAGCCAGGATTCAATTTGCCAAGACCTATGCCCAACAAGTGGATTTACCCAAAGATGCAATTGAATTCCAAATGTTGTATGGCATTCGCCGAGACCTGCAAGAAGCGTTAGCTGCGGAAGGATACCCGCTGCGTGTCTATGTACCCTACGGCACCGAGTGGTATCCTTATTTTGTTCGCCGTTTGGCTGAACGCCCGGCTAATTTATGGTTCTTTATTTCCAACTTCTTCCGTGGTTAGTTTGATACGATTAGCCAGATTGTGATTTAAAAGAATCAGCCCTGACGGGTTTATCTCGTCAGGGCTGATTTCTGTTGGAATGCTCCTTGGGTGAAACTGGTCTCGGGCTTTTCGGCGCCAGGCGCAGCAACAAGGTTATAGATGCCAATGACGTTCACTTTCAAACTTTGTGTTCCGATCATGCATTAGAGACGTTCCTCTGCTCCGATTGGCAACATGGCAAAGCCGGTGATGATTTTGGGGTAGAAGTCGGTCGATTTTTGGGGCATTTTCTCGCCGACGTTGGTGCAGGCTTTGACTTGCTCGATGCGAGTCGGGTTGAGGATGAACAGGAAAGCGGTTTCCTCTTCCTGGACGCGGTCGTAGCCCATGTCGGGTTCGCGCAAGTATTGGACGTTTTCCTTGTTGTCGATCTTTTCCGGGTTGATCTGCATGACGTGTTCCAGCAGCAGGTTGTGCAAAATGCTGACGTCCAGTTCTCGCCAGGCCTCGACGCGGTCGGGAGCCAGTTCTTCCATGATGGATTCATCTTTCAGGGTGAGAAAATAGATGCCCTCGTGGGTGACGATGCCCATACGGCCGATTTTGCCCAGGAACTTCTCCATCTTCGCTTCCAGTGCGGCGCGGTCGGCGACTTCTTCGACGGCGAAGTACTCTTTGGCTTTGGCAATCACCTCGGCAGCGGACATGGCTTCATAATCGAAGATCAAGCGATGGGTGGGCAAGATGGTCAGGCCGGGGTTGCTCATGCTGACCATCGCGACCATGCGGTAGTTGAATCCGGCCTTGTCGGGCGCGTCCGGGTGCTTTTGACGTTGCTCGGCGCGGTAATTCAGGGCTGTCTCGTAGCGGTGATGGCCATCGGCGATGATCAAGTTGCGTTTGGGTTTCATCTCTTCGATGACAGCTTCGATCACCTCTTCATCCGTGACCGCCCAGACTTTGTGGAGCACGTCCTTCTCGTGCAACTCCCGGGCTTCGATGTCCGGCTTGCGATTGATCGCCTTGGACAGGATGGCGTCGACCTTGTTCTCCGGGTCGGGGTAGAGCATGAAGATGTTGCCAAAGTAGGTTTCGGTGGCGCGCGTCAGGTTGAGGCGGTCAACCTTGGGCCCGGCGTGGGTGCGCTCATGGGGCAGGACGATGCCCTCATCGAATTCGGCCAGCTCGAAGGCGTTGATGAAGGCCTTGCGAGTCACCACCTCCCCGTCGGGAAGCGGGAATTGCTGGTGATAAACGTACAGGGCCGGTTTGTCCTCCCGGACCAGGACTCTCTCCTCGAGCCATTGATTCAAGAAGGCTCTGGCGCGGGTGTAAACGTTGTTGGAATCATTGTCATCGTCAAACGCTTTGCCCTTGATGATGCGGGTGACATTGTAATCGCTGAGGGCGTAATACTTGTCTTGCAGCCCGTAGCGGACGCGGTCATATGGTTGGCTGATGACGTTGTCGATCTTGTCGATTTGGTTTTGGTTGTAGCGAATGCCTCGGAACGGTTTTATGTTTGCCATAGTTGCTCCTGTCTAGGTCAGCGCGCCGATCACTTTTTGGGCGGCAACTTCGCCAACCCGTTTTTTGGCTTCGACGGTGCCTGCGCCAACATGGGGGGAACCGATCACTTCGTCAAGGGTGAAAAGTTTGTGTCCTTTGACAGGTTCGTCGGCATAAACGTCCAGCGCTGCTCCGGCCACTTTGCCGGCTTTGATGGTCTCATAAAGGGCATCCTCATCGAGCGTGCCGCCGCGCCCACAGTTGACGATGAAAACACCGTCCTTGACCTTCTCCAACGCCTCGGCGTCGAGAATGTTGTGGGTCGATTCTTTGTGCGGCACGTGCAAGCTGATATAGTCCGAGCGGCTGAGCAATTCATCCATCGAGACGAATTCGACGCCTTCGGCTTCTTTTTCGCCGTAGTAATAGGAGATTACCTTCATACCCAGAGCGTTGGCCCGATCGGCAACAGCGAGGCCGATCCGTCCGGGGCCGATGATGCCCAGGGTCTTCCCGGCCAATTCGCTGCCCACGAACGATTTCTTGGCCCATTTCCCTGCTCGCATCGATGCAGTCATCTGGGGGATTCTGCGTGCGAGGGCAAACAAATAGCCGATGGTCAGTTCGGCGACTGCCTGCGTGGAGGCGCTGGGGGTGTTGAGCACCTCGATGCCCTTGGATTCGGCATACTCGACGTCGATGTTGTCGAGGCCGACACCGGCGCGCACAATCGCCTTCAAGTTCTCCGCTTTGTCGATGACGTTCTCGCGCACCTTGGTGCGGCTGCGCACGACCATGCACTCATAGTCGGCGATGACTTCTTCGAGTTCTTCGGGGCTGATCGTAGGCTGGTCGACAACTTCGATACCGGCCTCTTCGATTGTTTTTAGCGCTTCGGGGTCAGTAGGGTCGCAAATTAAGACTTTCATTATGTGTTCACCTCATCTTTGGTTGAGAAAAGAACTTCAAGAGAGCCCTTGATTGGATTACAGTCCGGCAATTTCTTCGATTTGCGCGGTGATCCATTTGGCGTCATCAAGGGTCAAATCGCCCATGTGAGCGATGCGGAAGCATTTTTCTTTCAGGTTGCCATAGCCGTTTGAGATGGCGCCGCCGCGGCGGGCCAAGGCTTGATTGACTTCAACCACGTTGATGCCCTGGGTGTTCTTCACGTTGGTGAGCGTTGGCGAGAGATATTTCTCATTGGAGAAGAGATCGAAATGTTGGCGGGCCCAATCCTGTACGTAGGATGCCATTTCTTGGTAGCGTTGCCAGTGGTTTTCCAATCCTTCGACGACAAGAATGTCATCCAGTTGGGCATCGAGCGCTTGAATCAAGCTGACCGCAGGCGTGGCCCGGGTTTGGTGCTTAGCGTATTTTTTGTCCATTTGGTCGTAGGAGAAATAATAGCCGCGGTTGGGGACCTCCAGGGCGCGCTCACGGGCCCGGTCGCTCACGGCGCAAATGGTCAGTCCGGGGGGTAAGGCGAAGCATTTCTGTACGCCTGCCAGGCAGACATCCAGGCCCCAGGCGTCGAACTCGATTTTGGCGCCGGCCATGCCGCTGACCGCATCTACCAGGATCAAGACATCCGGGTATTTTTCGTGCACCAGAGCCGCAATCTCATCGATGGGGTTTAGCAAGCCGGTTGAGGTTTCGTTGAACACGACCGTCAAGGCATCGTATTCGCCGCTGGAGAGGGCTTCATCGACGATCTTAGGCGTGATCGCTTGGCCCCAGTCTACCTCGACGGTGTCGCAATCCACGCCGTTGGCGACGGTTATCTCGTGCCAACGCTGAGAAAATGCGCCGCAGATTGTGTTGAGCATTTTCTTATTGGATGCCTGGCGAATCGATCCTTCCATCACGCCCGTCGAAGAACTGGTGAACAGATAAACGTGTTGCTCGGTGTAGAGCAACTTTTGCAGTTTAGCGGTTACCTCTTTTTGGAGATGGGCGTATTCTCCCGAGCGGTGATGGAGGATGGGTGCTGCCTGCGCGTTCAGAATTTTTTCGCGCACATGGGTAGGACCAGGTGTGAAGAGTTTCTTGTACATGAATGCCTCCTATCAAAATGATGTGAGTAGAAAGTTAAAATTGGCTCTCCTGAAAAAAGCTCCTAGCAACCGTCTCCGGGTGCGAAAATCAGCCCGAGGACGGGCCTGCGGGCACCTTTTTTCAGCGGATTCAAAGCTTGTGATGTTGATCGAGTAGACCAGATCACTTCCTCTTTGATATATCTTGCATATATTATAAACGACAATCGTAATTTTGAGATGGGTGATCATGCGCGTGCGCGGTTCTCTCCATAGTTATACATCCAGCTTTTGAACAGTGGACGGTAAACGGTGTGTGTGCGCAGATGTTGTCAGCGGATGTCGCGTCCATGGAGATGGACGCTCGGCTCGCTCTGCGTGCCAAAGGCAGCCCAAGAGTGTGATTTTCCCGAAGGGATGCCTGCGGCAAATCACCCACTGTCGGGCGGCTAAAGACGCACGTTTGGGCTATGCCGAACGTTGCCAAGGGCATGCAGAGCAAGCCTACGCTGACGTCGAAATCTTGTAGTGACAACTCTTGCGCGCACACTTTTTGAGAAGATACTTAATACTTGAAATTCATAACTGTGCACAGTATACGGCCCATGGTGCATTTGTAAGGCACTTGTAAGCATCTCCAAGATGTTTTTTGATATGATACTGACCCTGCCGGATGAGAAGCCCGGCTATTTTGTTGCAGAAGGAGTTTTTAATGACCAAGGTAATTATCATTCAGGGGGGCGATCTGGAAAGCTATTACGAACAAACCATAAATTATCTTCGTGCTAAGTATCACCAGCATCATTCGAATTTACTTGACTTGCATGTCTCGGCGAATGAGCGTGGTCGCCAAGGCTATTATGAGGGCCAAGCGAGTGAGATTTCAGCGCAAGCAAATGCAGGAACCGAGAGCTGTTCTTTGGGGAAAATGGTAGTTTGAGCGATTAGTGTTGATTTATGAGGGTGAATCAAATTGAAGGAGGGGATTTGCTGCCGTTTGTTCGGCAGCTTTTTTTATTGACAAACACCCTAGTTTACCTTATACTTGTTATCGATAATGGTTATCAACAAAGAATAAATGGCCAAATTTAGGTATGAATGGTAGCGAAAGGAATCAAGCCCGATTAAAGCAACTCGTGAGCAAGTTGCGTGAAACCGATCACCGTATAACGCCTCAGCGTATGGAGATCCTTAAAGCTCTGGTATACAATCTGGAGCATCCTACCGCGGATGAGGTTCACGCCGCTGTAAAGCAAAACTTCCCCATGCTCAGTCTGGCGACAGTCTACAAGACCGTCAACTTATTGATTGAAATGGGAGAGGTTCTGGAGATCGATCGCGGCCACGGCAAGACCCATTACGACGCTTTCAGGTCAAATGCTCACCCTCATCTTATTTGCATTGGTTGTGACAAAGTTGTTGATATCGATATGGATGGACTGGGTGAGCTTTATGATCAAGTCGAAGAGATAACCTCATATGACATTCTCTCTCATCGTCTCGATTTTTTCGGTTTTTGTCCCCAATGTCAGAAGGACTAAGTCTTACTAACTCTAACAGCACATTTACAAGGAGAACACATGTTTAAAGAAAAGATCCAACAAGCCATGAACGATCAGATCCAACACGAGATCGAATCGGCCTATATTTATCTATCCATGGCATCCTATTTCGATGCCGAAAATTACCCCGGCTTTGCCCAATGGATGAAGATGCAGTACGAAGAGGAGATGGCCCACGCCTTCCGCTTCTATGACTATATCAATGACCGCGGTGGGCGCGTCGAGCTCCAACCGATTGGCCAGCCCGAGGTCGAGTTTGCTTCTCCCTTGGCCGCCTTCGAAGCTGCCCTGGCGCACGAGCAGAAAATCACTGGTGACATCAATCGGTTGTATGCCATGTCCATCGAAGAGAAGGATTATCCCAGCCAAACATTCTTGCAGTGGTTCATCGACGAGCAGGTTGAAGAGGAGCAGCATGTTGGCGAAGTCGTCGAAAATCTTAAGCTTGTCGGCGACAATACTCATGCTATACTAATGTTAGATCGGGAGTTAGGGCAAAGGCAACCCCCGGCTGAGGTAGAAGCCGAGTAAGCCTGACCCTACAATAGGGAATACAATGTCCAAAGAAAAGCAAACAGTTAAACTTCCTATTCAGGGGATGACTTGCGCCAGTTGTGTTGCTCATGTCCAGAAAGCGCTTGAGGGCACGGAGGGCGTCAGCGAGTCTGTCGTCAACCTGGCAACAGAAGAAGCTGCCTTGCAATATGATCCCAATCTGGTCAAGTTGGACGCCTTTCAAAAAGCGGTCCATGATGCCGGTTATCAGGTCGCTGTTGAAACGGCGACCTTTGGCGTCGAGGGGATGACCTGCGCCGGGTGTTCCTCAAGCGTGGAGCGGGCTTTGTCCAACCTCGAGGGGGTGGTCAGCGCAAATGTGAATTTGCCGGCCGAGAAAGCCACGGTGGAGTACATTCCTTCTGTGGCCGGGATGCCCGATTTTCGGCGCGCTGTTGCCGAAGCGGGGTATCAGGTCGTTGTGCCAACCGAAGAGCAAACAGGAACCGAGCAGCTTTCTCGCGAAGAGCGAAAGATGAAAGCTGCTCGGCGACGTTTTTTGTTGGCCTGGGCTTTTACGATCCCGATTATGTTGTGGATGATCCCGGAGATGTTTTTTGGGATTCCCTGGCCCAATGAGATGATTTTCAAGTTGGGGATGCTGCTTTTGGCGGCCCCGGTTCTCTTCTGGGTTGGACGCCGCACCTATGTGGCCGCGTGGCGGACTTCCCTCCATGGTACTCCCAACATGGACGCGTTGATCGCGTTGGGAAGCGGCGCCTCGTTCTTGACCGGCATCGCCACCTTCTTTTCTCCGATTCCAACTTATGCTGGTGTCTCGGCCATGATTATGGCCTTTCACCTGACCGGTCGGTATGTCGAGGCCCGGGCCAAAGGCCAGGCTTCGCAGGCGATCCGCAAGCTGTTGGAGTTGGGCGCCAAAAATGCGCGCGTCCTCGTCGATGGCGTCGAAAAAGAGATTCCCATTGACCTTGTTGAAGTCGGTGATGTCATGGTCGTTCGACCTGGCGAAAAAATCCCAACTGATGGCGTCGTGATCGAGGGAGAAAGCGCCGTCAATGAAGCCATGGCCACGGGTGAATCCATGCCTGTCAACAAGGCGGCCGGCGACGAGGTCATTGGCGCAACCGTTAACCAGGATGGACTACTCAAAGTACGGGCGACGCGCGTGGGTAAAGACACCTTCTTGGCTCAAGTTGTGCGGCTGGTTGAGCAGGCTCAAGGGACCAAAGTGCCCATCCAGGCTTTTGCCGACAAGATAACGGCCGTTTTTGTGCCCATCGTCCTTGTGATTGCCTTGCTTACCTTTTTAGCCTGGTTCCTTTTCCCGGGGACATTGCGACCCGTTGCGGCATGGGCGGCCAATATTCTCCCCTGGGTTAACCCGAACTTGGGCCGGTTTACTCTGGCGTTGATCACGACCGTTTCGGTCTTGGTGATCGCTTGTCCGTGTGCGTTGGGGTTGGCCACACCAACGGCCTTGATGGTCGGAAGCGGTATCGGCGCCGAAAACGGAATCCTGATTCGGTCCGGTGAAGCTATTCAGGCCATGCGGGATGTCACCACAGTCGTCTTCGATAAAACGGGCACCCTCACCAAGGGAGAACCGGAGGTCACCGATCAGATCGTCAACCCCAATGCTAACGTAACCAAAGATGTTCTCTTGCGTTTGGCTGCTTCGCTAGAAAAAGGCAGCGAGCACCCTCTGGGCAGAGCCGTCGTCGCTCATGTCGAATCCAAAGGTGTCGAACTCGGCGATCTGACCGACTTCAAGGCGATTCGCGGCAAGGGCGTTCAGGGTTTGATCGATGGCAAGCCAGCCTTGGTCGGCAGCCGCAAATTGCTCGCCGACGGCGGTGTCGCCATCGTGGGGTTGGAAGCCGACATGCGCCGCCTTGAAGAAGAAGGCAAGACGGTTATGCTCGTCGCTGTAGGGGGCGAATTGTTGGGCTTGTTGGCTGTGGCCGACACACTCAAAGAAGACGCTCTCGATTCCGTTCGCGCTTTGCACGAAATCGGTTTACAGACGGTGATGATCACGGGCGATAATCAGCGCACGGCGCAAGCCATTGCCGATCAGGTGGGCATCGATCGCATGTTGGCTGAGGTGTTGCCCGAAGATAAATTGGTCCAGGTTCAGCAATTACAAGCGGACACAGATGGTTTGGTTGCCATGGTAGGCGATGGCATCAACGACGCGCCCGCGCTGACCCAGGCAGACGTCGGCATCGCCATCGGCAGCGGAACGGACATTGCTATCGAAGCCGCTGATATTACCCTGGTGCGCGGCGAACTTTCTGGCGTTGTTAGCGCCGTCACGCTTTCCCGAGCTACGTTCAACAAAGTCGTGCAGGGATTATTCTGGGCCTTCTTTTACAACGTTGTCATGATTCCCCTGGCTATTCTGGGGATGATGCACCCCGTTTTGGCCGAGATTGCCATGGCGTTTAGCTCCGTGACAGTGGTCACAAATGCTAATTTGTTACGCCGAGCAGATATTCGGCCAGAATTTAAACAGTCGTGATTGGGGTTATGTGAGCCCGAAAGCGGCTCTTAGAAAACGTATTTTGTCAAATTTTTTCGATAAAGGAGATTACGATGGAAAAATGGGAATGTTTAGCATGTGGTTATATTTATGACCCTGAAGAGGGTGACCCCGATGGTGGGATTGAACCTGGTACCCCTTTTGAAGATATACCCGATGATTGGGTTTGCCCCATTTGTGGTGTGGGGAAGGATATGTTTGAAAAATTGGAATAGTGAGGTGTTGTAGTGAAACCTAGAAAAATTACATCTGGTGTTTACTGGGTTGGTGCCCTGGATTGGGACCGGGAGCTGTTTGATGCGCTCATCCCACTCCCTGATGGTACCAGCTATAATTCATATGTTGTTCAGGGGAGTGAAAAGACGGCCCTCGTTGATACAGTAGACCCTGAAATGTCGCATGTTCTTCTTGGCCGTCTTGAACAATTGAATACGAAAATCGATTATGTCATCGCCAATCACGCCGAGCAAGATCACTCAGGTACACTCCCGAAGATTCTGGCGTTGTATCCTGATGCACCCATTGTTTGTACGGAGAAATGTAAAGCCATGCTGATCGATTTAGGTGTGGCCGATGGGGCCAACTTTATCACCGTCGAGGATGGGGAGACCCTCTCGTTGGGTGATCGAACGCTTGAATTTATTCATGCCCCCTGGGTGCATTGGCCGGAAACGATGTTGACCTACTTGCAAGAGGATCAGATTCTCTTTCCCTGCGATTTGTTTGGTTCCCATCTTGCCACCACGGATCTGTATGGTAACACGGACGCCAAACTCTATGATTCGGCCAAACGCTATTACGCCGAAATCATGATGCCGTTCCGCAAGATCATCAAGGGGCACCTGCAGAAACTCGAAGGCTACGAGTTCTCCTTGATTGCTCCCAGCCACGGTCCCATTTACGATGATCCAGATTTTATTTTGGATGCCTATGATGAATGGGTCAATGGCGAGCCTAAGAACGCTGTTGTGCTGCCGTATGTCTCGATGCACGGCAGTACGGAAACGATGGTCGATCATTTGGTCGAAGCGTTGGTTGACCATGGTATCAAAGTGCATCGCTTCAACATGGAACTTGCTGACATTGGTGAATTGGCCATGGCCCTGGTGGATGCCGCTACGCTGGTCGTCGGTTCGCCCACGTTCCTGACGGGCGCTCATCCCAAACTTATCTATCCGGTTTATGTGGCCAACGCCATTCGTCCAAAGACCCAATTCATCTCAATGATTGGCTCTTACGGCTGGGGTGGCAAAATGGCCAAGCAATTGACCGAAATGACGTCATTGATCAAGGCAGAGCAATTAGACCCGGTTTTGATTAAGGGTGCTCCCACCGAGGAGGATTTTGCTGCGCTGGATCAATTGGCGGATGTGATCGCAGAAAAACACGCCGATCTAGGGGAATAGAAAAGAATGGTAAAACATGTTGTAATAGGAAACGGTGTCGCTGGCATACTGGCCGCTCAGGCTGTTATGTCAGCGAACGAAGGCGCTGATGTGCATATCCTCGCAAGTGAGAGGTATCCGTACTATCAGCGCCCGAGATTGTGGGAGTTCATCGCTGGTAACATTGAGAAAGACGATCTCTTTTTCCGCCCCATGGAATGGTATACCGACAAGGGTATACAGATCCATCTCGATGTTTGTGTCACGGCGATAGAACCTGAATCGCATCGCCTGAAGATGGCAGATGGCAGCACGGTTGATTATGATCGTTTGCTTCTGGCCACGGGAGCGCGTCCTTTTGTGCCCCCAATTGACGGTGTCGAAAAAGAGGGGGTTTTTGTATTACGCACCTTGGAAGATGCTCTAGCAATTAAAGAGTATGCCCGCCATAGTTCGGCGATAGCTGTGATCGGTGGAGGTTTACTCGGTCTAGAAACAGCCCGGGCCTTGAAAACGGCCGGTTTGGATGTAACCGTGATTGAATTTTCTCCTTACCTTCTGCCGCGTCAGTTAGATGAACAGGGAGCTCGCGTGCTCCAAACCTTGTTGAAAGGTCAAGGCTTGCAGTTCTTGACAGGCGCGGAAACCGAGACCATCTTGGGGAATGGACAGGTTACCGGCGTTCGAGCCAAAGATGGACGCGTCGTCGATTGTCAGATGGTGCTGGTTTCGACCGGGATCCGCTCGCGCGTTGAATTAGCTCGAGACGCTGGTCTGGACGTCAACCGAGCAGTTGTCGTTGATCAGCACATGGCTACCAGCGCTGAAGATATCTATGCCGCTGGTGACGTGACCGAGTTTGAGGGGGTCACCTATGGAATCATCCCCGCGGCGATTGAGCAAGCCCGAATCGCCGCGGCCAACATGGTCGAGCCTGGAAGCGCGACCTACAACGGCACGCTCCGCTCCACGACGCTCAAAGTCGTCGGTGTTGATTTGACTTGCCTGGGTGATGCAACCGCCTCGGGCACGAGATTCGGTATCCTGCGCCAGGCTGATTCCTCAACGGGTGTTTATCAACGCTTAGTTCTGTGCGATGGCAAAATCGTTGGGTCCATATTGCTTGGTGACACGACCAACATCGGTGTCCTGAAAAAGCTGATCAAATCTGAACGTGATGTATCTGCTTACAAAAACAATTTGTTGGCTGATGATTTTGATTTGCGTTCGTTGCTCTCTTGATCTGCCAATTTATTCACGAAAATACTAGTACACATCAAAGAGGTAAATTTATGCACGAAATGACGAAGGCAAACTTAAAAGAAGCCTTTGCCGGTGAAAGTATGGCTCATATGAAGTACCTGATCTTTTCTGAGCAAGCCGAAAAGGATGGATATCCTGAAGTAGCTCGTTTGTTCCGGGCGATCGCTTATGCCGAAAAAGTGCACGCCACCAACCATCTGCGTGTTTTAGAGGGTATTGGCGACACGGCTACCAATTTGAAGACCGGTATCGATGGCGAGAATTACGAGAACACGGAAATGTATCCCGCTTTCGATGCCGTGGCAAAACTTCAAGAAGAGAAAAAGGCAATCCGCGCTTTTCATTATGCTCGTGAAGCTGAACTGATTCATGAGAGGATGTACGGTGATGCCAAAGCCAGCGTCGAAAGCGGCGAGGATATCCCCGCAGAAACGGTGCATGTTTGCCCCGTGTGTGGTCACACCGTGATTGGCGAAGCACCTCACAAGTGCCCTGTTTGCGGCGTGCCCAACGATAAATACAAAGCATTTTGAAAGCGTAAAGTATTCCTGGAAGTTGTGAAACCTTTTGGAGAAAAAGGAGCTTTCTATGCCAGAAGAAGTTTTATCTTGCACAGAATCCGCACCGGGTCCTGTCAAGCCAGAAGAAGTCTCTCAAGAAAAAATAGTCTCAAAGGAGGCAAAAATGGATGTAGCACGTGTAGGACAAAAGGCACCAGATTTTGAGGCCAATGCGTTTTTGGCCGGTGAAGGCTTTAAGAAAGTTAAGTTGTCTGATTATGTTGGCAAGTGGGTTGTTCTTTGTTTCTACCCCGGTGATTTCACCTTCGTTTGACCGACAGAATTGTCGGCAGTTGCCGTCAAATACCCGGAATTGCAGGAGTTGGACGTTGAAGTCCTGTCTGTCAGCGTAGACAGTCATTTCAGCCACAAGATTTGGAACGAAACTGAACTTTCCAAGATGGTAGAAGGGGGAATACCGTACCCGATGGTATCCGATCGAGGTGGCCGGATTGGTAGCGTGTATGGCGTGTACGATGAGGAGGCTGGCGTGAATGTGCGTGGTCGCTTCCTTATTGATCCCGATGGTGTTATCCAGGCCATGGAAGTGCTCACCCCGCCGGTGGGCCGGAATCCCCAAGAGTTGATTCGCCAGGTGAAGGCATTTCAGCACGTCCGCGAGACGGGTGAGGCTACCCCGTCCGGGTGGATGCCCGGTGACACGGCGCTCCAGCCCGGCCCCGATCTGGTTGGCAAGGTCTGGGAAGTTTGGAAACCATAGCAGGATAAAAGGTGACGACCAACCGTGTTTCTGTTTCTTCAAAAAAAGAGACACGGTTGCTGCTTGAGATTGAATTCATTTTTTAGGAAAAGGAGAATGGACAAATATGGGAACGAGAGCACGTTCGATTATCGGCATGGATGCCGATCTTCTCATCGAAAAGCTGAACAAAGCTTTTGCCGATGAATGGTTGGCTTACTATCAATACTGGATCGGCGCGCAACTGGCCAAGGGCCCGATGCGAGAAGCCGTTTTTGCAGAACTGACCGAGCATGCCGCTGATGAGCTCCGCCACGCCACGATGTTGGCTCCCCGGATCATCCAGTTGGGCGGCACGCCGCCGATCAGTCCGGAGATGTGGTACGAGATGACCAACTGCGGCTACGAAGTCCCGGATGCCCCTTATGTTGAGGTGCTCTTGGAGCAAAACATCAAGGGTGAGCAGTGTGCCATCGATGTTTACCAGGATTTGATCGGCCTGACCAGGGATACCGATCCCGTAACGTATGACATTGTTTTGCAAATTCTTACCGATGAGCTGGAGCACGAGGAAGACCTTCAGGCTCTGGCAGAAGATATTGAATTGATGAAAGAAAGGAGATGATCATGAAATCGTTAGGAGAATTACTTCAAACAGGTGATTGGAAAAAAGAGAAGCATATGCCGGTGATCGAATGCCCCGATGCCGTCAAGGCTGACGATGTTTTCGAGGTCAAGGTTGGCCTGGGCAAAGAGATTGCCCATCCCAACACCACCGAGCATCACATTAGCTGGATTGATTTGTACTACCATCCTGAGGGCGAGAAATTCCCCTTCCAGGTGGGGCGGTTCGAATTCAAAGCCCATGGAGAATCTGTCGCCGGCCCGAATGAGGGTCCCGTTTATACCCATCATCAGGTCACCGCTGCTCTCAAAGTGAGCAAACCGGGCACTCTCCACGCTGTTTCCCTGTGCAACATTCACGGCTTGTGGGAGAGCAGCAAAGAGATTGACTTGGCCTGAGTTTTTCCGCCCGCCAAGGCACGACGGCCCTTCACCGCTCTGGCAGTGGTGCCAGGGCCGTTTTTCTCTAGATCACAATGATACCCTTTCTCTCTACCGATCAGATGCGCGTCGTCGATGAAGCGATGATCGAGGACTATCACATCGAGTTGATCCAGATGATGGAAAACGCGGGTCGGAATCTTGCTCACTTGGCGCGTACTCGTTTCATGGACGGAGACCCGCGCGAGTGTGATGTGGTCATCCTGGCCGGGAGGGGCGGCAATGGCGGCGGAGGCCTGGTCGCCGCTCGGAGGCTGTCCAGTTGGGGCGCGACCGTTCACGTCGTCACCACCCATCCCGACGAGGATTACCGCGGTGTTCCCGCTCATCAACTGGATAGTTTGCGCCGGATGGACATTCCCATCCAAACGGCAGAGGAGTTTGGCTTTGACCATCCCCCCGATTTGATCATCGATGCGATCATTGGTTACGGCTTGACCGGTTCTCCCCGCGGCCCGGCAGCAAAGTTGATCGCAGCGGCCAACGCCCAGGATGCGCCCATCCTCAGCCTGGATGTCCCCTCCGGGCTGGATTCCACCACGGGAGAGGCGCATCCACCCACCATCCGTGCTGCCGCTACGCTGACCTTGGCCCTGCCCAAAGAGGGACTGCGAGCGCCCGGCGCGGCTGCGTATGTGGGTGAATTGTATCTGGCCGACATCAGCGTGCCGCCCAAACTCTACGAGCGCTTGGGCATCGACGTGGGTCCGATCTTTGCCCAACACGATATTCTACACATTGAGGTTTCAACGGATTCGAGAAGCTGAAGACCCTGTGATGCCTTTGACCCCTCTCAGGCTTCTGGCTCCTCTGGTACCTTTAGTTTCTCTGACCCTTTTTTCAAGATAATAGGAGGTCTTTATGTTCAAGTTTGATGACAAAGTCGCCATGATCACCGGCCCGGCAGGCAATTTGGGCAACGCCGTCGCCAAGGCTTTTCAAGGGGCGGGCGCAAATCTTGCTCTCGTCGACCGTCATCCGGATCGTCTCCATGACATTTTCGCCGAATTGGTTGATTCCCCCGATCATCTTTTGGCCACTTCCGTCGATGTCACCGATCCTGAAGCCGTCGCTGTGATGGTGGAGGAAGCGCTGGAGAAATTGGGGCGCGTCGATGTGTTGGTCAACACCGTCGGCGGTTACAAGGCGGGCAAGCCGGTCCACGAGATGAAACTCGATACGCTTGATCACATGTTCAACCTGAATGTCCGTACCGCCTTCAATCTCAGCCATGCCGTGATCCCCTCCATGCTGGAGCGGGAAACGGGCAAGATCGTCAACATCGCGGCCAAGCCCGGTTTGAAGGGCGGCAAAAATACCTCGGCGTATAGCGCCGCGAAAAGCGCCGTCATCCGGTTGACTGAAAGTATGGCTGCGGAGTTGAAGCGGGAAGGCATCAACGTCAACTGCGTTTTGCCCAGCATTATCGACACGCCGGTCAATCGGAAATACATGCCCAATGCCACCCACAGCCGCTGGGTGACGCCCGAATCCCTGGCCGAGGTGATTCTGTTCCTCGCTTCGGATGCCGCCCGTGACATTCACGGCGCTGCCATTCCTGTTTACGGAACGGTGTGAGTTATGTCGACCGTTTTGAAACCAACCACGATTGTCATTTTTGGCGCTTCAGGCGATTTGACCTGGCGCAAACTGATTCCGGCGCTGTACAACAACTATCGCAAGGGGCGGATGCCCTGTTGCGCTACTATCGTCGGTTTTGCCCGCAGCGATTACAGCGATGATGCGTTTCGCCAACGCCTGCGTGAAGGTGTCCAGAAATTTAGCCCCGAGTCTTTCAACCCCGAGGATTGGGATCAATTCAGCTCCATGCTGCACTATTTCACCGGCGACCTGACCGAACCAGATGATTTTTCGCGTCTGGATAACTATCTAGACAAACTCGAACAACGAGATGCCGATCGACTTTATTACCTGGCAATTTCGCCCCGTTTCTATCCGATTGCGGTCAAGAACTTGGGCCAAGTCGGCATGGCCGACGAGCAGGCAGGCTGGCGCAACATTGTGATTGAAAAACCATTTGGCCGTGATATCGAGTCCGCGCAGGCACTCAACGATTCCGTTCACGCTGTTTTTGACGAAAATCAGGTCTATCGCATCGATCATTATCTGGGTAAAGAGACAGCGCAAAATATCCTTGTTTTTCGTTTTGCCAACACTATCTATGAGCCGATCTGGAATCGGCGCTACATTGACAATGTTCAAATCACGGTGGCAGAGCAGGTCGATGTCGGCCACCGGGCCGGATATTACGATCAGGCCGGTGTGCTGCGGGATATGTTCCAAAACCACCTTTTTCAGCTCTTGACGTTAATCGCCATGGAGGCTCCCGCCTCGTTAGACGCGGACGCGTTGCGTAATGAGAAAGTCAAGGTCTTGGAGTCGATCCGTCCGATTTTGATCGATGATACCGTCTTGGGCCAGTATGGTGGTTATCTCCAAACCGAGGGCGTCTCTCCGGATTCGCGCACGCCCACCTATGCGGCCTTGCGTTTGTTCATCGATAACTGGCGTTGGAAAGGCGTCCCTTTTTATCTGCGTTCCGGCAAAGCGTTGCCTCTCAAGACCACCGAGATCAACATCGAATTCCAGGAGCCGCCCCACATGATGTTCGATCTTCCCGAGGATTATGAGCACGTCCCCAACATGCTCTCCCTGTGTATCCAGCCTGATGAGGGCATCCACTTCAAGTTTGAGGCCAAGGTGCCGGGCAAAATTCAGGAAACCCGCTCGGTTGATATGGAATTTCACTATCAGCGCGCTTTTGAAGATGTCACCCTGCCCGATGCTTATGAGCGTTTGCTCCTCGATGCTCTCCAATCCGACCCCTCTCTTTTTGCCCGCAGCGATGGCATCGAGGCGGCCTGGCGACTGATCGATCCGATCATCGCAGGGTGGCAATCACCTGATGCGGGTGAGTTGATCACCTATCCGCGCGGCAGTTGGGGCCCGCGGGAAGCCAACGCCTTGTTGCGGCCCGACTGCGATGTCTGGCGCTCGGGTTGCGGCAAGCATCTTGATCAGGCTTGAGCTTGGAAACATTCATCTCCGAAGCAGGTGTAAAGAGAGTAAACTTGATGTTTGAATATTTTAGGGAGTTCTTTTTAGCATGACCCATTTGCACCAACATGAACATCAAGCCGACAATATCAAAGTCGCCTTTTTTCTCAATTTGAGTTTCACCATCCTTGAAATCATCGGCGGATTTTGGACCAACAGCCTGGCGATCCTGTCGGACGCGGCCCACGATTTGGGCGATAGTGTCTCGTTAGGGTTTGCCTGGTTCCTGGATCGCTATGCTCGCAAGGAGGGGGATGAACGCTTTTCTTACGGCTACCGGCGTTTTTCGTTGTTGGGGGCCTTGATCAACACCGTCATCCTGATCGTGGGAGCCATCCTGGTGCTCGTGCGGGCGGTCCCGCGTCTTTTTGCGCCGGAAACGCCGAATGCAGCCGGGATGGTGATCTTTGCCATCGGCGGAATCCTCGCCAACGGAATCGCCGTGCTGCGCCTCAAAGACGATCGATCCATGAACGCCAAAGTGGTCGCCTGGCATCTGATGGAAGATGTGCTCGGTTGGGTCGCTGTGCTCGTTGTCGCCGTGGTGCTGGTCTTTGTCGATCTACCCATGCTGGATCCGCTCTTGTCCATTTTGATCTCTCTGTACGTGCTTTATAACGTGGTCAAAAGTTTACGCGAAACGGCGGGGCTATTTTTGCAGGCCGTTCCCGGCAGTTTCGAGATCAAGCAAATTGAGCGCCAACTCGAAGCGATCGATTGTGTCGAATCCGTCCACCATACCCATATCTGGTCGTTGGATGGCGAGCATCACATCTTAACCACCCATCTTGCCGTTGGCAAAAACACCACCAAAGAGCAAACCCTTGAGATCAAGAGAGCGGCCAAAATCTTGCTCCGTGAGTATGATTTTGCCCACATCACCACAGAAATCGAATATAGCCCCGAGGATTGCAGCAACAGAGCGCATGAATCGGGCGGAGAGGAGGCGTGTGCATGTCCCTAGATGAAAACATTCGTAAACAGGTCTTAGCCTTTCAAGAAGATGAAATCAGCGAAAATGAAATTTATCGCAAGTTGGCCGCGGCGGTTAAGTCGCCAGAGAACAGCGAGATTCTGGAACAAATTGCTGATGACGAGCTGCGCCACGCCCGCGTCTGGCAAAAATATACCCAGGAAGAGATCAAACCCAATCCCTGGAAGGTTTGGTTTTATGTCTTGGTCAGCCGGATTTTTGGCTACACCTTTGGGATCAAGTTGATGGAGCGGGCCGAAGAGAGCGCCCAGCGCAGTTATGCCGCTTTGCAGGAGATCATTCCCGAAGCGGGACAAATCATGAAAGAGGAAGAAGAGCACGAGTGCCAGTTGATTCAGTTGTTGGATGAAGAGCGCTTGCAATATATCAGTTCGATCGTGTTAGGCCTGAATGACGCCCTGGTCGAGTTGACCGGCGCGTTGGCCGGGTTGACCCTTGCCTTGCAGAACACCCGCCTGATTGCGCTGACAGGCCTGATCACGGGCATCGCCGCCTCGCTCTCGATGGGGGCTTCGGAGTACCTTGCGACCAAGTCCCGCCAGGAGAAGCAGACCAAGAATCCGCTCAAGGCCTCGGTCTACACGGGAATCGCCTACATTTTCACAGTCTTTATGCTGATCTTGCCATACCTGCTTTTTAACAACTATTATCTCTGCCTGGCCTTTTCCCTGGGAGTGGCTGTTGCTATTGTGGCGGCCTTTACCTATTATGTTTCCATTGCCCAGAATGTCTCTTTCCGGAGCCGCTTCACCGAAATGGCCGGTTTGAGCCTCAGCGTCGCCGCGTTGAGCTTCGGGATCGGCTACCTTGTGCGCATCTTGTTAGGCGTGGAGGTGTAGGATGGGTTTCATGCAATCACCGATTCTTTTCGCTCTCTTCTTGTCTGCTCTGGCAGGCTTATCCACAACCATTGGCAGCATTTTGGCCTTGGTCTTGCGCCGTGAGCCTGGGCCGCGTTTGATGACCATTACCTTGGGATTTTCAGGCGGTGTGATGATCCTGGTCTCGTTTGTCGAGCTGCTCCCCAGCGGGATTGAGTCCATCGGCTTCGCCGCCGCCAACCTTGCTTTCTTTGGCGGCATGATCGTGATGTTCTTGATCGATGCTTTGATCCCCCATGATTACATGGCCGAGCATCACCATACCGAGTGTGGGGAAGATGCTCTTGACGATTGCGATGACCGAAACGAAGAAGAAGCCTTGCAGCAGCGTTTGCTTAAAACAGGCTTGTTCGTGGCCCTCGGCCTGGGGATTCACAACTTCCCGGAGGGGATGGCCTCGTTTGCGACCGCCTTGAGCGACCCTCAATTGGGCATTGCCGTCGCCATTCCTATTGCCATCCACAACATTCCGGAGGGATTGGCCGTGTCTGCGCCGGTTTATGCGGCCACGAAAAGCCGCGCCAAGGCGTTCTGGTGGTCGTTCCTCTCGGGCGTGGCCGAACCGGCCGGGGCGCTCCTGGCCGCGCTTGTGCTGATGCCCTTTTTGAACGATCAAGTATTGGGGTGGCTGCTCTCAGCGGTGGCAGGTATCATGGTCTTTATTGCCGTGGATGAATTGTTGCCCGTTTCGCGTGCCTATGAGGAGGAGCATCTCAGCATTGTCGGCATCGTCGCCGGAATGATGGTCATGTCGGTTAGTTTGTGGATGTTGAAGTAAATCAAAACAGACTTCCGAAGTCTCCCAGACTTCGGAAGTCTGATGAAACGGGGGAATCAGAAGCTCATTCACCCGTGTAGAAAATTCGGTAGATGAAACCGGCGCCGTCGTCCGAGACGAATAGGCTGCCGTCCGAGCCGGTTTGGACGTCCACGGGGCGGCCCCACTGTGAGCCGTCCTGGCGCAGCCAGCCGGTGGCGAAATCTTGCACCGGGCCGGTCTGGCCGTTCTCGTCGACGGGGATGTGAATCACTTTGTAACCCGTCGGTGTGGAGCGGTTCCACGAGCCGTGGAAGCCCACAAACAGGCCGCTCCAGGCCTTGGGGAATTGTTCCCCGGTGTAGAAGGTCAACCCCAGCGGGGCGGAGTGGGCCTGCATCTCGACGGCGGGATCCAGGACGCCCTCGCAGACACCTTCCTGGCCAAACTCCGGGTCGATGATTCGCCCGGCATGGCAACGCGGCCATCCGGCATCGTCGCCTTGCTGCACCTTGTAGATTGTCTCCGGGGGCTGGTCGTCGCCGAGCCAGTCGCGGCCGTTGTTGGTCGCCCAGAGCTCGTCCGTGCCGGGCCGGAAGACGATTCCAACCGCGTTGCGCAGGCCTCGGGCGTAGATCTGCTCATCGTTGCCATCGGGCAGGTAGCGCACAAGCGTGGCTCTGCGCGCATCGGCCTCCTCGCAGACATTGCAAGACGAGCCGACCGAGACATACAGGTAGGCCCAATCGGGGCTGAAAAGCACGGTGCGGGTGTTGTGCCCCCCGTCGGGGAGTCCTTCAATGATGATTTCTCGCTCTTGAAAGATGCCATCCCCGTCCGGATCGCTCAGCCGCAGGATTTGCGTGGTTTCGCCCACGTAGAGAGAGCCGTCCTTGTAGAAAGCAATGCTGCTGGGCGCGTTCAGGCCGTCGGCGACGATTTCAACGCCATCGGCGACGCCGTCTCCATCGCGGTCGGGCAGGCGGACGATCCGTCCAGCAGCGCGTTCGGCGACGTAAAGCTGTTCGTCCGGGCCCACCGCCATCATCCGCGGGCCGAGCAATCCCTCGGCAAAGACCGAGATGCCAAAGCCGGGCGGCAATTGGATGCTCTCCTGGGGTGGGACGACACGCGTGGGGATGGCTGCTTCTTCCTCGCTCGCCTCGGTCGCTGCCTGCGTGGCGGTGGGTTCGGGCGGTTGATCCGTCTCGATGGATGTCGCGGTTGGCAGCGGGACGGTCGTCGGCGCCGGGCTGGCCTGGATGTTCTTCTGGAATAGGCCGAACGCCTGGCAGCCGCTCAGCAAGAGAACACCGAGCAGCGAAGCGAATAGAAGGGTCCAAAGTTGTTTTCTGGTCATGGCTGAATCTCCTTTGTCAACATACCAATATTTGTGTTATATTGTAGCATGTCAAATTTGCTTAGAGCCTATCCGTAAAATGCTCAAGCCGCCGTCCTCGGCGGCGGGGCTTCGGCGTGAGACTTCGGCGTGAGACTTCGGCGTGAGAC
>CAZJBA010000036.1:0-21248 GCA_964544065.1 uncultured Anaerolineales bacterium | reverse complement strand
GGTTACTCGTAACCAATGGGGAATTTTCATGCTTCTCTCTTTCTTTTCATTTTTGTGTGCTTCCATCTTGGCATCACTCAGGTACCGACATGTCAATTTCTTGCAAGCGTTGCCGTTCTTCTTCCAGGTTTTGCTTCAACTTTTCGACTTCTGCTTGAAGCTGATCGGGGGGCAAGGATTGAATCCGGATGGTTTCTGTGAGTGTCTGGGCCAGTTCACTGGTCAAGGTGGTCAAGTGGGCCTCGGCGCGGTCGAGTTGTTTGCCCAGCGCCAACATGTTGGCATAGCGTTTTTGCAGCGCAGCACGAGAGTCCTCGAATTCCTTGCGCACATTTTCGTCTTCTTCGTGCTCGATGCGATAGTCGAGGTCGGCGATTTGATCTTTGATGTTGATCCCACGCTGGGAGACCAGACGGTGATTTTCCAGGACGGTGAGCTGCTCGCAAAAGAAGTAGGCCTGATCGACAAGCTCGTCGACGCTGTGCCAGAGTGGATTGAGCTTCTGGCGCACTTTCGGCTTGACTCCGGTGATGACACGGTAAATACGCACCTGGCTGTTCTCCAGGCGATTGTAATAGAGTTGGAAGCGCTGGGTCAGCGGGGGGCGCTTCTCCATTTGTTTGTACATTCTCAGGGACGGGTTGAACGCCACCAGCATGATCATGACCAGCCAAAGCAGAATCCCGACCGGGAAGAGCCACCAGGCGGCCAGCAGCCCGGCCACGACAGAGATTGCCAGCATGGCGATATTAAGGGGATTGAGAATCGCGATAAGTAGGGGAGAACGCATAGAGGCCTCGTTTAGAAGAAAGTCGCGATTTCGGCGTAAATGTCGCGGATCGTCGTCGGTGTGGCGTCGTATTGTTTGCCGCCGGTCGCCTCGGAGATGTCGGTGAGGATATGTTTCTCGGCGTCGTTGCCAAAAGCGATGGTGAACACTTTGATCGCGTTGCCGCCTTCCTCCTCATGCGCGCCAATCTCATCGAGAAGTTGGTTCAAGCTCATCGTTGAATCCGTGTCGGCGCCATCAGTAAGGACAACGACAGCGCGGATATGATCGGGATCGCCGTTTTCGAGCAAATCATCGTAGGCTTGATCGGTGGCGTCATACAACATTGTGCCGCCTCCCTCCAATACGCCGGAGACGCGCACTTTCAGTTCTTCGCGTTTGTCTTCGAGAGGAGAGAGCGGACTCATCTCGATGATCTCATCGCTGAAGGCGATCACCTGCATCCGGTCGCGATCCTGAAACAGGTCGATGAAGTTGACCAGGCTGGCCCGCGCCGCACTGATCTTTTCTCCGCTCATGCTCCCGGAAATGTCCAGCACGATAGAGACATCGACCGGTTTCTTGGTCTCTCGCCACAGGGCGACGATGTCCTGGATCACCTCGGCGTCCGGGATTTCGAGAACCGTTTGAGGTTGTTTGGGGTCGACGCCGTGCTGGGCGTCCAGCGGGGAGGATAGTTGGATGGCCGGGTCCGCGGGGCGGAAGCCAAGATCAATGGCGCCGCGCTGCTGCTCTTCGGCCAGCAAGAAGGCTTCGAAATCTTCGGCGGCCTCCTTCTGTTCTGCCGTGACCCATTCGGCGTTGAGGATTGCGTAGGGGTTATTCGTCCAGAAGGTGCCCTCTTTGGGATAGATGGCCACAACGGGAATTTGAGCCACTTCCCCGGCGATGCGTTTGGCCTCCTGGGCGACGATCAGGTTTTCGTACATCACCGCCGCGCTCAGGTAGGAAGGCCCGTTTTGGAACATCCGCCGGGCAAAGAAGCCCGTGCTGGAGCCGTAGTGGATGATGCTGCTCTCGACGTCGGCCATGAAATCGCGCAAATCTTCATCATCGAGGTCGTCCAGGGTCAGGTCGCGAGTTTTGTCCAAACCGGCGTAGACCTCGGTGATGATCGAGACGATTCCGCTGTTGCTGAAGTCGGGGTGGGTGTGGCCCAGCTTGAAGTCGCCCCATTCAGGATAGCCGTAGGCCTCCCAGCCCTCTTCGGAGGTGGAGAGTTCGGCGATGTCAACCCAACCGATCGGCGTGTCCGGCCATCCCAGCGCTTTGGCCATCGGCTCCCACATGGCGATCACCACCGGGCTGAGCACGAGGTCATTGGGCGTGCCCACGACCAGGTCTTCGCTGTGGGTCTTGCGCCATTCGGCGTTGGCCACGGGGATGTAAATCGACGAAGCCGGGCTCCACACCGTCGGCTCCAGGTTGCCCTCGATGATCCGGTTGGCCGATTCGACCGAGCCCATCGGCGTCGCTTCGATGACGATCTTGGCGCCGGCTTCGGTTTTGTGGCCTGCCTGGTTGTAGCGCTCCACCAGGGGAACCAGCCATTCTTCTTTTTCCGAGCCGTAGACGATGCTGACGACGACTTCTCCTCCGCCCAGATTGGCGATTGGGCTGGAGCCTGTCATCCCGCAGGCCAGGCTGACGATCAGCAGGAAAAAAGCAATTGCTGAGATGGAAAGGGTATATTTTTTCATCGGAAACTCCTCTTGCTCGCCAGGGAGTGCCTGGGGATTATTGTCCTACATTGCGATTCCAGAAATCCAGCAGCGTGTTGAGCGTGTTGCCGTCCGGAATGGTGATTTCGAGGGGAATGTCGATCCTGACCCCGTGGCTGCGATAGGTTTGGAAGGGGCTGCCGCTTTGATCCAGGACGATGGACGTGTCCACCGGGCGGAATCCGTAGTTCATCAAGGCCAATTTCTGAGCAGGGGGGCTGGTGAGGTACTCGACGAACAGGCGGGCGGCCTCCCGTTTTTCGGGCGTGACCCACGCTCCGTTGAGGATGCAGAAGGGATGATCGCTCATCACCGTGGTGGGGGGATAATAAACCTGCAACTCGCCGTAGCGTCCTTCGGCGTTCTCAGCTTGCTCGATGGCTGTCGCTTCGTAGACTGCGACGATGTCATATTTGCTCGGCCCGTAGGCGACGATCTCGCGCATGTAGGTGCCGGTGCTGTCCCCAAATTCGGAGATCGTGTTCTGGAATTCGAGGAACCATTCCTGGTAATCTTGATCGGAAAGGATGTCGCCAGCTTCCAACGTGGATTTGCCAAAATAGTCGTGGGTCATCAGGACGATGGTCATGAAGCCGCTGTTCGATTTCAGCGGGTTGGTCTGCCCAAATTTGACATAGCCCCATTCGGCCTCTCCATAGGAAGCCCAGCCTTCGGGGTCGGTCACGGCGGTGTGCAAGTCTTTCCACAAATCGCCGTTGATCTCGTCCCCCCAGAGCACATCGGCGCGTTCATCCCAGGCGACCAGCACCAGGGGAGTCTTGAGCACGGGTTGGCAATCCTTGCTCCCAGTGGGATCAACGATGGCGGAGCCGAATTTGGCTTCGGATAAGTCTTTCAACAGCGAGATCTGTAGCGAACTGGCCGGGCTGATCATGTCCGGCTGGGCGCCGTTGAGCACGTCCAGGTAAATATCCCGTGATCCGGCCTTGGAGAGCTCAATTTGGATTGGCCGACCATTGGGCGTCTTTTGCGTGCTCTCGAACTCGGTGATGATCTCGTCGAGCCAGGCAGCCTTCTCGGTGGAGTAGAGCAGGGAGAGAATCACCGATTCCGGCTCCGGCATGACCAAATTTCGCAACGGTGCCTTGGCGATGTTGGCAAACTGGGGTGACAATAACGCGGCGATAAAAATGGCCACGCTTGCCAGGACGTACAGAGCGAGCAGAATGATACGGGGAGTGCGAGCAATAGATGTTTGCATAATTTGCTGATGCTTTGCGAAGATGAATATGGCTTGAAAAAGGACAAACTAACTGCAAGAGACACAGCGTTCGCTGAGTCTTTTGGAGGTTGGCTTGGATTATCAAGAGCACGGTTTTTCAGTGGACTCGAACGTTCTCCAATGTTACGTTGGGAACAATTATTTCCCAGATTATACTTTTCGAAGTTTAACAAATTGTTAAGGCTGAGCCGAAATCGAAAAAATCCTAACTTTTCTATCTTGAGCGAAGGTCTTTTTGAAGTATATCGTCGCTCGCTGTGCACGCTTCGTCTCTGTGTCCAAGGTGCCGGGACCCAAACGCAACCCACACCACGGGTTGCGGTCAGAGAAATCGCCCGACGTTTGATTTGTTATTTATGTCAGATTCCAGTATACTTATAAAATGTCGTTGTTCGTATTCTTTCGTGAAGTGCACACGGTTTAAATCAATGGAGACTCAAGAAACTACATCCGAAGAACTCACCGACCCTTCCAGTACCTGGGGACAGACAATAGGGGCATAGGATGGGCTGAGTTCCCCTGACACACCCCAAGGGATACAGCACATGCTGTGTCCCTGTTGGCGTGCCGGTCCCTATGAGTTCTGCAGGATCGTCATTTCAATTCGTGGAGGTGGTGTCATGTTCTATCTAAGCCAATTGCAAGACAAACAAATATGGGATTCCTGGGGGCGTCCTCTAGGGAAATTGACCGATTTGCTCATCGGGCGTCTTTCTGGTCCTGCTCCTGAGGTGCAGGCACTGGTCGTGCGCGAGGGAGAAAACCTGCGATTCATCCCTGCTAAGCAAATAAGCGAACTCTTCCCCAGCCCTGTGATTGCGGTCTCTCGTGATCAAGTCAGTTCATATCAGCCCTCCGGTCAGGAACTGTACTTGGTAGAGGGCGTCCTCGACCACCAAATCGTCGACGTAGACGACCGCCGGGTGGTGCGCGTGAACGACGTTCAGTTAGCGCGCATCCACGACCGCTTCTCCGTGACCGGTGTTGACGTAGGTGGGCGAGGATTGCTCCGACGCTTGGGCTGGGAGACGTTTTTATCTGGCGCCGCGCGCCGTTTGGGCGTCGCTTTACCCGATCGCGTCATTCCCTGGGAGAATATCGTTCCTATTCAGGAGGAGGATGTTCTCAAGCTGCGCATCACTCATGACAAGATCAGCAGTCTGCACCCTGCTGACATCGCGGCCATCGTCAATGACCTTGACCGCCGGACCGGTCAACAATTCGTGGCGACCCTCGACGATGCCACACTGGCTGACACGCTTGAGGAGAGCTCCCTGGAGACCCAGGCTGCCGTTCTCGAGCAACTCTCTCCTGAGCGTGCTGCCGACATCCTGGAGGAGATGGGTCCAGATGAAGCCGCAGACCTCCTGGCCGATCTACCCGAAGACACCTCGTCGGTACTTTTTGATCTCATGAATGATGCTGATGAGGTGGAGATTCGTTCGCTGTTGGCGTATCCTGAGCATACTGCTGGCGGCATCATGACCACCAAATATGCCTACGCGCCCTTTGGCTTGCGTGCTGGAGAAATACTGGATTACTTGCGAAACTCAGAGGAGAATCGTGAGGATGAGATGATGTATTACGTGCATCTTGTCGACGAGCAGGATATCTTGCGAACTGTAGTCAGCTTGCGCGATCTTGTCCTGGCCCCTCCCACAGCCTCACTCGACCAAGAGATGGAAACGGAACCAATTACGGTAGATCCCTACACGTCCCAGGTTGATGTGGCTTACTTGGTAGCCAAATACGACCTCCTCTCTGTCCCCGTCGTCGATGAGGAAACTCAAAAACTTCTGGGGATTGTTACGGTTGATGATGCCATCGACGCGGTGTTGCCGACGGCGTGGAAGAAACGCCTGCCGCGCTTCTTCTAGGAGAAACCATGAATCGCAAACGGAACCTCAAGAAAGTGCTGGCCCGATTCTTCTTTATCTTCTCCATTATCGGGCCGGGTCTGATCACTGCCAGCGCGGACAACGATGCCCCGGGGATTGCCACCTACTCCCTGGTCGGCTCTACCTACGGATATAAATTTCTTTGGATACTCGTTTTCATCACCATTGGCGAGGTAGTTGTCCAAGAGATGGCCGCCCGCATGGGAACGGTGACGGGCAAGGGGACTGCCGATCTAATTCGTGAGCAATTTGGGGTCAAAGTGACAACTTTTGCCATGGCGACTCTCCTGCTGGCGAATTTCGGAACGACAGTAGCACAGTTTGCCGGTGTCGCAGGCGCCGCGGAACTCTTCGGCCTCAGCCGCTATGTTGTGGTTCCCCTTGCGGGATTGTTAGTCGGTTTTCTGGTTTTACGCGGCTCTTATGAATACGTCGAGAAAGTGCTCATCTTCTTGAGTCTTGCGGCTCTCAGTTACATCGTCTCCGCTTTCACCGCCAACCCGGATTGGGAATTGGTTCTGCAACGTGCGGTCGTGCCTACGGTAGTGCTGGATCGCGAATTCATCTTCGCAGTGCTGGCGACGGTGGGGACCACCATCACGCCCTGGGCTATCGTCTACATGCAGGCCTCCGTGACCGACAAGGGGATCGATCCGAGTCGCTATCGCTACGCCCGCTTGGATGTGGTGTTAGGCGCTGTGTGGGGCAATGTCGTTTCGGCTTTCATCATCATCGCCACCGCGGCTACTCTTTTCGCGATCGGTCTTCCTGTCGACAGTGCCGCGGATGCGGCCCTGGCCCTTGAGCCCGTTGCAGGAGCCGGAGCGCGCTATCTCTTCTCGGTAGGTCTGCTTGGAGCTTCGCTTCTGGCGGCTTCTGTGCTGCCTCTCTCGACTACCTATGCGGTCTGTGAGGCCTTTGGTTGGGAGCGTGGGCTCGACAACCCTCCGCGGGAGGCCCCCATTTTTTATGGCATCTATGTGGCATTCATCGTGTTAGGGGTGTTTGTGGTGCTGATCCCCAATATTCCGCTCTTTCCACTGATGTGGCTCTCGCAGGCTCTCAATGCGATTTTGCTGCCGGTGCTCCTGGTGTTGGTATTGCGGTTGGTTAATGATTCCAAATTGATGGGGGCGTGGACCAACTCGTGGTTGCAGAACGCTTTTGTCTATGGGCTCACCCTAGCGATCGGCCTGATTACCCTGACCCTGCTTGTTTCTCCCTTGCTCGAGGGAGGCCAGGCATCGTTTTAGTGCGGGTGGTCCCCGCCGATGGGCTCAAGATGGATGAAGACCAGATCCACCTGATGGATTTCCTTGACCGCCCTGCGCACGTCTTCCCCAATCTCGTGGGCGTGTTGCAGGCTCACATCGCCGTCGATTTCCACGTGCATGTCGACCCTCAGGCGCGGCCCAACATAGTCGGCGATGACCTGGTGAACTCCCTCCACACCCGGCACGTTTCGAGTTCTCTCGGCGATTTGTTGGCATAATGCTGATGGCGCGCCGCGGCCGGTCAGATAGCCGACGTTTTCTCGAATGATTTCGATCGTCGCCCGGAAGATCCATAGCCCGACCAGGAATCCAGCAATGGGATCAAAAATGGGATTGATCAGCCGAGCTCCCCAGACGCCGAGCAAGGCCGCTGCCGAGGTGAGAATATCGGCGAGATTGTCCCTGGCGCTTGCCTGGATGGCCGGGCTAAGGGCCTCATCGCCGATGCGGTTGACCAGCAGGTACATGCCCACTTTGACGACCATGCTTCCGAGCAGCACCACTGTCGGCCATGTGGCCGGAACGGCGTTCCCGCCACTCAAAAATCGCTGAATGCTCTTCCATACAGCGGTTCCCCCGGCTACGGTCATCGCCCCGGCGATGAACAGGCTGACCAGCGGCTCGAAACGGGCGTGTCCCTGGGGATGATCCTCATCGGCCGGTTGTTGCGAGACGTACAACCCCGCGCTCATCAGCAGGCTGTAAAGCATATCCGAGAGGGAATTAATCGCGTCCGAGAAGATCGCGCTGCTGCCGGTAAGCCAGGCCAACACGCCTTTTGCGGCTGCCAACAGCGCGTTGCCGCCCAGGGCGATCAAGATCGCGTTCCGATATAGTCTTTGGCGTTTGGGGTCAGGGATTTCGGTTCGGATTCGTTTCATTGTTGGCCTCCTTTTGTGATGACCCATTTTATGATTAGAGATAGCCATGCCGGGCTTCTGTCTTCCTGGCTTTTTCGTTGGTAAATCGTGATCGTTGCTATAACTCTCTGGCAAAGTATACCCTGGAATCTATCTTGACACATCTCTGCTCTGTTGCTACACTACTTACCAAACGTTCAGTAAGGAAGGCTATGAACGCACAAAACGCACCAGTCGGACGAAAAAAAATTCTCGATGTGGCCGAGGGCCTGTTCACCGAGCATGGCTATCAATCTGTCTCCATTCGCCAGATTGCCCAGGCTTGTGGCTTGACCAACGCGGCGTTGTATTATCACTTTGACAGCAAAGAGGCCTTATATAAGGAAGTGCTGGAGCTTTACACCAGCCGGTTAGGCCAACGAATGCGTGAAGCCGCTGCGGGGCATGAAGCGATCAAGGAACAGGTCGTTGCCATTTTGACAGCTTATGTCGATCTGGTCGCCTCCCGTCGCTCGCTTTTTTTTGCGTTGCGCCACCGCCCGGCGGGGATGAGCAAAGAAGAGGCTCACCAGCACCACGCCCAATTGTTTCACACCGTTTTGGCGCCGCTCGAAGACGCGCTCCAACGGGCTGTGGAGCAGGAGGAACTGCAAGCGCTGCCGGATGGTTATTCCGCCGCCTCGCTGCTCCTGGGGATGCTTCACGGCTTGATCCGCTATCGGCATGCCTGCCATCAGAGCGATATCACACCCGCTGACGTGCGCACCATCACCGACAGGTTTTGGTTTGGCATGGTTGGTAAAAATGCATAGTGGTTGTCAAAGAATAAGCTTGGTAAAACCTCACAGGTCTCATAGACCTGTGAGGTTTGAAGTCACTAAGGAGTCCTCAAACGTTTATGATCTATGTCTCTCGTACTCTGAAATATTTGGAAGATTATTGGCCCACAGCGCTGGGCAGCGGGATCGCCCTGCTGTTGGTCAATCTGGCCAATTTGGCCACGCCGCAGTTACTCAAATGGCTGATCGATGAAGGGATCACACCGCTGAACCTGACCCGCGTCTGGCAGGTGGCTGCCATGTTGGTGGGGGTCGCGGTCGTCCGCGGGGTGTTCAATTTTTTGCAGGCCTACTGGTCGGAAGTGACCTCCCAGGGCGTTGCCTATGACCTGCGCAACGCCATCTTCGAGAAGTTGCAGAAGCTGAGCTTTTCCTACCATGATCGCGCCCAGACCGGCAAGTTGATGACCCGGATGACATCCGACGTCGAGATGGTCCGCCATTTTGTCGGCCGCGGTGTCGTCTTGCTCGGCTCGGCGACGCTGATGCTGCTGGGCACGCTGGGGATCATGTTTTGGATGAATTGGAAGCTGGCCCTGATCTTGTTTGGCATGATTCCCTTGATCTTTGCCATCTTTGCTGTTTTTGTGCGCCGAATCATCCCGGTGTCACGCGCTGTGCAGCGCAAGCTGGGCACGCTCAACAGCATCTTGCAAGAGAATCTCGCCGGGATGCGGGTGGTCAAGGCGTTTGCCCGCGAACCTTACGAGATCAACCGCTATCTCCAACAGAACAATAGCCTGCTGGATGAAAATCTCCAGCTTGTGCGCCTGTTTTCGACCGCGTTCCCTTTGATTTTCTTGATCGCCAATTTGGGCATGGTCGCCGTTGTTTGGGTCGGAGGCCTGGAAGTGATCCAGGCGCGCCTGACCCTGGGAGAGTTGGTCGCTTTCACCGGCTATATCGGTTTCATGTTGATGCCCATCTTCCAAATGGGGATGATCGGCACGCTGCTCTCACGAGCGGAGGCCTCTGCCGAGCGAATCTTCGAGGTCATCGACGCCCGTTCCGAGGTGGAAGAAAAGCCGGACGCGATTCCCTTGCCCGCTTTGAAGGGGCGAGTCCGGTTCAACGATGTCAGCTTCCGCTACTGCGGCGGCCAGGAGGACATCCTCCACGATGTCTCCTTCGTCGCCGAGCCGGGAGAAACCATCGCCATTCTCGGCCAGACCGGGGCGGGAAAATCGACGATCATCAACCTGATCCCCCGTTTTTACGACGTCACCGAGGGCCAGGTCTTGATCGATGGACACGATGTCCGCGATGTCACCCTGGATTCGCTCCGGCGACAAGTCGGGATCGTCTTGCAGGAGACGACCCTGTTTTCGGGCACGATCAGGGAAAACATCGCCTATGGCCGACCCGACGCCCAGATGGATGAGATCATCACTGCGGCGCAGGCCGCTCAAGCGCACGACTTTATCGCTGCCCTGCCCGATGGCTACGAGACCCCGGTGGGGGAGCGCGGCGTCGGCCTGTCGGGAGGCCAAAAGCAGCGCATCGCCATCGCCCGGGCCTTGCTTGTTGATCCCCACATTTTGATCTTAGACGACAGCACCTCGTCGGTGGATGCCGAGACGGAATACCATATTCAACAGGCACTTGAGGAACTGATGCAAGATAGAACCAGTTTTGTGATCGCCCAAAGGATCAGCACCGTGCGCAACGCCGACGTGATTTTGCTGCTCGAGGATGGTCAACTGGCCGCCAAGGGCCAGCATGATGAACTGCTCAAAACCAGTGAGTTGTACGTAGACATCTTGGACACCCAATTCGATGAGGATGCCGTTGGAGCTGGACTTGCTGAGCAAGAGGAGGTGATGCCGTTATGATGGGACCTAGACACGCTATGCGTCGAATCGCTCAAAGTGAAGATGAACGCGCTGAAGATCGCGCTGCTGTCGTCGGTCGCCTGGTACGCCAATTGAAACCCTATTGGCTGCCGGTGTTAGGCGCTTTCGTGATGATTTTGATCAACGCCGCTACCCAGGCCGCCGGCCCGTTCTTGATTGGCCGCGCCATCGATAGCTTTATCAGCGCGGGTGATCGTTCAGGCTTGGCCCGCACGATGCTCATGCTGGTCGGCGTCTACCTTGTCAGCATGGTGGCGATGCGCTTTCAAGTCTATTGGATGTCTTTGGCGGGCCAGAACATGCTCGCCGATTTGCGGGTCAAGATTTTCAAGAAGGTGGAGCGGCTCTCATTGCAATATGTCGAGAGCGAAGAGGCCGGCGATTTGATGAGCCGCCTGGTCAATGACATCGACGCGATCAACTCCTTTTTCAGCCAGGGGTTGGCCCAGGCGTTGGGGTCTCTGTTCGCCCTCATCGGCGTGGTTGTGGCGATGATCAGCCTCAATTGGCAGCTCGCTCTGGCCACCTTGGCCGTGCTCCCCTTGATGGTCTTGACCACGGGCAGGTTCGCCCGCATGGCTCGGAGAGCCTTCCGCCAGACGCGTGAAACCATTGGTGACGTCTCGGCGGACTTGCAGGAAGAGTTGGATGGCGTCAAGGTGGCGCAGGCCTTCAACCGCGGCGACCGTAACATCCGCCGCTTTGCCGAGCGAAACGCGGCCAACCGGGATGCCAACGTCAGCGCCAACGCGGTCACCTCCGCCTTTGCCCCGGCCATGGACGTACTCAGCACCCTCGACATGGCCATTGTGGCCGGGTATGGCGGCTACCTGGCCGTGAATGGCCTGGTCAGCGTGGGCATGGTCGTCGCTTTCTTGCAGTATGTGCGCAGCTTCTTCCGCCCGGTTCGGATGATTTCCCAGGTGTGGACCCTGGCCCAATCGGCCTTTGCCGCTGCCGAACGTGTTTTCGATTTGATCGACGAAGAGGTCGATATTCGAGACGCGCCCGATGCCGAGCCGCTTCCCGTGATGGACGGTCATGTCAAGTTTGACGATGTCACTTTCGCCTATGAGCAGGGTCTCGATGTTCTTGAGGACATCCACCTTGAAGCGGAGCCGGGCCAGACCGTTGCCCTGGTTGGGCCCACGGGAGCAGGCAAAACGACCCTGGTCAGCCTGATCCCGCGCTTCTACGAGGCCAGCGAGGGCAGCGTCCGCCTGGATGGCTATGATGTCCGCGAGGTCACCCAGGCCAGCATCCGCGGGCAAATTGGCATGGTCTTGCAAGAGCCGTTCTTGTTCAGCGGCACCGTCATGGAGAATATTCGTTACGGGCGGCTGGAAGCCACCGATGAGGACGTTATCGAAGCAGCCAAGCTGGCCAACGCCCACGATTTCATCACCCGGCTGCCGGACGGCTATCAAACTGAGGTCGGCGAGCGCGGCGGCATGCTCAGCCAGGGGCAGCGCCAGCTCGTTTCCATCGCCCGAGCCATCCTGGCCGATCCGCGCCTCCTCATTCTGGATGAGGCCACCGCCAGCGTCGACACCCGCACCGAGGCCCTAATCCAGGAAGCGCTCGAGAATCTCCTTGGCGGGCGGACCAGTTTCGTCATCGCCCACCGGTTATCGACCGTGCGCAATGCCGACGTGATTTTCGCTCTGGATGAGGGTAAAATCGTCGAGCGGGGCGACCATCAATCCTTGCTGGCCCAGGATGGTCTCTACGCCGATCTCTATCGGCGGCAGTTTTACGTCGCTCCTGAGCATCTTCTTAAAAAATAGGGGGAAGTGTAGCCGAGATTTCCAAATCTCGCTTTGGCGGGGTTGCTCGCTTCCCTTTTTCACCTTGTTTTTCTCAAGGGTGTGGGGGTAAGATATAGTAACAGGCGTTACGCACTTGAGACTTCGGAAGTTTTGAAGGCAGCATTAGCTCAGAAATTTGCTCGATGACTTCACTATTTTTGCCCAACAAACGTTTCCCGGAAACTTCCGAAGTCTGATTAACTGCGTAAGTTCTGTATAAATCACCATTTGTCAGGAGGTAGTGTTATGGATATCGCAGTTGCTTTAGGCGGTGGGGGTGTGCGCGGCAACGCCCACATCGGTGTCTTGCGGGTTTTGGAACGGGAAGGCTTTCGCATCCGCGCCATTGCCGGAACCAGCGCTGGGGGGATGGTCGCGGCCGCCTATGCTGCCGGGATCAGCCCCGATGAGCTCGAAGCGCGTATGCGCAATGTCGATCAGAGTCGACTGTACGGCTTCCATCTTGGCAGCGGCCCTGGCTTGTTGGGCGTTGGCGGCATCGAGAAAATCCTTTCTGAACTGTTGGGAGATCGCACTTTCGAAGATTTGGAGATACTCTGCGGGGTTACGGCTGTCAATCTGGCCACGGGCCGTGAAAAACATTTGCGGGAAGGGCGGTTGGTTGATGCCTTGATGGCTACGATCGCGATCCCCGGCGTCTTCCCGCCGAAACGGTGGGGCTACTATAACTTGGCCGACGGCGGCGTGCTCGATCCGGTGCCGGTGAAATTGGCCCGAATCTTGGCGCCCAAAAAAATACCCGTCGTGGCCGTCGTGCTGACCCCTAAACCCAGGCCCCAAGAAGAATTCCCCTCTCCCATGTTGAGCTCAGCCCCCCTCATCTTGAAGCCGATTGCCCGTTTGCGAGTGGCCCAAGCCTTTGAAATTTTCCTCCGCTCTATTGACATCGGCATGAGCGCCATTACCGAACTGCGCCTCGAGATCGACAAACCGGATGTGGTCATTCGCCCCGCGGTTGATCATCTCGGCATTTTACAACATGTCAACGTCTCCGAGGTTGTCAAGCTGGGCGAGCAAGCCGCAGAAGCCTCCTTGTCAACCTTGCAAAAAGCGATCAGTTGGCGGGGGAAGTTTTCCCGTTTGTTTTCTCGCGGGGCATGAACTTGGCCAACGAGAGTCACATTTAGAATTTGCGTAGGACTTACGCACTGAGACTTCGGAAGTCTCCAAAATGATCTTCGAGGGCAAAATCATTCCTCTTGTGGCTGAAATTCTGGGTGGTGGTTAGATAGGAAGTGACGCTTAAAAAGCAGACGAGACGATAGTGCTCTAGCCGCCGTCCTCGGCGGCGGGGACGCCGCCTAGAGCACTAGGAAGGCAACCATCACTTAACTTTGTGACCACTATCAAATTCTGTTGTTAGAGCCACTTTTTAAGACTTCCGAAGTCTGCATCTTGACAAACTACGTAAGTCCGATTGCGAAGGTATAATCTTTATGAGCCGTGATCTGCGTAAATACGCCCGCCAAACCAACGTCCGTTTGTTGGTGGGTTTTCTCATCTTGCTGTTCCTGATCGGCGATGGTTTGATCTATGCCTTCTACGGGCGCGGTGCTGCCTTGATGGGCCTGCTTTGCCTGGGAGCAGGTTTGGTCCCCTTGCTTTTGATCGCGGTGATCCTGTGGGGGTTGGAGTGGTTTGTCAAGCGGGCGAATCGAGAATGATTTGTATTGATTTTGATGCAGCTTTTGTGTATATTCCTGATATACTTTCTGGGGATTGCATTTCTTAGTCCATCTAAAAGGAAAAACTATGTTGCTTGCAGGTGATATCGGTGGCACCAAAACCAATCTGGCTATTTTTTCGCCCCAGGAGGGGCCTTACGCCCCCATAGCAGAAGCCACTTTCCCCAGCGGTGGCTATTCCAGCCTGGAAGCCATCGTGGCTGAGTTTCTGGATCAGCTTGATTTAACCGTGGATCGGGCCAGCCTTGGTGTGGCCGGACCGGTGGTTGGGGGGCGAGCTGAGATCACCAACCTTTCCTGGGAGATAAAAGAGGGGAAATTAGAAGAGTCTTTGGGGCTAGATTCTGTTCGTTTGCTGAATGATCTGGCCGCCATTGCTAGAGCGGTTCCCTTTTTGAAGCCGGACGATCTGTACACCCTCAACGCGGGGCAGCCGGACCCGAGCGGGAATCTCGCCGTGATCGCGCCGGGCACGGGCCTGGGAGAAGCCTTCTTGGTCTGGGACGGTTCGGGATACCTGCCTTACGGCTGCGAGGGTGGCCATGTGGATTTTGCGCCCACCACGCCCCTGCAAATGGAGGTGCTCCGCTATCTGCAAAGGCAATTTGATCACGTCAGTTACGAACGAGTCTGCTCCGGAAGCGGGATACCCAACCTGTACCAATTTCTCAAAGATTGTCACTACGCCGAAGAGCCGGAGTGGCTGGCTGATCGATTGGCCGCGGCCGATGATCCCACGCCTGTCATCGTCAACGCAGCTCTGGCGCAAAGGCCGCCCGAAATTTGCCGTCTCACGCTAGAGACGTTTGTAGCCATGTTAGGCGCGGAGGCAGGGAACCTGACCTTAAAAATAATGGCCACGGGCGGCGTTTATCTGGGAGGCGGCATCCCCCCGCGCATCATCTCTGCGTTGGAATCACCCACCTTCATGCCAGCCTTCACCCAAAAAGGGCGCTTCTCCGACTTGTTAGCCAAAGTCCCCATCCATATTATCTGCAATCCAAAGGTTGCTTTGCTGGGCGCGGCTTGTCACGGATTAGGATTGTAAAGATGAAGCGGTCACAAACTGCCGAACACCAGCGTTTGATCGACTCCCAGACCCGCGAAGCCGACTGGAAGAATTGGGGGCCTTACGTCAGCGAGCGTTCCTGGGGCACGGTGCGCGAGGACTACAGCGCCACTGGCGAAGCCTGGGAATACTTCCCTCACGACCATGCCCGCAGCCGCGCCTACCGCTGGAACGAGGACGGGCTGGCCGGATTTTGCAACCGCTATCAAAATATCTGTCTGGCCCTGGCGCTGTGGAACGAGCACGGCCCGATTCTCAAGGAACGTTTGTTTGGCTTGACCGGCAATCAGGGCAACCACGGCGAAGATGTCAAAGAATACTATTTTTACCTCGATAGCACACCGACCCATTCCTACGCCAAGATGCTCTACAAGTACCCCCAGGTGGCCTATCCCTACGAGCAACTCGGCGCCGAAAATCAGCGCCGCGGTTTGCACGATTCTGAGTTCGAGTTGGTCGACGCTTTGGGGGACGCCTTCGCTCAAAATCGCTATTTTGATGTCTTTGTCGAGTACGCCAAGGCAGGAGCCGAAGATATTCTCTGCCGGGTCACGGCGGTCAACCGCGGGCCGGAGGCTGCTCCCCTGCATGTGTTGCCGCATATCTGGTTCCGCAACACCTGGTCGTGGGGCTACGGGCGCCCCAAGCCGGAACTGCGCGCCCTGAACGGTAGCACTATCCGAGTGGAGCATCGTTATCTGGGGGAGCGTTGGTGGTATCTCCAAGAGGGCGCACCGCTGCTGTTTACCGAGAATGAGACCAATTACGAGCGCCTCTTTGATGTGCCTAACGATGGACCTTACGTCAAAGACGGAATCAACGATGCGGTCATCAGCGGGGACTTGGCCACGGTCAACCCAGAGCAACGCGGCACCAAAGCCGCCGCTCATGTCAAGACGGTTCTCGCTCCAGGCGAATCTCTCACCGTGCGGACGCGTTTCACCCCTCAGGCCGAAGAGGCTCCCTTTGATGGGTTCGAATCCGTCTTCGAGCAACGCATCCGGGAAGCGGATCGCTTTTACGCCACCGTCCAAAAACCAGGCCTCAGCCCCGATGAGCAAACCGTCCAGCGTCAGGCCTTTGCCGGGTTGATGTGGACCAAGCAGTTCTATCATTACAGCGTCGAGCTCTGGCTGGAGGGCGATCCCGCCGGGCCGCCACCTTCGCCGGAGCGCAAAGGGGGGCGTAACGCCGATTGGGAGCATCTCTACAACCTGGATGTCATTTCCATGCCCGACAAGTGGGAATATCCCTGGTACGCGGCCTGGGATTTGGCTTTTCACACCCTGCCCATCGCCATGATCGATCCCGAATGGGCCAAGCACCAGCTCATCTTGATGCTGCGCGAGTGGTACATGCACCCCAACGGCCAGATGCCTGCTTATGAATGGGCTTTCGGGGATGTCAACCCTCCCGTCCACGCCTGGGCGGCCTGGCGGGTGTACAAGATCACCCGCGATATTACCGGCGAGGCTGACACCGCTTTCCTGGAGCGGGTCTTCCAGAAGTTGTTGCTCAACTTTACCTGGTGGGTCAACCGCAAAGATGCCGACGGCAACAATGTTTTTCAAGGCGGTTTTTTGGGCCTGGACAACATCGGCGTTTTTGACCGCGGCGCGCCCCTGCCCACCGGCGGCCATTTGGAGCAGGCCGATGGCACCGCCTGGATGGGCATGTATTGCCTGAATATGCTGGCGATGGCGTTGGAGTTGGCCTGCACTCGCCCTGCCTACGAAGATATGGCCACCAAATTTTTCGAGCATTTTATCTACATTGCCAACGCGATCAACCAGAAGTGCGGCTTCGAGGGGTTGTGGAATGAAGAAGACGGTTTTTATTATGATGTCATTCATATCCCTGATGGCCGCCGCATCCCACTCAAAATCCGCTCTTTTGTTGGCTTGATCCCCTTGTATGCCGTCGAGACATTGGAACCCGATTTGCTGGAGAAGCTGCCCAGCTTCAAGCGGCGCATGGATTGGTTCATCGAGCGTCGCCCGCACCTGGTAGAGCATATCGCTCCCTTGACCGTACCCGGCGAGGGTGGGCGACGGTTGCTCTCCCTGGTCAACCAGGAGCAGTTACAGCGTGTCCTGGCGCACATGTTGAATCAAGAAACTTTTTTATCAGATTATGGCTTGCGTTCTCTTTCCAAAGAGCATCACGAGAATCCTTTCCAATTCACGCTGGATGGGCATACGCACAAGGTCAAATACCAACCTGCCGAGTCCACCACGGGCATGTTTGGCGGCAATTCCAACTGGCGCGGCCCGATTTGGTTCCCGCTCAATTATTTGATGATCGAGTCTTTGCAGAAGTTTCATCACTATTGCGGCCAGGCCCTACGGGTTGAATTTCCCACCGGATCGGGTCACCGTGTTGATCTGAATCAGGTGGCCACAGAACTCTCCCGGCGCCTGATGGCTCTTTTCCTCCGGGATGAAAACGGCCGTCGGGCTTTCTACGGCGAGAATGAGCTTTTTCAGCGCGACCCTCATTGGCGTGATCATATCCTCTTCTATGAATACTTCCATGGGGACAACGGCGCGGGCGTTGGCGCCAGCCATCAGACCGGCTGGACGGCCCTGGTGGCCAAGTTGATCCAGCGGAGTGGGGGTGAAAGGACATGAGGATTGATTTCGGACGGGAGATTTGCAACTCTCAAGAGGCCGCCTTTTCCCGACAGTGGCTGGTCACCAATGGGATCGGCGGATATGCGGCCGGGACGATCGCCGGGGCGCTGACTCGCCGGTATCACGGTCTGTTGATCGCCGCCCTGCAACCGCCGCTGGTGCGCACGTTGATGGTGGCGAAGCTGGATGAAACCGCGCGTTATGGGGGGAAAGCTTATCCCCTCTTTACCAACCAGTGGGACGAGGGGCCGGTTAAGCCGCGGGGCTTTTTCCATTTGGATCGTTTCCATCTGGAGGGCACCACCCCAGTGTGGGCGTACGCCCTGGCCGATGCTTTATTGGAAAAACGCGTCTGGATGCAGCCAGGGGACAACACCACCTATGTGCGCTATGAGGTTCTGCGCGCTAGCGGCCCGCTTGAACTCACCCTGAAGGCCGTGGTCAACCATCGTGATCATCATGGGAGCACCGGTGTGGGAGACTGGCCCATGCGGGTCGAGCGAGTCGAACATGGCTTGCGCGTTCTCGCTTCGGAGCATGTCGGCCCTTTCTACCTGCTCAGTGACCGCGCTGAGGCGACCCCGCAGCAGGAATGGTACCGAAATTATTATCTCCGGGAGGAGGCTTACCGCGGCTTGGATCCGTGGGAGGATCATCTCCTCGCTGGCGATTTCCGCGCCGAACTGCGCCCCGGCGCGAGCCTGACTCTGGTTGCAAGTACGGAACCAGCCCCAACGTTAGATGGCGACTCCGCTCTCCGGGATAGGCAAACCTACGAGACGCGCCTACGCGATCGGGGCGAACGATCCGGCGGCAAAGAGGAAATCCAACAATTGCTCCTCGCCGCCGATCAATTCATCGTCGACCGCCCATCAGCGGAGGATGGCGTTGGCAAAACGGTCATCGCCGGGTATCCCTGGTTTGGCGATTGGGGCCGCGACACGATGGTCGCCCTGCCCGGCCTGACGCTCGCCACCGGTCGGCCCGAAGTCGCCCGCAACATCCTGCGCACCTTTGCCCGCTTCGTCGACCGGGGCATGATTCCCAACCGCTTTCCGAAAGCGGAGCAAGAGCCCGAGTACAATACCGTCGATGCGACCCTGTGGTACTTCGAGGCCCTGCGCGCCTACCTGGAGCACACGGGGGATGTGGAAATCTTGGAAGAACTTTTTCCCATTTTGAAAGAGATGCTTGATTGGCACTGGGAAGGCACGCGTTACAATATCCATGTTGATCCCGAGGATGGTTTGCTCTACGCCGGTGAACCGGGCGTCCAGCTCACCTGGATGGACGCCAAGGTGGGCGATTGGGTGGTCACGCCGCGGATTGGCAAACCGGTGGAGGTCAACGCGCTTTGGTACAATGCCCTGCGAAGCATGGCCGATTTTGCCCAAATGATAGGGGAAGAGGATGATTATTCCGCCCCGGCGGCGGGTGTGGCCGAGAGCTTTACCCGCTTTTGGAGCCGAGAATCAGGCTATTGTTGTGACGTGATCGATGGCCCCGAAGGGGATGATTTGGCCCTGCGGCCCAACCAGTTGATCGCCGTGGCCCTGCCGCACTCGCCCCTGACCCCAGAGCAGCGGCGCGCCGTGGTAGATGTCTGCGCCCGTTATCTGCTCACCCCCCATGGTCTGCGCAGTTTGGCGCCGAGTGAGTCTGGTTACCAGGGACAGTATAGCGGCGACCAACACCGGCGCGATGGCGCTTATCACCAGGGCACCGTCTGGGCATGGTTGATGGGGCCCTTCGTCCGGGCGCACCTGCGCGTTTACGACGATCCGGCCGCGGCGCGCTCCTATCTGGCGCCGCTGCTGCGGCATCTGCGCGAGCACGGGGTGGGCAGTTTCAGCGAGATTTTCGACGGCGATCCGCCCTTCACGCCGCGGGGCTGTTTTGCCCAGGCCTGGAGCGTGGCCGCGGTGCTGCGTGCCTGGCAATTGACGGAAACACATCAAGGAGGAAAAGGATGATCGTAACAGCAAAAAGTTTGACCAATTATCAGGTTCAAATCGAGGTTGGCCAGCACGAATTCGTCGCTGACGAACCTGTGGGAGTCGGTGATGGCAAAGGGCCGGATCCGTACGGTCTTTTACTCAGTTCACTGGCCGCCTGCACCATCATGACGGTAAAAATGTATGCCCAACGGAAGGATTGGCTCCTGGAAGAGGTGCACCTTCAGTTGAAAATTAGCAAGGTTCATGCCGAGGATTGCAAAGCCTGTCAGAGCGATCCCAGCGTCAAAGTCGATCTGATCGAACGACAGATCAGCTTTAAGGGGGATTTGAGCCCCGATCAGATCAAGCGGCTCGGCGAGATTGCGGACAAGTGTCCCGTCCACCGCACGCTGACCAGCGAAACCGTCGTCAAGACAGATGTCGTTTCCGAAGTCATCCCCTGGCGAGATGCCGCATGATCCAGGCGATGATTTTCGACTTGGATGGCACCCTGGTGCAGACCGAGCGGCTCAAGGCGCTTTCCTATGCCCGCGCCGCTGTGGAGCTATGTCCTTATGACATTGGCGAGAAGGAGGTGGTAGAGGCTTTCAAGGACGTGGTCGGACTTTCCCGCCGGGAGGTGGCCACCGTCTTGGTCGACCGCTTTGATCTGGCCGAGAAGAGCCGGGACTATATGGAAGCGTTTGACGTTGATGCCCCCTGGCAGGCTTATGTGCAAGTACGCTTGAACATCTATGCCGATATGCTCGCTGATCCTGACGTGATCCGGGAGAATCAGTGGCCGCACACCATGGCGCTGCTAGAACGGGCCCGCCAGGCCAACTGCAAGGTTGCTCTGGCGACGATGTCCCATCGGGAGCAGGTGGAGCGTGTTCTGGAAATCCTTGACCTGTCCGATGCCTTTGACTTTGTGGCCAGTCGCGACGATGTCGAAAAGGGCAAGCCCGATCCGGAGATGTATCTGATGGTGGCGGGCGAGTTGGGATTCTCTCCTTCAGCGTGCCTGGTCATTGAAGATTCGCCCACCGGGGTGCAGGCAGCCCTGAACGCGGGGATGCACGTTGTCGCCGTCAGTACGCCTTTCACCAAGAAACGATTGCATGAATCCAATCTATTATCGGAAGACCTTATTGTTGATGATCCCAACGATTTGATCGATGTCGTCGATCAAGTAATTGATTAGGAATGGTGATTAAATAATTTGCTCAACAAAACCCGAAAGGTTTTTGAAACCTACTTCACAAAAATGAATTTCAAGGGTGAAATCAGCCTCGCAGACCAGATTCCGAATGAAACCTTTCGGGTTCGAATTTGGAAATGGGAAAGTTATTTAATCACGGCTCCTTAGCAAACCGAAGCAGTGTTCGAGGTAAGTCCCGGTCGAGGCAACATTTGTTGACTTGTCAATGAAAACGTCCCAGCGATAGTCGCTGGGACGTTTTTGTCATGTCAAGAATGCGTGTCAATAGAAGGGGCTACTGCCCCTTTTAGCCTTTATCTTTTGGCCCAGCATGGTCGGGAGGACCGGCATCGTCAGGTGCTCCGGCCTCATCGGGCGGCCCAGCGTCGTCGGGCGGCCCAGCGTCATCGGGTGGG
>CAZJBA010000035.1:0-21264 GCA_964544065.1 uncultured Anaerolineales bacterium | reverse complement strand
GTCTGGTCTTTGCCGTTTTACTAATCGCGCGGGAACGAAACGCGATTATGCTCTCAAGTGACATTCGCGTTTCTCACTCCAAGCTGCTCATGTCGGGCATGCCTGTGACACTGATGATCGTGTTGCTCACCTGGTTGTTGATCCGCTGGTTGCAAAAACCGGGCCAACGCCGTTGGTATCCCCTGGCGATTGGCGGCATCTTGGGCTTGTTGATGTTAATCCGCCCCCAAATTTTGATTCTGGCGCTGGCGGTCGGCGCAATCATCGCCATTTTCTCTTTGCGGCGATTCAAGTCTATGCTCATCAACGCGGGATTCTTTGTGCTCGGCCTCAGTTTAGCACTCGCGCCTTGGCTGTGGCGCAGTTACCAAACCACCGGGCGTGTCACCCTCAACAGCCCCGAGCAGATGGCTTATCTGACCAAATTATACAGCCTCGAGCCTTGGACGTATACCGTGGAGAGAAACCCCGGCGAGAGCGATGGGGCCTATGCTCAGCGCGTCAACGATCATCTCTTTGGTTTTATCCGCACCTATCCCGATGAGGTGGCCAAATTTGTCTCCGCCCACTTCATCCATAACGAAGTCGCCATGCTGCTGGCCTTGCCCATGTCGCCCTGGTTTGTGCAAAATCCCAACACGGCCTTGACCATGTACGGCTGGGGACAGTCGCCCCGTTTTTGGGATACGTGTTGCTCAGTGCAAGCCTACGTCACCGAGATGAATTTCTGGGGCGGTCGTTGGGAAGGCGCTTTATCTGTTCAAATGATCGCTATGCTGCTCATCAATCTCACCTTGATCGCTATCGGTTTAGGTGCAGCCTGGCGGCGTCAGGGCATCGCTGGTTGGCTGCCCCTGGCCTTGAGCCTGGTTTACAGCATGAGCACAGCCGTGGGTCGTTATTCGGGCTGGCGTTTGATCTTACCGGCCGATTGGGTCGTGTTTATGTACTACGCCATGGGGATCGGTCAGGTTTCTTTGTGGGGATGGGCTTATGGAACGGGCAAGCCGTTACCCGTTGCCGATTCCGGTGAAACTTTGTGGGAGCACTTCTCTCATTCGATGAGGCTTGCCTCTAGGGATGTTCGTTTTGCCCTTGTCTGGGGTCTCGTTTTTCTAGCGCTGGGATTGTCACCTTTGCTGGTAGAAAAGGGGATCAAGCCGCGCTACGCTTCCCTTACGGATGCTGAACAAATCGAGATCCTCCCACAAGTGACGACTGCTGGAGAGAATCCCCAAGTGTTGGAACAATTCCGGCAAGATGAGCGCGCGGTTATTCTGCAGGGGCGCGCGTTTTACCCGCGCTACTTGGATGAAGGCCAAGGTGAACCGGGTGGGGATTGGCCCGCTTACATGCCCCGGGACTACGCCCGTTTGGGCTTCACCTTGATGGGACCGCAACAGGCTCAGGTGATTGTGCGGATGGAATCGGATTCGCCCCCTGAGCGTTTTCCCAATGCAGCGGAAGTATTTGTAATTGGCTGCAAAGCGGCCGATTTTGTCGATGCCGTTGCTGTCATCGTCCAAGACGAATCTCAAAGCTTCATGGTCCGGAATCCTGATGCGAGGTTGAGCTGCCCGCTCCCACCTTCATGAGCGGGGATCACACGAATTTCAGTTTGCGAGCTGCATTAGCAGACATCTTCAACAGCAACCAGCCGTGTTTCCAGCGGTCGATGTTCGTATCCCCATAAACGCGCTGGCGGTAGCGGATGGGTAGATCGACAATTTTTAATCCTAACTTGGCGGCGCCAAAGAGCAAATCGAAATCGCCAAAGGGGTCGAAATTGCCAAAGTAGGCTCGGTTGGCGGCGATTCGTTCATAATCTTTTTTCCAGAGCACTTTGGTTCCACATAGGGTGTCTTTGATCGGCTGGCCGAGCAGCCACGAAAAGGTCATGCTGAAAAATTTGTTCCCCAGCAGATTGAAAAAGCGCATCGCTTGATCTTCCATCGGGTAGACCAGGCGCACGCCGTTGATGAATTCGCCCCGGTTGCTGACAAGGGCATCGTAAAAGCGAGGTAGGTCTTCGGGGAGCACGGTTAGGTCGGCATCCAGGATCATGAGGATGTCGCCCGTAGCCTTCTCAAATCCCAGACGGATGGCGTCACCTTTCCCTTTTCCCGTTTGTTTGTGTAATTGACAAGTCCATTCCGGATTTGCTTTGATGGCCCTTTGGATCGCTGTATAGGTGTCATCGCTTGAATGGCCCTCTACGAAGACGATCTCCGTTTGATTACCCATCCGGGGCACGCGCTCGAAAATTGCGGGGATGTTCCTGGCCTCATTGCGAGCAGCGATCACCACAGAGACGGAAGGTTTCTTTTTGATGGGGGCTTGGCTGGGCTGGGGGCGGGCGACGATGAAGTTTGTGATCGCCAACACTTTGAATGGCCAGAGTTTAACCATGATTTTATTGAAGAAAGAATCAAGGAAAGGAGTTCGCAACGGCCAAAGGATTTCGGGCCAGGAACGAATGACCTCAAACCCAGAGAGATTCAGCAGGTTGGTGGCGTCTTGGGGTGTGAGCCAGTTTTGAAACAGGGTTGGCTTGGCCATGCCCAGTTTTTCTGCGAGAGCGAGAGGCAATTCCCAGAGACGGCTGTAAAAATTCAAAACGACGCGAGTGTGTTCATGGCAGAGAGGGGCGATTTGTTCGAATACTGTTTGCACATCCCATAAATCATTTACCAAATCGGACAATACAATCACATCGAACGTTTCCTGGACGGCCTCCAGGTTGTGAGCGTCCATAGCGATAAAAGCCAGCTCTGGATGACGTTGTTGCGATTTTTTGATCATCTCCATTGAGAGATCAATCCCCAATCCTTTGGATGGCTGCAAGGTAGCTAGCAAATCCCCTTGTCCGCAGCCGATTTCGAGCACCTTTTGCTCGGGCGCAACCAAGAATTGATAGATTTGGTTCAGGCGTCGGTGATAATAGCTCTCCCAGCGGATGCCTTTTTCGGATTCTTGGGCAACTTGGTTCCAGTGAGCCAAGCGTTCTTGCTGGTAGACGCTCTCGGGTGATAGGACTGCTGATGTGCCTGTAAGGGGAGTTTTCGGAGTTTGCATACGGTCTTATTTCTTCTTGGCAGTGATCAGTAGGGAACCGGCGATTTCGCGCACGAAGGGAAGTCTTTCCAGGGTGTGGCTTATTTTTTGTACTATAGGTATCCAAGATGCGGGAATGAGCGGGTGGAGAAAGTCGTGTGGCATAGCTTTGCTCTGTAAGAATCCCGCGTTTGTGAGCAACATGACGATTGGCCAGCGAAAAAAAGCGGTTTCATCAGGGGAATCGCCCATCTTCTCTTTGAGCCAGGGAATGTTTTTTTGGAGCAGAATCTGGGGATTGAGCATGTTCGGTTCGGCAAAAGCAATTTTGCCACCGTGTTTCAACACGCGTTTGATCTCTTCCAGGGCTGGTTTGCAGCGAAGATGATGAAGCACAGAACTGCCCACGACAGCGTCGAAGGAATTATCAGCGAAAGGTAACTGTTCAGCGTTGGCGGCGTATCGGGAAGTTTTGTTGCAAGAAAACTCGCTGAGTAGTTCTGTGGAGAGGTCCAGGGCAATAATTTGGGGCCTGGCTTGTGCCAGTAGTTGGGTGAAAATACCGGTGCCGCATCCAAGTTCCAGAACGCGTTTGTCCTCCTCGATGCTGGCATGCTTGATCAGTAAGTTGGCGCGACGTCGGGCACGGATCTGCCCCGCCGTAGATGTCCAACCCCAGACGCTATCGGCTTTTGCGGCGATCTTGCGGTCGTGTTCTAATTCTCGTTGTAATCGTTCGTCCATAATTTAAATTTTTTGCTTATTTTGGGAATTGGTTTGACGCTGGCGCACGATGTGCACAGGCACAAACAGCATCAACGGTAACAACCCCAGGAGGGGCAGATACCATTTGAGGCGATAGTAGTAATTCTCCAGCGAGCAAACCAGTTTGGTGTCAAGGATGCGGTTATTGGCTGATGTGTAGATGTCAACTAAAAGATCGACGGTTTCTTCGTTGTAGCCGCGCTTTTGGTAGGCTTCTCGAACTGGCTGGGGATTGGCGGTTACCTCATCCAGATCAGCTTCGATGACGACGCCGTAATCTGCGTCTAGAATCCACCACTCGTCGGTTTCTTTATTCACCCTGGCGCGAACGACGACATGGCCGTCGAGCCCGACGATGTTTGCCTTGACTTTGTTTCTGAGCAAGATGTTGGCTAAAATTTTCGAGGATTGGGAGCAAACGCTGACCGCCCGTTCGATCGCCCGCTCTGCTTTGCAGAATTCATAGAAGGGTTCATCTCCGCGCAGGCGACTCGAGGTGTAGATCAGGTAATTTTCATAAAACGGCAAACGATGATGGTAGGAATTGTCTTCAACTTGGTCCCCCCACAGGTGGGTAGTGCCGTCGTAAATCAATTCGGTCAATCGTTTCGTGTATTCGGGGTATTGTTCGTCGATGGCGGCGTTGCGGTCCATTTGAGCGTAGACTTGCTCTGCCGTTAAGTTGACCTTTCGTTGCATGCCGCCATGCGACCTGGTTTGATACACTGCGGGATTTCTCAGCGGGATCAACACACCGACGATATTGATCACCAATAAACCCGCGCTGATCACGAAAAGGATGCTGCTGGGCAGTTTCGTTGATCGCATTGCCGCCCAACTGGATCGCTGTTGTTCTAGAAAACTGCTTGCAATGGTGAATCCCAGTCCAATGATGATAGCGGCGCTTTGAGCCGTGCCAATCCCCAGATTGGTGGTATTCTTTTGGAAAAGATCCAGACTGATTGCTCCCAGCATGATCAGGATGCCTCCAAGGTCGAGGGCGAGGGCAAGCAGCGTTTTTAGGGTCCGAATTGTGTTTTTTTGCATAGATTGTTTGCTGGATGGAATTGTTTTCTATGTACGTGACGCTTTCGCTAAAATCCCTTTTGGTACACGGAATTAACGGATTTGTCCGGAAATATTTTTCTCCGTTCATTTCGTGTTTATCCGTGTACTAATCAGAAGATGCTTGAAAACTTTTAGGTGGCTAAATTTTGGGCTCCATGTTTTCGATGGGAATTATAAACGTTTTCGCCGAATCTGACTGCCTCTTGACCTATTTTGTCTCGCGTGTATAATTCAAGAGTTGAATTTTGATGGATTATAGTATGGTTTGTGCGTATGGATGCCACTCAAGAACAACGCGAATTGATTTTGCTCGAGCACATCGAAGCCGACCCGGATGTCAATCAGGCTACCCTGGCTGATAAGCTGGGTGTCGCTGTGGGTACGGTTAACTGGCACATCAAACGAATGGCGGAGAAAGGTTACATCAAGCTGAAACGCGCCCGCCGGAAGAAGTTGCGTTACATTATCACGCCGGAGGGGCTTGCCTTTCGTGCCCATTTGACGGTCAACTATATCGAAAAGTCGATGCGTTTATTTCGAAAAACTCGCCAACGCGTTCAGGAGCACTTGGAAGATGTCCGCCGGGCCGGTTATGCCCAGGTGCTCGTTTCCGGGGATGGCGATCTTGCCGAAGTGATTCGCTTGACTTGTCTGGAAGAAGGCGTTGACGTTGCTGAAGATGGCGAGTTCCCGATTTTGGCCGTTCGTGGTTGGAAGGTTTTTTTGGATTTGCCCGATCGAGCCTGAGCGTGGTATCATTTTTGGTCTTGGATGTTGAAGAATTGACGTTTAGAAATTGGGTGAAATCCCGGTTTTTTGGAAGAAAGGTTGAGTTTCTATGAAAAAAGTACTGATTACGGGCATCACCGGCCAGGATGGCTCTTATCTGACGGAAATGTTGCTCGGTAAGGGGTACGAGGTTCATGGTATCGTCCGGCGTTCAAGCACGTTTAGCACGGGCCGGATCGATCATGTCTATCGGGACCCTCACAATGGCGAGAAAGCCAAAATGCGTTTGCATTATGGCGATTTGTCCAGTTCCGATAGTTTGCAGCGGGTCATTTCCGAAATCGAGCCCGATGAGATTTATAATCTTGGTGCCCAGAGCCATGTGCGCGTCAGCTTTGATATGCCGGAATATACCGCTGATGTGACCGGTTTGGGCGTGATCCGCGTTTTGGAGGCGATCCGGCGCACGGGCGTGAAGACACGTTTTTACCAGGCCTCCACCAGCGAGTTGTTCGGCAGCGCCTCCCCGCCTCAATGTGAAGATACACCCTTCGAACCCCAAAGCCCCTACGCGATTGCAAAAGCGTATGGCTATTGGATTACACGCAATTATCGCGATGCCTATGATATGTTTGCCGTCAACGGGATCCTCTTCAATCACGAGTCGCCTCGCCGTGGCAAGACTTTCGTAACCCGCAAGATCACCCGGGCTGTGGCCAACATCTTGGCCGGGAATCAAAAATATCTCTACCTGGGCAATCTTGAATCGAAGCGCGATTGGGGCTACGCTCCCGATTATGTCGAAGCCATGTGGATGATGCTCCAACATGAGGAGCCCGTCGACCTGGTCATCGGCACGGGAGAAACCCACACGGTGCGCGAATTCCTGGAGGAAGCGTTTGGCTATGTGGGACTGGATTATGAAGATTACGTTCGCATTGATCCCCGCTACTTCCGCCCCACCGAGGTCGATTATTTGTTAGCTGATCCCACCAATTGCAATCAAGTTTTGAAATGGGAGCCTCGGGTTCGTTTCTCCGAGTTGGTCCGCATCATGATGGATGCCGATCTGGAGAGCATCGGGCTGGAGGCTCCCGGTGAGGGCAAGCGCGCCGTGGAAGAAAAATTCGATGACTGGCATTGTTGGGCAGATCAAGTCAAGACCATGGATAAATGAACATGACGAACGAAAACTATCCTCAACCAGAAGCGTTCTGGGCCGACCGGCGTGTTTGTGTCACCGGGGGAGCCGGTTTCTTGGGTTCCTATGTGGTGGATGTGCTGCGCGACCGCGGGGCGAAAGAAATCTTTGTGCCGCGAACAGTAGAATATGATTTGACTCAGGTGGATGCTGTCAAGCGCATGCTTGCAGATGCCCGGCCCGATGTGATCATCCATCTTGCCGCGTTGGCTGGCGGCATTGGCGCTAATCGCGCCCGCCCGGCGGAGTTCTTTTACAAGAATATCATCATGGGCATTCCCCTGATGCACGAGGCCTGGGAGCGTGATGTGGAAAAATTTGTGGCCATTGGCACCATCTGCGCTTATCCCAAGTTTACGCCCGTCCCCTTCAAGGAAGAAAATCTCTGGAATGGCTATCCTGAAGAGACGAACGCCCCCTACGGGCTGGCTAAAAAGATGTTGTTGGTTCAAGCCCAGGCCTATCGTGATCAGTATGGCTTCGATGCCATTTATCTTCTCCCCGTCAATCTTTATGGACCTCGCGACAACTTTGACTTGGAGACCTCCCATGTCATTCCGGCCTTGATCCGCAAGATGATCGAGGCCCAGCAACGTGGTGATGATCAGGTCATCCTGTGGGGAGATGGTTCCCCTACCCGTGAGTTTTTCTATGCTGGGGACGCGGCCCGGGGCATCATTATGGCTGCGGAGCGGTACAATGGCCGCGAGCCGGTCAACCTGGGCGCTGGCATGGAAATCAGCATCAAGAAATTAGCCGAAACCATCGCAGACCTGACTGGCTTTGAAGGCGAGATTGTCTGGGATACAAGCAAGCCGAACGGCCAGCCTCGCCGGGGTTTGGACGTCAGCCGGGCCAAGGAATACTTTGGCTTCGAAGCCCAGATGCCTTTCGAAGAGGGCCTCAAACGTACGATTGACTGGTTTCGAGAAAACCAGGAGCAAATCCCGTAGCCTGTTGCCTTCCTTGTTCGCGGAAGTGTTGATCGGATAGTGCATGTGACAAACTGCCCGCTACTCACTGTCCACCGCCCACTACCCACTGTAAGCAATGACAGAAACCTCCCTTACGCAATCTGATCCGGACACGATCATCCTGCGGCCTTCGCGCGGCTGGTCGGCGCTTAATCTTGCTGACTTGTGGCGCTACCGCGAGCTAATCTTCTTTCTGACCTGGCGTGACATCAAGGTTCGTTACAAGCAGACCGTCCTCGGCGTGGCCTGGGCTGTGATTCGCCCGGTCATCACCATGGTGATCTACTCGCTGATCTTTGGTAACCTGGCGCAGCTCGACTCCGAGGGAGTCCCTTATTCCATCTTCACCTACGTGGCTCTCTTGCCCTGGCAGCTTTTCTCCAAAGCGATGAACGACGCCGGGCGCTCGATGGTCTCCAACCGCAACATGGTCACCAAGATTTATTTTCCCCGTTTGGTCATCCCCGTTTCTACCATCTTAAGCGGCCTAGTCGATTTCTTGGTCGCCTTTGTCATTTTGATCGGTATGATGATCTATTTTCAAGTTCCGATAACCCTGAACGTTTTATATCTGCCTCTTTTCCTCTTGTTGGCACTGGTGACCGCCCTGGGCGTGGGGTTGTGGTTTTCGGCTTTGAATGTTTATTACCGCGATGTGGCCTATGTGCTGCCCTTCTTGACCGAAGTGTGGAAGTACATCACGCCGGTGGCCTATTCGGCTCAATACATCACCGGGAAGTGGCAATTTATCTATGCCCTTAATCCCATGGCCGGGGTCGTCCAGGGTTTTCGGTGGGCGCTGTTGGGAACGGCATTGGACTCCTCGGCGCAGACAACGATCTTGATCTCTGTGATTGTGGCTATCGTTGTGTTGATCTCCGGTCTGTTCTACTTCCGCCGGATGGAACGCAGCTTCGCGGATATGGTTTAACAGTATTGATGATGTCAGAACTTGCAATCGAAGTCAAACAACTCGGAAAACAATATCGCATCGGTGTCGCTCCGCAGCGTTACCGTACATTACGGGAATCGCTAAAAGGCGCCCTGACTTCGCCGTTGAAACGGATTCGCCGCGGCCTGGCTCCCCAAGGGGAGCAGCGCGACGACACCATCTGGGCCCTGCGGGATGTCTCGTTTAACGTCGAACGCGGTCAAGTCTTGGGCGTGATCGGGCGGAATGGGGCCGGGAAGAGCACGCTGCTCAAGGTCCTTTCCCGAGTCACCGAGCCGACGGAGGGTGAGGTCGCCATCCGTGGCCGGGTGGGCTCGCTCTTGGAAGTCGGTACCGGCTTCCATCCCGAGCTGACCGGGCGCGAGAATATCTATCTCAACGGCGCCATCTTGGGGATGAAGCGAACCGAGATTGAACGTAAATTCGATGAAATCGTCGATTTTTCCGGCGTAGAGAAATTCATCGATACGCCGGTAAAACGCTACTCCAGTGGGATGTATTTGCGGCTGGCTTTTGCCGTGGCCGCTCATCTTGAACCCGAAATATTGGTTGTTGACGAGGTTTTGGCCGTTGGCGATGCCGAATTTCAGCGCAAGTGTTTGGGCAAGATGGACGCGGTGGCTCGGGAAGGCCGCACGGTCTTGTTCGTCAGTCACGACATGTCGGCGATTCTGCGCTTGACCGAAGAAGCGATCCTCCTCGATAACGGGCAGTTGGTCTATCGCGCTCCCTCGGCGGAAGCCGTCGACCATTATTTGGCGTCGGGATTTTCTGAAACCGGAGAACGGGTCTGGCGAGAAGACGAAATCCCTGCTACGGCAGCGCCTTTTCGTCCCGTTGCTTTACGCGTCCTCAACCCTGATGGTGACTCCGCTGATGTGGTCCGCTCCACCGACTCGATCACCTTGGAGGTGGAATACGTCTTGGACGCCCCTATCAAAGGATTGCGCGTCGGGCTGTATTTGATGAGCATGCGCGGCGAGTTTGTGTTCACCTCCTTCGACACCGACGAGCCGGAGCAATACGAGCGTTTTGGCGTTCGGCCTCAAGGCCATTACATCAGCCGTTGCATCGTGCCAAAAGACTTTTTCAACGATGGTCGCTATGCCGTCGGTCTGAACGCCAGTACCTACCGGGTCAGGCGTTATTTCCAAGATGAGCGCGCTATCGCCTTTACCGTCGATGGCACCGGGGCACCGGGCAAACAGTGGTCCGAGCGGCGCATGGGGTTGGTGCGCCCCCGCCTGGATTGGCAAATCGAGCCTGTGGAAGCGTGATGGCTATGCAGACGCGAGAAGCTTTGAAAAACCTGCTGGGGAATGTGCCCTTTGCGGCTGAACTTGCTTGGTATCTGCGCCAGGGCGGCGATCCGCCTGTGGGCGGCTATCGTCTGGATCAGTTCCAGGAGATGTTGCCCGTTTGGCTGCAACAGGCCAGGGGTGCTGATGCAAAAACAGAAAAGCCGAAACGCGTTTTCATCTTCACGATGCTCAAATATTGGCTTGAGCACAGCACGTTGATGGGCTTGACTTTATCCGCCCTGGGGCATGATGTCACCATGGCCTATTTGCCTTACGCCCATTGGAAGAAGCCGATCTCTCGTTTTGATTTGCGCCGCCAGAATTTATATCTGCGCAATGCCCTTGAGCCGGTGCAGGAGCAGATGGAAGCGGTTTCGTTGTTGGGAGCCTCAAAGGTTGACCATCTTCCCGCCGAGTTAGAATCTAAAATGGACGCGGCCGCTTTCCGCGACACCCAATACAGTATGTTGCGCGAAGACGTAGAGCGCGATAGCGATCTTTATCGTTTACGCCTGGAGCGCAACCGCCATCATGCCGGGGTGATGTTGGAACTGTTGCAGCGCGAACAGCCCGATGTGGTCGTTTTGCCCAATGGCAGCATCCTCGAGTTTGGGATCACCTATTGGGTTGCTCGTTATTTACAGATTCCGGTGATGACGTTCGAATTTGGCGAACAGAGCGATCGCTTGTGGCTGGCGCAAAACGATGATGTCATGCGTCAGGACACCGGCGATCTTTGGAACGCATACCAAGACGAACCGCTGACGGAATCCGAATGGGAACAAGTCAAGGAGTTCTTCTCGGTGCGGCAGGGCGGCGGTTTGTGGGAAAATTTCTCTCGCCGTTGGCAGAAGACCCCCTCCCAGGGCGCGGAGCAGGTACGCCAAACGTTGGGGCTGGATTCCCGTCCCCTGGTGATGCTGCCCACCAACGTGCTCGGTGACAGCCTGACCCTGGGGCGCCAATTGTTCAGCGACAGCATGACCGAATGGCTTTGGCGCACGATCGAGTATTTCATCCGGCGCGATGATGTCCAACTGGTGATCAAAACCCATCCCGGCGAACAAATTGGCTGGGGCCCGGCGGTTTATGATATTTTGTTGGAAAGATTTCCGAATTTGCCTGAGCATGTTCATCTGCTCCCCGCTGACGCCGAGGTAAACGCCTACGATTTGGTTGAAATTGCCGATGTGGGCTTGGTCTTTACTACCACCTTGGGGATGGAAATGGCGATGAGCGGTTTGCCCGTCATCGTCACGGGTCAGACTCACTACCGTGACAAAGGATTCACCCTCGACCCCGATTCCTGGGATTCCTTTTACGGGATTCTCTCCCAGGCCTTGGAAAATCCTGACAACTACGCTCCCTCCCGACAAAAAGTCGAATTGGCCTGGACCTATGCTTATCGCTTTTTCTTTCAATATCCCCAGCCTTATCCCTGGCATGTCCAATATTTCTGGGACGACGTCGAGCGATGGTCGTTGGAGCAGGTTTTATCCGACGAGGGCATGCGAACGTTTGGCGATACGTTTGATTATTTGACCGGCGAACCGATTCAGTGGAAAGACAATGAGTAGCTGTCAGGCAGTTTCCAAACAATTTTTGATTAGTACACGGAAAACACGGAACGACACGGATCTATTGTTGGAGCCATCAAAAAGTTCCGTGAAAATCCGTTAATTCCGTGTCCAGAAAAATCTTTTCCGTGAAAGTGTCCGATGAATAGGAATAATGGCGATAGATACAGAAATTAAACAACAGGTGCGCGAATTTTATGATCAGGTCGGCTGGCAGCAGGTCAGTGAGGGTGTTTATCAGAATGCCCGCTACGAGGATTTGCGGCCTGTCTCGCGCGAGTATATCCATCGTTGCCACTTGCGGGTGAGACGCCATTTGCAACCCCAGGGGCGCTATTTGCTAGATGCCGGTTCCGGCCCGATTCAATACCCCGAATATTTGACCTACTCAGAAGGCTATCAATACCGGGTTTGCGCCGATATTTCTCACGTAGCCTTGAAAGATGCTCGTGAGCGAACCGGCGATCACGGATTGTGTGTGGTTGCCGATATTGCCAATTTGCCTTTCAAACGGGGTGTCTTCGAAGGCGTCGTTTCGTTGCATACTATCCATCACCTTCCGCCGGGTGACCATGTCCGCGCCTACCAAGAACTGTATCGGGTCTTGGCATCCGGCAGCCAAGCGGTGGTGGTTAATGGTTGGGGCAAAGCGTTGATCCCCAGGTTGTTGTTACGCCCCATGCGCTGGACCAACCGACTCATTGGGATTTTGCGCCGAATTTTCGGCTGGGAACCGCCCGAACATCCGGCCAAGCCAAAAAAGAAAAAGTCCGAACGAAAGAAAAAGCAAAAAAGCACCTTTGTGCGCAAATATGGCGCCGATTGGCTTAAACAGCAGCTTGCCCCCTTGATGCCCTTCGAACTTTATGTCTGGCGCAGTGTCAGCGTCAAACACTTGCGTACGTTTGTACACGATGGCTTCGGGGGACGTCTCTTGCTGCGGTTTTTATTTTGGCTAGAAGATCGTTTTCCCTATTTCTTTGGCGAAAAAGGTCAGTATCCCTTGGTTGTGATCTACAAAGAATAGGATCACGTAGGTTTATCATCTGGAGTGCTACATGAATTGGAACGAGCAGGTTATTCTTGTCACCGGTGGAACCGGTTCTTTTGGAAAAACTTTTATCCGCATGATGCTGGAGAAATATCATCCCGCTAAAACCATTGTTTACAGCCGCGATGAACTCAAACAGCATGAGATGCGCGCCGCCGGTTTCGACCATCCCAATTTGCGCTACTTTATTGGTGATGTGCGCGATTTACCCCGTTTGAAGCGAGCGATGCGGGGCGTCAACATTGTTGTCCACGCTGCCGCGCTCAAGCAGGTACCCGCCTGTGAATACAATCCCATGGAGGCCGTCAAGACCAATATTCTCGGCAGCAGCAACGTCGTCGACGCGGCCCTGGATACCGGCGTCGAAAAGGTGCTCGGCCTGAGCACGGATAAAGCCGTCAACCCGGTCAATTTGTATGGCGCCACCAAGTTGGCTGCCGAAAAATTGATCATTCAGAGCAACGCCTACGCCGGGGGGCGGGCCACGCGTCTCAGTTGTGTTCGTTATGGCAACGTTGTGGGCAGCCGCGGCAGCGTTGTGCCCGTGTTTCTGCGCCAGCGTAAAAACGGCGGCAACTTGACGATTACGGACAAACGCATGACCCGCTTTTGGCTCTCCCTGGAGCAGGCCGTTCAATTTGTGATCGATCGCATCGCCGAAATGCAAGGCGGGGAAGTCTTCGTCCCCAAGATACCCAGCATGAAAGTGATGGACTTGGCCAGAGCAGTCGCTCCCGAGGCCGAGTTTGATTACATCGGCATCCGCCCCGGCGAGAAGCTGCACGAAATCTTGATTTCTCGTGATGAGTCTCGCTCGACCATTGAGATGGAAAACATGTTTGTCGTCCAGCCGGTAGAGGCCTTTTGGTTTGGCGGTAAGTGGCACGAGAAAGGTCCAAAAGTAGACGACGGTTTTCGCTACTACAGCGCCGAAAATCCAGCGTGGCTTGACGTGGAGCAGATCCGCGAGATCATCGCCCCTTTTGAAGAGGCCTTTGCGCAAGGCAAGCTGACCTGATCGTTGCGATTCGCCGGGATGGCTTGATGTGGTTCCTCCTTTAGCCGGAAATCCTGTATACTTGGTTTGCTCGATTGGGCACGAAATGAAGACAAGCTTACAGGAATGAATTCATGCGCATTCTGATTACCGGCGCCAGCGGTTTGCTGGGAGTCAATCTCGCTTTGGAAGCTGCTCGAGGACACACAGTTTTCGGCGTCGTCAACACCCGTCAGTTGAACACCGATGCTTTCACCGTCTTGCAGGCCGATTTGTTGGAATCTGGCGCGGTGGATCGGGTGCTCGACCAAGCTCAACCTGATTGGGTGATTCACTGTGCCGCCCTGGCCAATCTGGAAGCCTGCGAACAAAACCCGGATCTGGCCTGGGAACTGAATACCGGACTCCCCCGCGTTCTGGCATCCCGATGTCGGAAGGGCGGAGCGCGTTTGTTGCATGTTTCCACCGATGCTGTGTTTGACGGTCACCGCGGCGGCTACACCGAGGAAGATGCTCCCAACCCGGTCAATCTGTATGCCCGCACCAAGCTCCAAGGGGAGAGAGCGGTTCTAGAAGCTGATCCCGACGCGATTGTCGCCCGGGTCAACCTGTTTGGTTGGAGCCTGAGCGGGGAACGCAGTTTGGCCGAGTTTTTCTTCAACAACTTGCAAGCCGGAAATCGAATCATGGGCTTCACCGACGTGAACTTTTGCCCCTTGCTGACCAACGACTTGGCCCAGGTCTTTATGCACATGCTGCAAAAAGAGCTTCAAGGGCTTTACCACGTCGTCAACCCGTCTTGCTTGAGCAAATATGATTTTGGCGTTGCCATTGCCCGTAAATTTGGCTTTGACCCTGCTCTGATCGCACCAACCTCCGTGCGGGATGCCGGCCTGGGTGCGACGCGTTCTCCACAGCTTACGCTCAAAATCGACAAACTTATCCACGATTTAGACGCAACACCACCGGACATATCCACATCGTTGGAGCGGTTTTATACACTTTATCAACAGGGTTATCCACAGAAGCTTAGAAGCATGTTGGTTGACTGAAGGAGAATCGCATGAACGTACCCGCCCCTGAAATTACCATCGCGGATCGTAAAATTGGACTGAATCATCCTACTTATTTTATTGCCGATATTGCTGCCAACCATGATGGCGACCTGGAACGGGCCAAACTGTTGATCCATCTGGCTGCAGAAGCCGGTGCCGAAGCAGCCAAATTTCAAAACTTCCGCGCCCCCAAGATTGTCTCCGATTACGGCTTCAAGTCTTTGGGCGGCCAACTCTCCCATCAAGCCGAGTGGGAGAAGAGCGTGTATGAGGTCTACGATGATGCTTCCATCCCTTTCGAATGGACGCCCATTCTCAAAGAAGAATGTGACCGAGCCGGAATCGATTATTTTTCATCGCCCTATGATGATGAAGCCATCGAGATGCTCGTTCCCTATGTGCCCGCCTTCAAAGCTGGTTCCGGCTTGATGTCCTGGCCCGACGCGCTTGTGCGCATGGCCGAGACGGGCAAGCCCTTGCTCATCGCTACCGGCGCAGCGGACATCACCGATGTGGTTCGGGCGATGCGCGCCGTTCGCCCGGTCAACGACCAGATCGTTTTGATGCAGTGCAACACCAACTACACCGCCAGCGATGAGAATTACGATCATTTGAACATCAATGTCCTCAAAACCTACCAGGCCATGTTCCCCAATGTGGTGGTGGGGCTCTCCGACCATACCCACAGCCCGGCTCCGATCCTGGGCGCGGTGGCCCTGGGATCCCGTGTGATCGAGCGTCATTTCACCGACGACAACGACCGCCCTGGCCCCGATCACAAATTTGCCATGAATCCCCAAAGCTGGGCCGAAATGGTGCAACAGGTGCGCACCCTGGAGCGGTCCCTCGGCTCGGTGGAAAAATTCGTCACCCCCAACGAGCAAGAGACCTACATGCTCCAGCGCCGTTGCCTGCGCGCCGCCCGCGACATCCAGGCGGATGAAACCATCACCGCGGAGATGGTCGAACCCCTGCGCCCTAATGCCCTCGGCAGCATCCAACCCTGGCAGCTTGGTGACCTTGTGGGCAAGAAAGCGCTTGTCGATATGCCCTCTGGCATGGAACTGCGTTGGGAGAATGTGGGGAAATAGTTCGACGTGCTGTGTGCGGCGTGCGGTGTGCAATCCAGGAGGTGAAGGACGATGGCAGGAATTTCACGTTTTGAAGATATTCGGGCTTGGCAAGAAGGGCGCACTTTAGTCAAACAAATATATCTTCTTACTCAACAGGGAAATCTAGCCAAAGATTTTGGCTTGCGCGATCAGTTGCGGCGAGCTGCTGTCTCGGCAATGACGAATATCGCTGAAGGGTTTGATTGTGAATCTCATGCCGAGTTCGCCCGCTTTCTGGGCTATTCACGACGATCGGCTGTAGAAGTTCAATCGCTTTTGTATACCGCTTTGGATGTTGGCTATATAACCAAAGAAGAGTTTCAAGATCATTATGAGCAAGCCAACAAGGTAAAAGCGATGGTCAGCGCATTTAGGAACTCCCTGAAGAAAAGCTAAATCTACGCTTCGCACCTTGTACTTCGCACCTCGCACTTCGCACGTATTATGCACATTCTTTACTTCAGCCGCGACTACACCCCCCACGATTATCGTTTTCTCTCCGCCCTGGCCAAAACCGAGCATCAGCTTGGCTATTTGCGCTTGGAGTGCCGCGGACATACGTTAGAACAGCGCGCTCTGCCCTCCGGCGTGGAAGCGATCCCTTGGGCGGGCGGCCAGGCTCCGGCCCGATTTCGAGATGGTTTGCGCTTGCTGAGGGGGTTGAAAGAAGTCATCCGCAGCTATCAACCCGATCTGGTTCAGGCCGGCCCTTTGCAGCGTTCCGCTTTCTTGGTTGCTTTGGCCGGATTCCGCCCCTTGGTGAGCATGTCCTGGGGCTATGATCTCCTCATGGACGTGCAGCGCAATCGCTGGTGGCGGTGGGCTACTCGTTTCACGCTCAAGCGAAGTGCCGCTTTTGTCGGCGATTGCAACACCATCCGGTATTTGGCCGTCTCGCATGGCATGGATCCTGACCGAATCGTCACCTTTCCCTGGGGCGTGGATATTGACCATTTTTCTCCACAAACTGGCTCAACATTGCCAGCGATTCGAGAACGCCTGGGCTGGGGCGATGATAAATTTGTGCTACTGTCCACCCGCAGTTGGGCCCCACTCTATGGCGTCGAGGATCTGGCCAGGGCGTTTGTGCGGGTGGCTCGTGACGTTCCAGAGATGCGGCTCTTGATGTTGGGCAACGGCCCGCTGGCCCCTGACATTCACCGTATCTTCATGGCTGCGAAGATGCTCGACCGGGTTCACTTTCCCGGCCAGGTCAGCCGGGAAGATTTGCCCGCCTATTATCGCGCTGCGGATTTATACATCAGCACGTCTCACAGCGACGGCACATCAATTTCCCTGCTGGAGGCTCTGGCCTGCGCTACGCCCGTTTTGCTGTCAGACATCCCCGGGAATCGCGAATGGGTTTTCCCCTCTCCCCTGGGGAGCACCCCGATGGGTATGCTTCGCGAAGGGGCTAGGGGTGAGGGAGATGTAGGTTGGCTCTTCCGGGATGGGGATGTGGATTCACTCAGCGAGGGAATCATCCACGCCTGGGAGTCGCGAGGCCAGCTCCCCGCGATGGGACGGGCTGCCCGTCGCATGGCAGAATCACGCGCCGACTGGGATCAGAATTTCCCCCGATTATTCGAAGCCTATCAAATTGCCTTAAACAGGAGGTAGTGATGCTTACATTCGATGATCTCGTCCAAGGATTTCAAGACGTTGGCCTGGAGGCTGGCGATACGTTGTTGATCCATTCATCCTATAAAACTTTTGGGGGCGTGGAGGGGCGCGCTCAGACGGTGATCGATGCCCTGTTGCATGTCCTCGGCGAGGAGGGAACGCTGATCATGCCGACCTTCAACTTTGATTTTTGCAAGGGTGAGCCCTGGGATGTGCGTGAGACGCCTTCGCATATGGGTATCATCACCGAGTTGGTCCGCCAAGATGAGCGTAGCTGCCGGGTCTTTCATCCGATTTATTCGTTTGCCATCATCGGGAAACATGCCCAGGCGTTGTGCGCCCACCGTTACAAGAGCAGCTATGGCCCGGATTCGATCTTCGGCAAATTGCGCCAATTGGATGGCAAAATTATGATCGTGGGGTTGGATTACACCAACAGCATGACGTTCTTCCATCACGTCGAGGAACTGGAAGGCGTTGACTATCGTTACATGAAAGAATTCACCGGCCAGGTCACCGATTGGGATGGCAAGACATACGAAGACACCTTCACCATGCTGGTGCGCGATCTGGAAAAGGGCGTCGTCACCGAGGTCAACCCAATGGGCGCGCGCATGGAAGAAGCTGGTCTTGTCGAAATCCGTCAGATCGGCGATGCCGCGGTCAAGTTGATGGATGCCAACGAAGTCTACGAGTTCACCGCTCGGGAGATGAGAAAAGAGCCGGGTCTGCTGTATTACGTCGAAGAAACAGACTAGCGCGCAAAATTTCATGCAACTTAAACCCATTCTTGAATCCCTCTATCCCCTACACCGGACGCTGGCCTGTGAAGACATGGACCAGGCCCTGCGTATTGTTGGGGAGCACATGCCCCCCGCGGCGGGATACGAGATCGAAACTTACACACCCGGGACTCCCGTCTGGACATGGACGGTGCCGGAGCGTTACCACGTTGAGGATGCCTACCTCGAAACCGAAGATGGTCGCCGGATCGTCGACTTTGCCGATAATCCGCTACATCTGGTTTCCTATTCCCCCCCGGTCGACCAACTTCTCGATTGGGACGAATTGGAACCGCATCTCTATTACAGCGAAGACCATCCCGCTGCGATTCCCTGGATTTTCAGATATTATCAGCGTGATTGGGGCTTTTGCCTCGCCAAGGATGTTTTTGCTGATCTGGATCGGGATGCCCGTTACCGCGTCGTGATTCGCTCCCAATTTTTGTCCGATCTTGAAGCGGGAGGCTTCCGCGTCGGGGCAGGTGTTCTCGCACCTGAAGGGGGACCCGATTCCGAGGCTGGCGAGATGCTCATCTCCGCACATCTGTGCCATCCCATGCAGGCCAACGATGATGCCGCCGGGGTGGTCACCGCCATCGAGGTCGCCCACCGTCTGGCTGAGAATCCGTTGCCCCCCGGCTCGATGGGGGTGCGCTTCTGGTTTGGCCCTGAGACCATCGGCACGATCGCGTATCTCGCTCATCACGAGGAGTCAATTCCCCGGCTCAAAGGGGGTATCTTCGCCGAAATGACCGGCAATCAGGGGGGAATTGCCTGGCACCACTCCCGCCAGCATGACCATCTTCTCGATCGGATTACGGCCCATGTTTTGCGGGATAGAGAACATGTTGAACGCGATTTTGCAGCTTTTCCGCCTAATGACGAGCGCGTTATCAACGGCCCTGGCGTCAATGTGCCCTGTATTTCGATCAACCGCTGGCCTTATGACGAGTATCATACGACGGAGGATAACCCCGACATCATCCACGAGGAGATGCTTCAAGACGCCGCTGATGTGATCGAAGAGATTGTCCGTATTTACGCATCCAATTACATTCCCAAGCGCACTTTCCGGGGACCGGTGTTTCTCTCCGGACATGGACTCTGGGTCGATTGGCGGGACGACTTCGATCTCAACCGGGCCATCGAAAAGATCATGATGAGCTTCGAGGGCGACCATACCGTTTTTGACATTGCCGAGCAGGTTGGTTTGGACTATTGGGTCGTGCGCGATTATGTGGAGAAATTTCGGGCCAAGAGATTTGTCGAGGCTTTGCCTATTCCCGGCGAGGCGTCAGAATAGGGTATACTTGAAGTATGGTTACCGAAACGAACTTGAAACCCATTGGGATGGACGAGTCCACTTGGACGGCGCGCCTGGATTCTGAATTGAGGCGTTTCATTGATCTATTGGTACGTGAATTCGATCCGATAAAGGTAATCTTGTTTGGTTCGTTAGCTGAAGGAACGCCGCGTTTATGGTCAGACATCGACATTGTGGTGGTGCGAGAGACGGATAAGAATTTCATCGAGCGAGCAATGGAAATTCAGCGTAAGTTTGATTCCAACGTGGGAGTCGATCTGCTCGTCTACACCCCTGAAGAATATGAACATATGTGTGCAGAACGACTTTTCTTTCAACAAGAAATATTAAGAAAAGGGAAAATTATTTATGAACGGGCATGATGTTTGGATGAGATTTGCCCAAGAAGATCTACAAGTTGCCCGGTTGGTATGGAAAGAAGAGTTTTACAACCAGGTTTGTTTTCATGCTCAGCAATGTGTTGAGAAAACTTTCAAGGCATTGTTGATTCATCGTGGCAAGGTTCCACCTAAGATACATCGTTTGGCTACCCTTATCAGTTTAGTGGGGGACCCAAAATTTCAGGAATTTTCGGATAGAGTGAAGTTACTTGATCAAGTTTATCTCCCCACCCGCTATCCGGACGCCATTCCTGGTACATTGCCTGAAGGTGTTCCTACCAAAGCGCAGGCCGCGGCTGCTTTAGAAATGGCCCAAGAGATATTTGACTTGGTTCAAGAAGAATTTTTGTAAACGCTCAGGGGAATGAAGCACCGAAAATAGTAGCCGATTCATTGAGCTGAATATTGTTCCCAAATTCTAACGATCAATTAACTCATATCGTCGCCATCATCCAAGCTCGGATGACCTCCTCGCGCTTGCCGGGCAAGGTCTTGGCCGAGATTGATGATCGTCCCATGCTCGCCTGGGTGGTGGCGCGGACGCGCCGCGCCGGGCAAGTTGACTCCGTCGTTGTTGCCACAACCACGGACCCAAGCGACGACCCCATTGCTGATTTTTGCATTCAACAAGATTACCCCCACACGCGCGGCAGCGTCCATGATGTCTTGGATCGCTATGTCCAGACTGCCCGCGCCCATCACGCCGATGTGATCGTGCGCATCACGGCCGATTGCCCGCTGCTCGACCCCGAGTTGGTCGACGACGCCGTTCAGCAACTCCTCGGCGAAAGTGGATCGAAAGCCCCGCGCTTTGATTTCGTCGCCAACCGGCTTCCGCCTCCCTGGGGGCGCACCTATCCGATTGGCTTGGATGTCGAAGTATTCACCATGCAAGCGCTGGAACAAGCCTGGCGTGAGGCGGAGCAGAAACATCAACGCGAGCATGTCACCCCTTATTTCTATGAGGGCGTCCCCGCCGAAGCGTTGCAGTTTGCCAATAATCAGGTTTCCATCGCGGTAGGGAAATCCCCGCGCGGCTTCCGCGTCGCTTTGCTGCATCATCATGCCGATCTTGGCCATCATCGCTGGACCGTAGACACCCCTCAAGACTTGAAATTAGTCCGTGCGATCGTTTCTCATTTTTCCGACGACACTTTCACCTGGCAGGATATTTTGTCGCTCCTGGATCGAGAACCAGCCTTGTTGAAGATCAACGCCCAAATCCAACACAAAACCCACCTTGACGTAGACAACCGCACCTGATACCTAACCCCCTAATGTTAACCATTTTCTCCACCCCCAAACCCTTCACCAATCCC
>CAZJBA010000034.1:2760-21389 GCA_964544065.1 uncultured Anaerolineales bacterium | reverse complement strand
TGATATTCTTTTTACCATACCAATGTTAAAACTACGTAAGAACGCGCCAAGGGCCGCCGGTTTTTGGCGGCCCCAACAAGTTGATAGTGGTCACAAAGTAAGTGATGGTTGCCTTCCTAGTGCTCTAGGTGGCGTCCCCGCCGCCGAGGACGGCGGCTAGAGCACTATAGTCTCTTCTGCTTTTAAGCGTCACTTACTATCTTACCAGCACCAACAAGTTTTTAGGACAAAACTCACAAAAATACTTAACGCTGAGTCGCGGAGATGCAGAGACGCAGAGTCATCTTTTTTTCTCTTCGTCTCTCCAGGCGCGCTTTTTATGTCCTCTCTGCCTTGTGTTAAGTCTTGTCGGTTTTGCCAACAGTATGGACACTGAAGGCGAAACTTCGTTAGACAGTTACATCTCGAAAAGATGCACTCCTATCCTGATCGAACGATGGCGTCCGTCATCCGGGCGACGCGCACCATTTCGGTGACATCATGGACGCGGACGATGTCGGCGCCGCGGTCAATTCCAATCGAGACCGTCGCGGCGGTACCTTCCACGCGTTGATCCGGGGGCAAATCGAGGGTGTAACCGATGAAGGATTTGCGCGACGGCCCCAGCAAAACGGGATATCCCAAAGCGCGGATTTCCCCCAAGCGGTCGAGAAGCTCAAGATTCTGCTTGACGGTTTTCCCGAACCCGATGCCAGGGTCAAGCAAAATTTGCTCGTCGCTGATTCCGGCTTCGTGAGCGATTTCCACGCTCTGGAGCAGCTCGCGCTTGACGTCTTCGAGCAGATCGTCATATTCGACGCCGACGTAGCGGCCTCCCAGGCGATCGCGGATTTCAGCCGTTTTGGGGTTGCTGCGGTTATGCATCAAAATCACAGGAACGTTGTGCCGTTTCACCACAGCGCCAAGGTCGGGGTCGGCCCGCAACCCCCAGACATCGTTGACAATGTGGGCACCAGCTTTCAAAGCGGCCTCGGCCACGCTGGCTTTGTAGGTGTCAATTGAGAGCAACATATCGGGAAACTGGACGACCAACTCCTCGATCACGGGCATGACGCGTTCCAACTCTACGTCAGCGGCAACCGGTTCCGCACCGGGACGAGTACTCTCACCGCCGATATCGAGGATATCAGCGCCCGCTTCGACAAAGCGCCGCGCCTGCTCCAGGGAAGCAGCCAGAGCGTCCTGCCCCGTCATGAGACCATCTCCGGAAAAACTATCTGGCGTCACGTTGAGGATGCCCATCACGTAGGTGCGGGAGCCCCATTCCAAGGTGTGTTGATTAAGTTTCAAAGAAGAAATCATGGTATTGATAAATAGATTGGGTTGAACTTGGCAGAATTGTAACCGAAAAGAAGCTCTCTTTCAGTCAAGGAGTAGATCGGATCACGCAATCGTCCTCCACGATTATAAGACCTCAGCGCCGGGTTCTCGATGCAAAAACTTTCCCATGCCCGCCTCGCCTAGCCATTGGTCACCGTCGACGATCAAGTTGCCCCGCAGATAAACTCGCTCCGGGTAGCCGATCAATTCCCAGCCTTCATACAAATTGTAGTCCGTGCGCTGATGCGACATATCCACGCCGTAGTCGACCACCCGCTCCGGGTCCCAGATGACAATATCGGCGTCGGCACCGGGCACCAGGGCTCCCTTGCGGGGATAGAGACCAAAAATCTTGGCCGGGTTGGTGCTCATCATGGCCACAAATTGATTTGGCGTCATCCACCCTTTGACCACACCCTCGGTCCACAAGACGGGCATCCGGTCTCCAACACCGGGCAAGCCATTGGGAATTTTGGTGAAATCATCGGCGCCCAGTTCCTTGCCGGGGATGGCGATTTCTTCGCCCTCATAAACGATCGGCTTCGTACCATCATAGAAAAAGGGGCAATGGTCGGTGCCCATCGACTGGATGACGCCATCGGCCAAGCCTTGCCACAAACGGGCATTGTCATGCTCTGTGCGCATCGGGGGGGAGCAAATCCATTTGGCCCCATCGGGCCGCTGCAAATCATCCACGCTGAAAAAGAGATACGGCGGGGTGGTCTCGCCCATCACAGGGACACCATGATCGCGGGCGTATTCAACTTGGTCGACCCCTCCGGCGGTGTTCATGTGGACGACGTAAAGGGGGGCATCCGCCTGGGCAGCCAGGGCACACGCTCGCAAGACCGATTCCACCGCGCCCCAGGCAGGCCGGGTGCGAGCGTGCCATATCGGCTCGGTGTGGCCCTCAGCGAGAGCCTCGGCGGTGAGGGTTTCAATCACGTCGCCGTTTTCGGCATGGACCATCGTCAACATGCCGTGATCTCGGGCGATGCGCATCACGTCGAAGATTTCGCCATCGTTCAAACGGAGACGCCCATTGTAAGCGGTGAACACTTTCAGCGTGGTGATCCCCTCCTCGAGCAAAGTGGGGATCTGGCGGGCAACGTCGTCATCGAAATGGGTGATGTTCATGTGAAACCCAAAGTCAATCGCCGCTTTGGGATCGGCTTTAGCGCGCCAGATTTGGACGTCTTCCCTCACCCCTAACCCCTCTCCCATAGGGAGAGGGGAACTTTGGGGCACAAAATCCATCACCGTGGTGGTTCCACCAAAAGCAGCGGCTTTGTGCCCGGTGTAATGATCGTCCGAGGAGACGGTATCGAACATGGGCAGGTCAAAATGGGTGTGCGGATCGATTCCGCCCGGCATGATCAGCTTGCCGGCTGCATCAACGACTTCAGCACCCGGAGCCTGGATATCGCTGCCGATCAGGGCAATTTGCTCCCCTTCGATGAGAATGTCAGCCTGATAGGTGTCGGAGGCGGTGAGGAGGGTGCCGTTTTGGATGAGAAGTTTGTTCGTCATGGTTTTACTCCAGACAGGTTCGATATTTCAAAGAAAACAGAGGCATCAGAGGGATCAAAAGCAACATAAGTGCCAGATGGAAAAGTGCTATCGCTTCGATTTCACGGAGGTTATCAAACGAGAAAGAAGATAAGCAACCTCAATACGTTTTGCTTCAAGCAAATCATACTCCCGCTGAGTCAAATATTCCAGGTCAGTCGCGAGAATAAGATAGTATTCCACTTCAGCCAATGAACCTCGAGCAATAAAGAGATGGCGGGAAAATTGAGCACTTGTATCCAGTGCATAACCCTCAACGATGTTCGCGGGCACAGACACCGCTGCCCGCTGCATCTGGGAGACGAGGCCAAAACGCTCATGCTTGGGAAAACTTTTTGTAACATCGTAAACCATTAACACCAACTTATGAGAACGCTGCCAGACGATCAATTTCCGAAAGCCTTTTTTACGCTTGTCACCTTGGCAAACCATATAGCCTCCTCTGATCCCTGTGGTTCCTCTGACACCTTTGGCTGCTTTGGTCCATTTGGCTCATTTGAAGCATCTGGCTCCTCTACTCCTTTCCTCCCATCCCCAACAGGGCAGCAAGAACCTCAGGCTGGACATCGACTTCGGGCAGCTCGGCGTGATACTGATGATCGGAGGTGGCGCGCTCGCGCAGGGCCTTCCACAGGCGTTTGCGCTCGTCGTCGTGAACGGTCAAATCGGAGAGGGTTTCGGCTTTGCGCAGATATTCGCCGGTGGTGTACAAGAAGGTGAAGCGTTTCCATCCATCGGCGCGAATCGGGCGCGGTAAGCGTCGCAACGGGCCCAGTTGAATCTTGAAATACTCCTCCCCAGCTCGGGGGTGATCAGGCTCATCCTGTAACAATTCGGCCCGGGTTACAAGTTCGTGACCACGCACCGGGGCAACATATTCCACCCGCCAACGGTGATCCTCTCCAAAGGAAGCTGGTTGGTAGAAGGCAAGATGATCCACAGCGATCACTTTAGGAGCGGTCGCCAAGGGAATGCGGTACCAACCCAATAAGCGGGCGATTTCGAGATCGCGCGGTTTGGGCATGTAGGCAACGAGGATCAGATCGGTTGTTTTCAACATCGGTCCTCCTAGCACTGGTACACTGGTCTATTGGGAATTGGTAGATCGGGGAACCAGTCGTACCAATATACCACCCTCAACCTCAACTGAACAGCACATCCACGTCGTCAGCATCCAGATTCTTGAAGAAGCTCTTCTCGGTGGTGATGAGCTGCTCGACGAGTTGTCGCTTTTGCTCTTGCAGTTGCAAGATTTTCTCTTCGACGGTGTCGCGGGCGATCAATTTGTAGACAAAAACGGGTTTGTCTTGCCCAATCCGGTGGGTGCGGTCGGTGGCTTGCATCTCCACGGCGGGATTCCACCAGGGGTCAATGTGAATGACGTAATCGGCCGCGGTCAGGTTGAGGCCCACACCCCCCGCCCTCAAACTGATCAAAAAGAAAGGGATGTCATCATCCTGCTGAAATTGATCCACCCGCTGCTGGCGCTTGCGGGTACGCCCATCCAGATACAAATAGGGCATATCAGCGGCTTCCATCTCAGCTCGCACCAAGCTCAACATCTGCACAAATTGAGAGAATACCAGAGCTTTATGACCGCTATTGCGGAGATGCTCGAGTGTTTCCATCAACAAGCCCATTTTCCCCGATTGGCCGCGGAAGTTCTCTTTGACCAATTTGGGGTGATTGCTGATCTGCCGCAGGCGTAACAAGCCCTCCAATACTTTCATGCGAGCGTCGTTCATGCCCTGTTCTTCGATGATTCCCAACAACATGCCGCGGTAATAATCGCGGGTCTTGTGATAGAAATTGCGCTGGGCTGGCTCCATATCCATGTAGACCACCCGCTCCGTGCGCGGCGGCAGGTCGGGGGCGACTTTCTCTTTGGTACGCCGCAGGATGAACGGATAGACCATCTTGCGCAAGAACTGCGCTGCGCCAAGGTCCTCCTCCCGTTCGATCGGATTGCCAAACTCGCGCTTGAAATATTCCAAGTTACCCAACAAGCCAGGATTCAGAAAAGCAAACTGAGACCAAAGCTCGAAGGTGGTGTTCTCCACCGGCGTGCCGGTCAACACCAGGCGATGATCGCTGCGCAACAAACGAGCCGCCTTGGCTGTTTTGGTCGTCGGATTCTTGATCGCCTGGGATTCATCCAAGATGACGTAATGAAACTTATACTCCCGCAGGGCTTCAATATCATTGCGCATGATGCCATAGGTCGTCAAGATCAAGTCATAGTCATCGAAAATGCTCAAATCTTCAACCCGCTCGGGGCCGTGATGAATGAGTGTGCGCAATGCCGGGGTAAAGTTTTCGGCCTCACGCTCCCAATTGACCAGCAGGGAGCGCGGCAGCACGATCAAATTGGAAGCCTGAGCATGTTCGCTCTCATGGTGTGATTGCAATAATGCCAGCGCTTCGATCGTTTTTCCCAGGCCCATATCATCAGCCAGGCAACCGCCGAACTCGTACTCGTGCAAAAAGTGGAGCCAATCGTAGCCCGCTTTCTGGTAGGGGCGCAGTTCGCCCTTGAAACCAGAGGGAAGTTCTGTGGGCTCTATGCCGTCGAAATTGAGCAAACGCTCCCGGCGGCGGGCGAACTCTTCATCGGCGCGGGAGCGGTCTGCTTCGGCCAGCAATTGATCGATGACGGTGAGATGATGGTTGGAAAGGCGGACGCCCTCCTCGGTTTGTTCGCCCAAGCCAAAGAGATGCTTGTAGCGCTCGACCCACTCATCGGGAATCTCGCCGATGGAGCCATCTGCCAATTTGACGAAGCGCTGCTTTTTGCGCAGGGCTTTGCGGATTTCCTTGAGGCTTGCTTCCACTTCCCCAAACTTGACCACGGCTTCCAGATCGAACCAATCAATCCCCGAAGAAACATTCAGCGACAGAGTCGGTTTCGAGCGGTTGACCTTGGCCGTCTTGAGCTTCTCCTCCCCGTAGATTTCAAAGCCATCATCGGTGAGGCAAGGCACCTTGCGCAACAGAAAATCGATTGGGTCGACATTGGCCCGCAGCAAAAAAGCATTGTCCGGGTATTGGCCGCCGCGGGCATATTTCAAGCCGTGCGACGCCGAAGAAACCGAGCGATAAATCTCTTCTTCCAATTCGGGTTGCCGCTGCACCCGCAGCAACGTCCACGCTTCGGGTTTGCGATGAATGCTCACCGGCGGCAAATCGTCATCATAAGACACTTCGTAATCCCCATACCCAAAACGGAGCAGGGCTCTCAATTCTTCGTTTTCTTCGGTCAAATACAGGCGCTTGACCAGCTCTGCCTCGACATCCTCCCAGGTGACAAGTTCGCCCTCCAGCGGGAATCGTTCAGCCAAAAGCGGGAAAAAACCTTCCAAAAATTCGTCCTCGTCGTCTGGAGGGATGACCAATTCAGGGCTGCCCGACCACAAGGGAAGCCAATCGTTGAAATCACTCCGGGCGCTAAAGACTGTGTTCCCGCTCAAAAACCAGGCGCGTTCATCCGTGGCCAGGGTCTGGAGATTAGCAGGGTCTAAATCAACTCGTCCTCCGCGCTGATAGAATTCAGGGCGAAGTTTGACGGCGCCATCTTCTTTGCCCACCCACATGCGGGGCTCAATCGGCTCAGGGAGCACCCGCAGCCACTTTTTAACCGGATTGCGATTGTCCCCTTTGAACAGAGGCAGCCCCAACTGAGAAAGCAGTGCTAACGAAGACGATAAGGGATAGCTTTGAGAACTGCTGTAATAAAAGCTCCCATACGTCGTTGTTTTTTGTTGGCGGATCAAATTGACAGCAGCGATGCCATCGGGGTCACAGTTTAAGCATCCGGTTGCGCTTGTATCGCTCCGTAGTTCTTTGATATGATCAAGTAACCAGTGATTGTTTCTAACAAGCTCTCCTAAAAACTCACCGGTAAGCGACTCGAGAGGAGGAAGAACACCTTCGGGAACGCGATCCACCCACAGACGGTAAGGGGTCAACTCCCAGCCCGAATACCCCGATTGTAAAGATAGAAAGGCCCAAAACCGTTTCGGTTCAGCGGGAGGGGCGGTAAAATCGACCTGTTCCAGCGTCCGCCCCAGACGGAAGCGCCATGCCGCGGGGGAACGACTGTGCAAGAACGCTTTTCCAGCCAGCCCAGCCGCGACCATGTGTTTGCAAAAATATCCTTTCGCAGCATAAGGACACGAGCACATGGACCCCAGCTCATCTTCATACACCCACAATTGGACGTCATACAAGTAGGTGCCCTGCACTTGGCAGTGAATTTCATAGGGTCCGGCCATCTTGATTTGGACGCGTCCACCGCGGTGATACCGAACTCCTCGCTGGTAAATGGTCGTACCGGCAAGGCGGCGTAAATTTGATTCGGTCAACAATTCATTTAAGGTTTCCTGCATGATGTTTTTTATATCTGTCTAGCGAACGAAGGCAATGAGAAACAAGTCATCCAAACGATACCAGATTTAGGCAACGCTGAAAAGTATATGAACAAAGTCAAAATGCCCCACTTGAAGACAGCAATCGCCAAGCGGGGCATCTAATTTGGAACATGAGAGTTTAGACCAAACCGACTCGCTGATTGAATTCTTCGATCAATTCGTCCATGTCGTCGATCTGTTCCTGGAAGCTGATCCAGTAATCGTCATCGTGCCACTGGGCATTGAGTTCTTCAAGCTCGCGGCCTTGCTGCTCGATCCAGGTGAAGTACTTGAGATTGTGGACCCGGCGACGGTCCGCGTAGGTCAACTCTTGCAAGTGAGCGGTGTCCACACCCTGGAGATAGCGGGCGAAGTGGGCAGCGGCATCGATTTTCTTGTACTCACCGAACGTGTCGTGCATTTCCTTGAGACGGCTCTGATACAACTCCATCGAGTCCGTCCATACGGTGAGGAGGACATCATCGGAGTCAAGTTCATAGTATTTGGCCATCTTGATGGTCATCAAAGTATTGGCGATGCTGGAGAAACCGAGCAAATCCAATTTTCCAACGAGATCCTCGGGAACGCCCTGATCGACCAAATATTCACGTCCGGCAGGCTCGTTGAACAAGCGCGCCAGGGCGACGACAGCATGATCATCAATGGCGATGATCATATCGGTGTTTTTGACATTGTGAATCCAGGGCACATGCTTGTCGCCAATGCCCTCGATGCGGTGGCCGCCAAAGCCGTTCTCCAACAGGGTCGGGCATTGCAAGGCCTCGCCAGCGGCAATTTTGCTGCCGGGGAAAAGCTGCTTCATGTAGTCACCGCAGCCCAGCGTGCCCGCGGACCCGGTGGTCAGAGCCAGGCCAAAGTAGTCATCATAGGCACCAATATTCTGGAGAACCTCTTCCATGGCGTGGCCGGTGACATCGTAGTGCCACAGGTAATTGCCGAATTCTTCAAATTGGTTGAACACAAAGATGTTGTCACGGGTCTCGCGCAGTTCCCATACTTTATCGAAAATCTCTTTGACGTTGCTCTCGCATCCAGGGGTTGCGATCACTTCTCCGGCCACTTTCTCAAGCCATTCAAAGCGTTCTCGGCTCATTTCCTCCGGCAGGATGGCGATGGATTCGCAGGCCAGGAGGGTGGAATCATAAGCACCGCCGCGGCAGTAGTTGCCCGTGGAGGGCCAGACCGCCTTGTGGAAGCTGGGATCGAACTGGCCGGTCACCAGGCGTGGTGCCAGACAACCAAACGTGGCCCCCACCTTGTGAGCGCCGGTCGGGAACCATTTGCCCACCAGGGCGATGATACGGGCATCCACGCCCGTCAGGCTAGGAGGCAGTTCGACATAGTTGACGCCGTCATAGCCGCCGCCCGATGAAACGGGTTCATTCTTCCAGGTGATCCGGAACAAGTTGCGGGAGGTAATATCCCAGAGACCAATATCCTTCAGCTCTTCTTTGATCTTGTCGGGGATCAAAGAGGGGTCTTTCATTTGAGCAAATGTGGGGATAATGATATTACGCTCTCGGGCTTGCTCAACGGCCCGATCAAGTTGTTCTTGGTGTACGGTTAAATCAATCATTCAAGTGAATCCTTTCGAAAACTTTATCGGTTGAAACTCAGGAAAAACGATAGTTGGATCAAATCGTCATGCTTCCTTCTCATCTCGATTCGGCGGCTCGCGGACAATGTAGAGCGGGCGCCCCTTGGCTTCATCATACAAGCGGCCTACATACTCTCCCAACATCCCCAGGGAAATTAACTGCACCCCCCCAAGGAACAAAACTGCGATCAACGTGGAGGCCTGGCCAAAGAAAGCATGCGATCCGGCCAGCCGCAGGACGATCACAATGGGAATGACGAGAATGCTCACCCCCGCGGCAACAAATCCCATGTAGGTTGCCAACTGCAAAGGAAAATAGGAAAATCCGGTGATGGCGTCCAAGGCCAAACGGAACATCTTGCGGAAGGGATATTTGGTCTCACCGGCGTACCGCGCCTCACGCCGATATTCTACGCCAATTTGCCGAAATCCTACCCAGGCAGACATGCCGCGCGGGAAACGGTGCCGCTCCCGCATTTGTTTAAGCACATCGACAACCTGGCGGTCCAAGAGGCGAAAATCGCCTGTGTCCAAGGGAATATCGACCTTGGTGATGGCATTAATCAGGCGGTAAAACAGCGATGCGGTCGCCTTCTTGAACCAACTCTCCCCCTCGCGTTCGGCCCGGACAGCGTAAACGACCTCGTAGCCCTCCCGCCATTTGGCGATCAAATCGAGAATCACTTCAGGAGGGTCTTGCAAATCGGCGTCGATGACCACAACCGCGTCCCCACGGCTGTAATCCAGCCCGGCGGTGAGACCAAGCTGGTGGCCGAAATTGCGCGCAAAGATGATCGGGCGGACGCGCTCATCACGACCAGCGATCTCGCGGATCAAATCTGTGGAGCCATCGGTGGAGCCATCATCGACCATGAGGAATTCCCAGGAATCAACGCGCGAATCCATCACCTCACAGACACGGCGATAAAGCTCGGAGATGTTCTCCGCCTCATTATAAATAGGAGCGATAATCGAAATCGTCACCATCGTGACCGTTACAGTGCTTTGACAGCTTCCAGGGTTGGCGGAATGACCGGTGCTTCGCCCCCGGCCTGTTTGGCCGCCTTGACATCTTTCAAGCCGCTACCGGTATTGAGCACGACGACGGGATCGTCGGGTGCGATCAGGCCGTCTTCGATCGCCTGGACAAGCCCTGCATAGGCGGTGGCTGCTGCCGGTTCGGAGAAGATGCCCACACTGCCCAAGGCTGCAATTGCGTCCAGAATGGCATCGTCGGGGACGGCAATGTAGGCGCCACCGGTTTGCGTGGCAGCCCGCAAGGCGCGCAAGCCATCACTGGGCAAGTTGACCGAGATGCTATCGGCCAAGGTGTCGGCTTCGACGGCCTCGATCTCCTCGGTGCCCGCAGCGTAGGCATTGGCAATCGCGGCCGAGCCGGTCGATTGGATACCAAAGATACGCGGGACTTGGTCGATCAGGCCGATGACGTGCAAATCTTTGAATCCCTTGTGAATACCGGAGATGATGTTGCCATCTCCCACCGGGATGAAAACCGACAAGCGGCCCTTAGCATCGCCTGACAAGATAATCTGCTCCCAGATTTCCAGGGCGGCGGTTTTCTTGCCCTCTGCGGTGAAGGGATTGTAGCCCGTGTTGCGGTTATACCAGCCAAATTCTTCCGTCGCCTGGAGGGAGAGTTGAAAGGCGGCGTCGTAATTATCATCGACGAGGATCACTCTGGCGCCGTAGACCAACAATTGGGCGATCTTGGCCGGGGGCGCCGATTTGGGCGCAAAGATGACGGCCTCGTGACCGACGGCCGCGGCCATGCCAGCCAGCGCCGCTCCGGCGTTGCCGGTCGAAGCGGTCACGATCACCTCAGCTTCGATTTCGCGGGCACGGGCGACCAGCAAGGCGCTGGCGCGATCCTTGAAGGATGCGGTGGGGTTGGGACTCTCGTCCTTGACCCAAAGTTGGTTCAGGCCGAGTTGCTCGGCCAACCGGGCCGGGGCATAGACCGGGGTCCAGCCAGCAGCCCGCAAGGGAGTCCCACGCCCGCCAGGATCGGAAACAGGCAACAAGGACATGTAACGCCACATGGATGGTTCCCCCTCCACAATCATCTCATCCACAGATTTTTTCTTCAGTGCTTCGTAATCTAAAAGTACGTCTAAAATGCCGCCATCAGCCGGGCAAGTATAGGTGACTTCCGAAGGCCCGTAAACAGCGCCGCAGGCCGAGCAGCGATAACCAATGAATTTCATCACGACAGCACCTCAAGTTCAGCATAGAGACCAACGTGGTCCGAAGCATAGATGTTTTTATTTTCAGGAGAGGGTTGATTGAAGGCAAGCTGACAATCAAGGATGCGCAAACGGGGGTCGGCAAAGATATAATCAAGGGTGACGCGCAAGACCTCGTCGTCTTCCTGATGATTGCTGAAAGCGGATTCCAGCCAACCGACCAACTGTGTCTGCCAGGATTGAGGCAACGGGGTAGGATAGGTATACTCCGGTTCCCGGCCGTGTACCTGATGATAGACAGAATTGAAGTATTTGCGCAAAGCTTGGATAACTGGGGAGTCTGGGGTGCTGCCAAAATCACCGCAGATCAGCACCGGGGGTTTGTAAGATTGTTCATCCAGAAAAACGAGCAGTTTTTCAATTTGTTTCTCATCAATATCGGAGTCTTTTTCGTCCTCATGATAGAAAAGTAGATTGACCAACAATATTGTGAATCCATCAACTCGCACGTTGAGGAATTGAGCAGTATGATTTTTATCATCTAATGGAATTTGCAGATTGCGCTTGACCGGCCAACGACTCAAAACAGCGAGTCTTCTCTGAGTAGATTCTTTTTTCTCTCCCGGCGATAAATGAACTTGATAGGGAGGGGAGGGAGGTTCTTCTTGCTGGTTCAGTTGCTCGGCAAGCCATTGGGCCGTTGCCTTTCCTTTTTGAAAAGCAACTTCTTGCAAGGCCACAATATCCGGCCGGAGAGCATTCATTTGAGCCAACATAACATCCCGACGGGCATCCCAGCGGGAAAGATCGTCTAACATATTCAAAGTTACAATATTATATTCGGACATATGATACTGTCTTTCTCCTGCATGCGGCTTTCGCCACAAACGAACTTCCATGCACTGTCTAAATAATTGCTCACCATTTCAGGTGTCCAAGTCTATTCTCACAGAATCACAGGTCAACGTTCGCTTACTTTTTATCCTCTCGAATGTAGGGATTACCAAGCGCTGCGGGCGCACCTAGACGCTTTCGGAAAGATTCTCCCCAGGTGATAAAGACCAGCACCAAAATGGTGAAGAAATAGGGCATCATGTTGAGGAAAGGGGCGGGAATCTCGGTGCCTGCCGCCTGTAGCCTGAATTGTAAAGCATTGATACCGCCGAAAAGCAAAGCACCAACCGCAGCGCGGTAGGGGTCCCAGGTTGCAAAAATCACCAGGGCAATCGCGATCCAACCACGACCGCCGGTAATGTTCATCGCCCACCCTTGCAAATAGGCCATGGAAAGATGAGCTCCGGCTACGCCCATCAGGAAACCGCCGAAAATGGTGTACAGGTACCGGCTTTGTTTGACCTGGATGCCAAGCACGTCCGCCGCGGTTGGATTGTCTCCCACCGCCCTGAGGTGCAGGCCAGGTTGGGTTTTATAGAGAAAAAACCACAGAACAGGTAGCAGCAGGTAAAGGAGGTAGGCCAAGACGTCCTGGTTGAATAAAGCTGGCCCGAGAACGGGGATTTTCTCCAGAAGTGGAATCGAAAAACGCTGGAATGTCGGGGCTTGCAAACCAACCATCGTCGTTCCACCCGGCCCCAAACGCTGTCCCATAAAACTAGATAAGCCTGTTCCGAACAAAGTCAGAGCTAGTCCGCTTACGACTTGATCGGCCTGCATCGTGGTGGTTAGAAATGCGTGAATTGTGCTCAACAACATGCCCATGAGACCGGCGATAACCAAACCCAGCCAGGCGCTTTTGCTATGATATGCGACTGCAAAAGCAGTGGCCGCCCCCATCAGCATGATACCTTCCACACCGAGATTCAAGACACCGGACCGCTCCGTAAAGATCTCTCCCAGCGTGGCATAGAGCAAGGAGACGCCGGCCCGAACAGTGATCGTCAGCAGAGATATGATCATAGCTTCAGTCATGGAGCTCACCTACTTGTGTTGCTTCTGATGTGCGAATAATTCGAATTCGATAATTGATGAAAACCCATCCGCCAAGCACGAAGAATAAAATAGCTCCTTGCAATACCAGCGCTACCGCGGCCGGAATGCCCATGGCGACCTGGAGTTGATCGCCGCCCACGGTCAGCGCGGCCATGAAAAGGCTCACAAAAAGCACAGCCCAGGGATTTAGGCTTGCTAACCAGGAGACGATAATGGCCGTATATCCATAACCTACGGTCAGGCCTTGGTAAAGCCGGTGGGCAATACCAGAAACCTCGGCCATTCCCGCCAACCCGGAGAGGGCGCCGGAAAGTAGCATGACCAAAATCATGTTCCGAGTGGTGCTGATGCCAGCGTATTTTGCAGCGCGGGGATTTTCACCGATCAGGCGAATTTCATAGCCCCACTTCATGCGGCTCATGATCAGCCAAACAACAAACGCTGCAATCAGAGCAAAAATGATCCCCACATGTACTCGCTCCATCAAACGCGGCAAAGTGGCCTGATCAGGGAAGGGGGCTGAACCCGGAAATCCGTATCCGTCCGGATCTCGCCAGGGACCAAGATAGAGATACTCCACCATCAAAATAGCGATGTAATTCATCATCAGGGTGGTCAAAATCTCGTTCACGTTCAGATAGGCTTTCAACAAAGCGGGAATCAGAGCCCAAATGGCTCCCGCAGCCATTCCCAAGACGACCATTGTGGGAATAGTCAAAAAATTGGGTAAGGACTCGCTCAAGTAGAGGGCCACATAAGTGGCTGCGACCCCACCCAAGGCTAACTGCCCTTCCGCTCCGATATTCCAAAAGAGCATCCGAAAGGCAACGGATACGCTCAACCCGGTCAACATCAAGGGAATAGCTTTGACCAGGGTTTCCGTAATAGCGTATCTTCCGCCGATAGAACCCTGGACCATAACCTGGAAAGCCTTGATGGGATTGATGCCAAAGACTAATAATAATAACGCACCAAAACCTAGAGCCAAGACGAAAGACACAACGGGGACAACGAATACGGCCCACTTTGCTTTTTTCAATCGCCGTTCAAATTTTATCTTCACAGTGACTCATCCTTCCACATTATTCTGTAGACAAATCCGGCTCTTTATCCAGTTTCTCACCTGCCATCATCAAACCTATCTGATCGATATTGGCCTCTGCTATGTCCATTTCGCCCATCACTTCCCCTTCATACATGACGATGATCCGGTCGGCAATTTGGAGCAACTCATCCAGATCGCCGGAAATGAGCAGAATGGCTGCGCCCTGATCACGCTGGGCCAACAATTCTTTGCGGACTGATTCCGTAGCTCCTACATCCAAGCCCCGTGTGGGGTTGACGGCTACCAACGCACCACTACTGGCGTCAATTTCTCTGGCCAGGACAAGTTTTTGTTGGTTTCCGCCCGAAAGGGAGCGTGAAGCGGTTTTTATGGAAGGGGTCATAATATCAAAAGTATCTACCAGACGGGTCGAGAATGAATTCACCTGCTGGTAATTGACCAAGGGCCCAGATGCTACCGGTGGTTTACGGTAAACTTTCATGACCAGGTTATCCGAAACAGGCAGGTTACCGGCCATGCCCCGACCCAAGCGGTCTCCTGGAATATGGCTTAAGCCGGTATTTATCGCTTCCCGGGGAGGACAATTGGTAACTTCTCGTCCGTTGACCAATATTTTCCCTTTTTTGACAGGGCGTAAACAAGTGATCGCTTCGGCCAACTCTCGCTGACCATTGCCAGCAACCCCTGCAATCCCTAAAATTTCACCCGCCCGGAGTTCGAAAGAGACGCCTTTCAAGGCAGGCAGACCTTTATCATTGTCTGCCTTCAGATTCTTAACCTGTATGACCACCTCACCGGGTGCTCGATCCTGTTTCTCAAACTGGAATAAGACTTCCTTACCCACCATTAAGCGGGCCAGATCGTCCTTGGACGTGCCTTTTGTCTCCAGGGTTTCAACCATCTTTCCCTTACGGAGCACAGACACTCTATCGGCATAGCCCATTACCTCATGTAATTTGTGGGTGATGTAAATGATGCTTTTCCCCTCTTGGGCCATTTGATGCAGAATCTTCATCAACTTGTCGGCCTCCTGCGGGGTAAGCACCGCTGTGGGCTCATCCATGATCAAAATTTCAGCCCCCCGATAGAGCAATTTTAAGATCTCTACACGTTGCTGTTCCCCTACCGAGAGTTGCCAGATGTAGGCCCTGGGATCAACATCTAATTGATAGCGGTTGGACAGTTCGCGAATATCGTCTTCGATCCGCTTCATGTTGATCACCAGACCGGTTGGGTATAACCCCAGGATGACGTTTTCAGCCACAGTCAGGGATTCAACCAACATGAAATGTTGATGCACCATCCCAATACCAAGATCAATAGCATCTCGAGGGGACTGAATGGTGACCGGTTTACCATGCAAATAAATCTGGCCTTCGTCCTGCTGATACAATCCCGAAAGTACGTTCATCAAGGTGCTTTTTCCGGCACCATTTTCCCCCAACAAGGCGTGAACGTGACCTTCTCTGATGAAAAGGTCAACATCCTGGTTGGCGATCACGCCTGGAAAGCGCTTGGTGATCCCCCGCATCTCAACTGCGTATTTCGGCTTTGCTTCGCTCATGTTTTCTCGACCTTATATTCCGTGCTTGAAAACTCCCCAGACCCTGCCGAGCAGGATCTGGGGAGGAAGAAACTCAGATGGATTTACTCAATGCTGCCTTCTACGCCTTCCACAAACCAATCCATGGAGAGCATATCCCCATCTGCCATACATTCGCCATCAGCGATCTTGGTCGATCCGTCTTGTGCGTTGATCGGACCGCAGAACACGTCCCAATCCGTATCCACGATCTTGGAACGAGCCTCATCTACGAGTTCAGCCACATCCTCGGGAACCTTGGGGCTCAAATCGGCCAGCAGGACCACATTGTCCTCTAATCCACCCCAGTACTGATGAGTTTCCCATGTGCCGTCAAGCACTGCGTTGACGGTATCAACATAGTAGGTGCCCCAGTTCCAAACCGGGCTGGTCAGCACGGTATCACCAACAAATTCAGCCATGTCGGAGTCATAACCAATGCTCAATTGTCCGGCTTCTTCCGCTGCCTTCTGGGGTTCGGTGGTGTCCTGGTGCTGAGCGATGATGTCCACACCCTCATCCAGCAGAGCCTGCGCGGCCTCGCGCTCTTTGACCGGATCGTACCAGGTGTTGGTCCAGACCACTTTCACAGTCGCTTCAGGATTGACTTCTCGAACGCCGAGGGTGAAGGCATTGATGCCTCGAATAACCTCGGGAATGGGGAAAGCCGCCACGTAGCCAATCGAATTGACTTCCGTCATGCTGCCCGCTACCAGGCCAGACAAATAACGAGGCTGGTACATTCGACCGAAATATGTGGCCATATTATCGGCGGTCTTGTAGCCAGAGCAGTGCTCAAAGACGACATCAGGATTGTCCTCGGCTACCGTCAGGGTAGGATCCATATAACCAAAGCTGGTGGTGAAGACCACATCTGCGCCTTGATTGACAACATCGCGGATGGATTTCTCGGCATCTGGCCCTTCGGGAACATCCGGAACGGTGAGGGTTTCTACCTGATCGCCGAGTTGCTCTTCCAACATCAAGCGACCTTGCTCATGTTCGTAGGTCCATCCCAGGTCTCCGGGTTGACCGATGTAGATAAAGGCCACAGTGAGCTTTTCTTCCTCAGCGGCTTCCTCTTCAGCAGGCTCTTCCACTTCAGGAGCCGCCTGGGGGCCACACGCAGCCAACAACAGTGAGGCTACCAGCAAGAGGGCTAACAACGATAAGACTTTCTTTTTCATTTTTACTCCTCCAAATAGTTTCGAAAAGAATGAATTGAAGTAAACTCAAACTCACCTACTAACTAATCAATTGCGAGATTCTTACCTCCTTTCATACCTTCAGACAATACCTATTTCCCTATTGTACCCTAAGGAACAATCCACGTCCCTGTTTCACCATGCAAAGCACGCTGAAGATTGGGCGGATCGGTGATCAAAGCCTTTTCGCCGCCTTCCTTGAGGAACTTTACAATCGCCTGGATCTTTGGCAACATGCTGCCAGGTGCAAAATGGCCTTCTTCGATGTATTGTTCAGCTTCGGCAACGGTCATTTCATCCAGCCATGTTTGATCCGGCTTGTTAAAATTGAGCGCCACCTTCTCGACCGCGGTAGAGATCAAGAGCAAGTCGGCATCGATGAGTTTGGCCAGCAACCCGGAAGCAAAGTCCTTGTCAATGACGGCTTCGACACCGCGCAAGTTTCCATTTTCCTTTTCGATGACAGGGATTCCGCCGCCACCAACGCCGATGACGGTGAATCCTTTCTCGATCAGCGTATTGATGGCTTCAACCTCGATGATATGCTCTGGAAGGGGGGAAGGCACAACCCGACGCCAGCCGCGGCCAGCATCTTCGACGAAATCCTGACCATTAGCCATGCGTTCGCGGGCAGCTTCTTCATCCAAAAAAGAGCCTACAGGCTTGGATGGGTTTTCAAAAGCGGGATCGTCTTTATCGACCAATACTTGAGTCACAATGGTGGCAGTTTCTTTGTTGATGCCGCGCTTCTTGAATTCATTGCGGAGGGCTTTCTGAGCCATGTAACCGATCGCACCCTGGGTGTCAGCGCCGCAATAATCCAGGGGAACAGGGTGCAGTTCATGTAAGGCTAGCTCAGACCGGCGCAAAATGAAACCAACTTGAGGGCCATTCCCATGGGTGACGACAACATCCCAACCTTCTTCGATCATATCGGCAATGTGGCCCATGGTCTGTTTGATGGCGTCAAATTGATCCGGGATAGATTTTTTGTTCTTGTCGATGATCAGCGCATTTCCGCCGATGGCAACGACTGCGACTTTTCGATCTTTTCTGGTCATAAGTAGCAATCCTTTTGTATTGTATGATGGACAGAATTGAGAATCTGGTATATATATTGGTGAAATTGGTGGACTGGTATATTGGTGCGTTGGTGAATTGAGTTATCGAATTAATCGGATGGTAAAGAGGTAACTTCCATCGAGTACTGAGTTGTGTCATCTCGAACAGCGCTATCACCATATTCTTTGCTGCCCCGTTGCTGGTTTCGGACATAGCGAATGAATCCATTAAGTGATCGTAATGCACTGTGACAAAGTTCTCGTTGCTTTCCTATTTCTTCTTTTATGTATTGAAGTTGATCACAAACGATGAAAGCACTCAAAATTTCATTTAGCGACCCACGCGCTATATAGTAAAAACGCAAACTATCTAAATAGTGATATCGGCCATATCCTTCGGCGATATTTAGCACCACACTGACAGAAGCTCTACGCAACTGATCTGCAAGATTATACTTCTCTTCAGCAGGCAAGCGTTTAACCACACGATACGCTTCTTTTAAGACTTGTGATGCCAATTGATAGCACTCCAAATCTTCAAAACCTCGTTGCGCCATCACCTAACTCCTGTCACCAACATACCAGTTCCCAATATACCAGTTTCCCAATATACCAGTTCCCAATCTCCCAACATCACTTCATCGTCAA
>CAZJBA010000034.1:0-2660 GCA_964544065.1 uncultured Anaerolineales bacterium | reverse complement strand
ATACCAGTTTCCCAATATACCAGTTCCCAATCTCCCAACATCACTTCATCGTCAAGGCCATGACAGCCTTCTGGGCATGCAAGCGGTTCTCGGCTTGATCGAAGACCACGGATTGCGGGCCGTCCATCACTTCGCTGGTGACTTCGACATCGCGGTCAGCGGGCAGGGGGTGCATGTAAATGGCATCCTTGTCGGCCAGAGCCATCTTGCGGGCATCGGTGATCCAATCTTTGTATTGAACCTGGATGCGCTTGCCCTCATCCGGGTCCTGGGTGGTCATCAAGGGACCCCAAGATTTGGCATAAACGACATCGGCATCGCCAAAGCCCTCTTCCATATCGTGGACGACATCAAACTTGCCGCCGTATTTATCCGCTTGGGCACGAGCCTGGTCCATAATCTCCGGCATCAGTTCGAACTCCGGCGGATGGGAGAGAGTCACATCGAGGCCAAAGCGGGGCATCTGCAAGATCAGGGATTGGGGCACGGACATCGGTTTGAGATAAGAAGAAGCATACGCCCAGGAAACAACGATCTTCTTGCCGCGCAAATCGCGGCCTTTCTTCTCCATGATCGTCATCACGTCGGCCAGGCATTGGTGAGGGTGATAGATTTCGCATTGCATGTTGAGCACCGGCGAACGAGAAGCCGAAGCGACATTATTGAGATATTGGTTGCCAACGCCCCAATCACAATGCCGAATAGCGAGGCCGTCGAAGTAACGCCCCAAGATTTGGCCCAATTCTCTTTCGGTATCCCCATGGGAAACCTGGGTGGTGCGGCTCTCTACAAAAGCCGCATGGCCGCCCAATTGAGCCATACCGGCCTCAAACGAGCAGCGGGTGCGGGTGCTGGAGAAGAAGAAGAGCATCCCCAAGGTTTTGTCGCGCAAGAGAGCATGAGGCTCGCCCAACGCCCGCTTCATCTTCAAATCCCAGGCTACATCCAATACAGTCTCGACCTCTTCTTTGCTGAAGTCGAGATCGCTAATCAAGTGTCGATTTCTTAAGTCAGTTTTCATATTCTCGTCTCCTAATTGGTAAAGCAGTTGTGTAGTTATTTAGTTCAGTAGTTTTTTAGTTTGGTAGTTGATTAGTTACTTTCATTACGTATGGTTGCGTAGATAACCGATCATCCCATTGATCAACCTTTTCGTTTCGGTGGCAAGCTTATATGCTTTCTTGCGTTCAACTTCTGTGATGTATTGTCGATCAACGGCTAGATATAATTGAGATTGAACTTCGCTGGCTGAACGACGCGCTATCTTCAAGAAGCGAATAAATTCCGGATTGGATCCAGCATCAAATCCCTCAGCTATATTGTGCATAACCGAACTCGCCGCCCTCTGGATTTGACCACGCAACCCATAATCCTTTGCTAGGGGACCATCGGCAGTTAGATCGTAAGCAAAGTTCGCTAATTCACGCGCCTTTTGCCAACTCTTTAAATTTTCAAAACGCTCAATCGTCACCATCATATCTAAACTACCAAACTATTCAACCATGAAACTATTTAACGAAAGCTACTCCATCGCCCCAAGAACCAAGGCTAACAAGGCCATGCGCATGACGACGCCGTTGAAGCCCTCTTGCCAGTAACGCGCCCATTTGGTCTGATCGACATCGGGAGGAATCTCGTCCATGCGGGGCAGAGAGTGGAGCAAGATGGCATCGGATTTCGCCTTGGTCTCCAGCAACTCACGGGTGATCTTGAATTCGGGCGGGGTCATGCCGACATCGCCGTCGCGCTCGTCGCGGGATTTGGTGTAATCGGGTTGCACGACCGGCTCGACCAAAATGACATCGGCATCGGCGATAACCTCACGGACATCGCCCGCTTCGGTGAAGTCCAGACTGCCGAGTTCAAAATCTTCTCGATATTCATCGGGCAGTGACATGTCGTCGGGGGAAACGAATGTGATCGGGCAGTCGAACTGAGTCAGCGCGTGGCCCAGCGAGTGCATCGTGCGCATACGCATATCGCCAACCGCGACCCAGTTGAGGCCGTCAAGGTGGCCTTTTTCGGACATGATCGTGTACAGATCGGTCAAAATTTGGGTGGGATGCTCGCCCCAGCCGTCACCGCCGTTGATGATCGGCACGCTGACCCACTTGGCCGCCTCATGAGGCGCGCCCTTCTGGAAATGGCGGGTGACGATCACATCGCCGTAATTCTCCAGCATCTTGAACGTATCTTTGATCGACTCCTGGTAGAAGTCGCCCGCACGGGTCATTTTGGCATCGGAAAAGCCGGTCACTTTGCCGCCAAGGCGGAGCATGCCGGCCTCATGCGCCAAACGCGTGCGCGTGGAAGGCTGATAAAACGCCGTCACCAGGGTTTTCTCTTTGAGCATATCCACGTTCTTGCGATTGCGGGCGATGGGCGCCAACTCGGCAGCTACTTCAAAAACTCGCTCAAACTCATGCCGTTCAAAATCTTTCAAGGATAAAATATGTCGACCTAAAAAACTACGCATTTTCGTACCTCCTGTAAGGGTTGATAAGTTGGTATGTTGGTATATTGGTATGTTGGTATATTGGTATATTGGTATTTGGTATATTGGTGTAGTGGTTATTAGTGGATCAGAGGGCAGTGTACCCGGGATCAGTAAGCGCAAAATTAGCAGCTTCATCACGTCGCTCATTTTTTCGCACCTCCCC
>CAZJBA010000033.1:0-21562 GCA_964544065.1 uncultured Anaerolineales bacterium | reverse complement strand
ATAATACCATTGGAATGTCATTCTGAGGGCGTTTTTTGCCCGAAGAATCCCCTATTTGGAGACTCTTCGTTCACAAAAAACGTTCTCTTGCCAATGACATGCCTGCGGCGAGAGTGACATGTCCCACGGGCTTTAGAGACGATACGCGTAGACATTGAAAAAGTTCAACTTTTCCTTGGGTTTTTGGGCGCCGGCAGCTTGAAACAGAATCTTGCACCATTACCGGATTGGCCCTCGACCCATATTTTGCCTTTGTGTGCGTTGATGATTTCCTTTGCCAGCCTCAGGCTAATGCCCGTCCCGGCTGACAGCTTCTCTCCGCGATAAAATGGATAGAAGACTTTTTCTCTCTGATTCTCTGCGATGCCAGGCCCCGTATCTTGGACGGTTACGACGATCTCTTCGTTTTCGTTCTGATCTACCTCAACGGTTACTTGGCCTCCTTCTCCACTGAAGCGAATTGCGTTGGAAAGCAGTATATTAAAAACTTTCGCCATTCTTTCGACATCCAGGCGGGCAAAGATTGGCTTAGAAGGCAAGGATTGAACCCAGTGGACAGATTGGTTGTTGGCTTCGTCTTCGAAACGGGAAATGGCCCCACGGGCGAGATCAACGAGGTTGACGGTGACAAAATCATAGGGAGCACTGATTTCCTCCAATTGTGAAACCGCCTCCACAACTTGTTTCATCTGCTCCAAGTTAGCTTGAATCTCCTCGAGAGCGGCCTTGTTTTTTTGGGGAAGCGTCTCTGGGTTTCCGGCCATGAACTTCGCCACCTGTTGATCGATCTCGTTGAGGGGATTTTGCAACTTCGAGGTAACATGGCGAAGGACATCCGCTTTCATGTTTTTGCTCTGGCGAGACGCCGCGGCCGCCTCCTGGAGTGAGCGGGCCCGGGAATCAACGGCTTTGAACAGGCGTGCATTGACCAATGAGATCGAGGCGTAATCCGCCACCGCTTCCAACATGGCTTCGTTGCTGGCCAAGAAAGGTTTCGCCTGTTCGCGCACAACCACCAAAACGCCAACAACTTCTTGTTGGGCCTTAATCGGGACAACCAGGGCGGCTTGGCCAAGTTGGGCGACCTTGAATTTTTTTAGCGGCTTCCCATGGATGGAGAGCGTTTCACCTGAAAGCGCCACCAACGAGCTAATCCCATCATCCCAGGATTTACCTCGTTTAGACTCGATCGATTCAGGCAGGTTTTTGCAGGCGCTCAAGACCAAGCTTTTTTTCTTGCCGTCCCTACGAATATGCAGCCAGCCTTTATCCGCCTCCGCTGCGTAAACCGCTCCCTCCACAATCCGATTGAACAACCTCTTTTGATCGGTGATCGACGTCACGGCCTGGCCGATGTTGATCATGATGGACAAGTCGCGCACCCGGTTTTTTAGCTCTTGATTTGTCTGGCGAAGCTTCTTGGCCAACCGTTGCCGCTCACGGCGCGCTCGCACCTGTTTGAGGGCGCGCTCCACGGCAGAAACGACCTCCGCTTCTCGAATTGGCCATTTCAGATAGTCGGAAGCGCCAAGCCGAAATGCTTGAATCACATCTTCCTCTCTGCCTTCCTCCGCCAACACAATCACAGGGACTTCTATACCTTGTGATGATAAAGCCACCAATAGGTCTTTCCCGCTCAAGCCGGGCAAATGAACATTGGCAATCACCACGTCAGGTGAAAAACGGATGGCTTGCTGAATCGCCTTCGAAGCCCCTGTCACAATCTTGGCGCGATACCCTAAAGGCTTTAAAGCCTGGCGCGCAATCAGATCGCTGACCTCGGGATCGCTTTCGACTACCAAAATCCGTTCTTTGCTTGTGCTCATGCTCTTATGATAGCATGGTTATACGAAAAACGGTAGCATAACTCAAACACATTAGAGTTCTATAAAAAACGGCCAAAAGTGCTTGACGCAACCTATCCATTCCAAATACAATCTAACCATAAGATAACATACTGATCCAGTATTTTCTCAACAAAGCGGAGCCGAACGCCGTTCCGGCGGGTAAACGAACGGGCAGCAAATCCAGATGAAGGAACGGCCTTAGGTTTCCCCAAAGTATTGAGATCATACCATAAGGACTTTTCATGAAGCGACTTCTACGAACACTGGCATTGACAAGCACTTTTATTTTGTTTACCTCGGCTGCTTGTGTACTTCCTTCTACCGCATTACCATCTGCTGCACCAGAGCCAACCGCTGAAATTCCTACCCCAACGCCCCAACCAACGCCTCAACCTATCCCTAATAATGACATCAACTTGTTGGCTCATGACGATTTGCTGACATCGTTGTACCGGGATGTGAACCCAGGTGTTGTCGCCGTTGGCGTCTTTTCCGAAGAAGGGGGTAGTGGACTTGGTTCGGGATTTGTTTTTGACGACAGGGGCCATGTTATAACCAATTATCACGTCGTTCGATCGGCAACCGATCTGGAAGTGGATTTTCCCTCCGGATTCAAAACCCGCGGCGAAGTCATTGGTACCGATGCCGATTCAGATATAGCCGTCATCAAGGTGGATGCCCCGGCCGAAGAATTGCAACCCATCCCGCTGGGAGATTCAGACTCACTCCAAGTTGGTCAAGCTGTTGTAGCCATCGGCAACCCCCATGGGTTAGACGGCACCATGACCACAGGCATCGTCTCCTCGCTGGGACGCACCATGGAATCCCTGCATGAAGCCCCAGGGGGCGCCTATTTCACCGCCGGCGATATCATCCAAACCGACGCGGCGATCAACCCGGGCAACTCCGGAGGCCCATTGCTCAACCTGAACGGAGAAGTCATCGGCATCAATGTAGCCATCCAAGCGGGCAGCTTCGATGTCACCGGCCAACCGGCCAACTCCGGGATTGGGTTTTCTATTCCCATCAACATTGTCAAACAGGTAGTGCCCAGCTTGATCGCTGAAGGAAAGTACGATTATCCTTACATTGGCATCAGTAGCATAGGTGAACTCAATCTCTTCCAGCAAGAGGTGCTCGAGCTGCCTCAATCCACAGGTGTTTATGTTATCGAAGTGGTCCCCGGCAGCCCAGCCGATGAAGCCGGATTGCAGGGCGGCACCTACGATGACGACAACGCTTATCCCACCGGGGGAGACCTGATCACGGCAATTGACAATCAAGAGGTAAGGAACTTCAATGATCTGATCACGTATCTGGTCAGCCATAAAAATCCCGGTGATTCGGTTGTCTTGACTATTCTTCGCGATGGTGAAGAGAGCCAAGTTGAACTTACCCTGAGCGAACGACCTTAGCAAAAGTTACTTTCCCCAAGCCAACTTGTCATTTCCCTGCTGGTTTGGGGGTTTTGCACTTTGGTTCTATCGTATCTTTCCAATTTCATAGAGAGGAGCCACTCATGTTGACCCAAAGCGATTTGCAAGAGTTGCTGGATTTTCAAGCCCAACATCTTGTGCTCAGTGTCTATCTCAACACGGAGCCGTCCCAGGGTAATGCGGACGTTTATAAACTCAAATTGCGCTCCATGTTGAAAGATGCCGAAGCTCCTGAAAACGATGCCTCCGTAATTGGGCGTTATTTCGATCAGGAATACGATTGGGCCGGGCGTAGCGTAGCAGTATTCTCTTGTGCTCCCGAAAACTTCTTTCGGGCTTATCCCCTTGCCATCCCGATACGCAGCCGGGTTCGAGTCAGCACCAATCGCCCTCACGTCAAACCATTGGCAAATCTTTTGGATTCTTATGGCCATTATGGCGTTGCCTTGGTTGACAAGCAAGGCGCCCGCTTATTCTCCTTCCATTTGGGTGAGCTTCTTGATCAAGAAGGTGTGCTAGGTGAGGATGTTCATCGGATTAAACACGGCGGTGGCTCTCAAGCCGGAGGCCGCCGAGGCCATAACGGGGAGAATATCCCTCCCAAGCAAATCGCAGCGCGCAACCTTAAATCGGCTGCCCAATTCGCAGCTAAATTTTTCTCCGATCACAGCGTGCGGCGAGTCCTGATTGGGGGAACGGACAAAAATAGCGCTCAGTTTCGCCAATACCTGCCCAAAACGTGGCAAGGCCTGATCGTCGGCGCCTTTCCCATGAGCATGTCTGCTGGACATGACCAGGTACTCAAAAAGACGATTGAACTTGGCGCCCAGGCTGAACGCCAGCGCGAGAAACGACTCGTCGAAGCGGTCATCACGGGAGCGTCGAAAGGTCAAGGTGGGATCGTCCATCTCGATGACACCCTCAGCGCTGCTCACGAAGGCAGGGTCCAAACGCTGTTGGTGCAGGAGGGCTACCGAGCGCCTGGTTATCGTTGCCAAGGGTGCGGTTACCTTACCACGCAATCTCTTGATACTTGCCCTTTCTGCGGTGAATCCTTTGAAGAGATACCCGATGCCGTCGAGCTTGTGGTCCAAAATATCATGCGCCAGGGTGGCGAGATCGAATTTGTGGACGACAACGAAGCCTTAGAAGAGTATGGCAACATTGGCGCTTTGCTGCGATATTAACCCTTGAAAGATGGGGACGGTTCAGAAATATGCAGACACTTTCACAACCCCGCACGGGGATCAATCCCGGTGTTACAAAACAACGCCCGATTGCCGTAGGCACGCAGAGCGGTCTCCCGGCGGGTTGCCGAAGGGTCAACTAATTTTACTGGACAAATGAACCATCCCGAAAGTGAAAGTAAAGAAAGACGCCCAACCTTGGGCGTCTTTCTTAATTTCAGTAGGCCCTATGGCGTCCGGTTGTACAAACGCCGGTAAATGGCAAAAATCTCGGAGACCCCTTTGATGTAGCGCCGGGTTTCCTCGAAACGGATCACCTCCACGAAGAGATCGGGGTCGTCGCCGGCCAATTCCTTCCAGATGGCGGCGTTGCCCGGCCCGGCGTTGTAAGCTGCCAGCGCGGCATACAAATCGCCGTCGAAGTAGTCGCGCTGATCGCTGAGATAATCCGCTCCAAAGGTCAGACTCACCTTGGGGCGGGTCAAATCTTCGACTGTGTAATCGGCGGGCCAGCCCGACTGTTCTGCGATTGTCGCCCCCGTGCTGGGGATGATTTGCATCAACCCGCTGGCCCCCGCCGATGATTGCACCCAGGCTGAAAACAAACTCTCCTGGCGCACCAGGCTGAACAAAAAGAGAGGATGAAACCCATAAGAATTGGCGATCGGGATGATCAATTCGCTGAAATAGCTGCCAAAGCGGAGGTGGTTGAAATAGGTCGGCGCGTTCATGGTGGCAGCATCATCCATTTGATTCAGATTGAGCACCTCGCGGGCGGCGAAGATGGCTGTGTAATAATCCCCCAATCCCAATAGATAATTGGCCAAGCGATAATTGTCAGCCGGATTGGCGCGAATATCCTGCCACAGGGCGTTGAATTCTTGGCTGGCCTGGTCGTATATGGCCAGGTGCCACAGTTCGGTGCCGCGAATCAGGCGCGGGTCGTTCAGCAGCGGCCCCGGCCCGGAGAGATCAACCTCCGCGGGGAGAGCGAACGTCTCCCGCATCCAGGCTTCGGCCTCGGCCCGTTCGGCCTCGGGATCGAAGCCCAGATCGTAGACCAGCGGCGGGGTGAAGGGCTCCCGATCCAGCAGGAAGTCGCGGGCCCGTTCGCTGTAGTAACCGGTCGGGTCGGCGCTAACGGCGCGTTCCCAGGCTGCCTCAGCAGCAGCAGAATCTTGCAAAGCCTGATAGGCCTTGCCCATCCAGAAATGGGCTTGAGCGCGATTCCCCGGGGCGGAGGAAGTGCCTAGAAAACGATCGAACGTGTCTAGGGCAGCGCCGTAATCCCCCTGGCGGAACTGGGCGATCCCAGCCAGGAAAATGCTGCGGGGCACGTAGTCGCTGGAGGGATACTCGCCGGGAATCCGCTCCCACAGCCCGGTAGCCCTGCTCAAATCCCGTCCCCGCTCCGCGATTCGAGCGGCATCGAACAAGAATTCAGCCGCGCGCGAGTGTCCGGGATTCTGCTTGACGAAATCCAGAAGCGTTTGCACAGCTTGTTTGTGCTGATTGAGATAGGCCCACTGGGTGTAGGCTTTCTCCTCCCAGGCCTCATCGGTGCGCTCATCCTCAGGGAAAGATTCAATCAGCGCATTCCAGGTTTGAATCGCGGTTTCCGGCGATCCCAGCGCACGGTACGCCAAGCCCTTGTAATAATGGGCTGTGGTGGCTTCTTCTGTTGATGCGTTGATATGACGGTCGAAAGCGGCGATGGCCAGGTTGTATTGCCCGGCGAAATAATCCACCAGGCCGCGGTCCAACTCATCCACGGGCTGCTCGGCTTCGACCAACAAAATCAGGGCCTGATAAGAATCGTACGAAAGGGGGTAATTTTCGACTGCATCGAGGTAAGCGGCGTAGGCCTGTTCCATTTGTCCCAGCGCAGTGTGCGATTGCCCCATCAGATAATCCAAATGGGCCTTGGTGTAATCGTTGGCGGTGCGCTCGTAGATGTCCTGATAGGCGACCAAAGCGGTATTGTGGTCATTCAGATCGACGTAGATATTGGCGATTTTGATCTCAATGGGGATGGTGTTGCCCAATCGGGGGACTGCCAGGGCGGCTTGATAAGCGTCGATGGCCGCGAGCAGATCGCCCGCGGCGGCTAACGCATCGCCGCGCCGCTCCTGGATGTAAGAATCGATCAACCCCGGCCGCGCCTCGAGATAGGCCGCGTAGGATTCGGCCGCCAGTCGATATTGCTCCAATTGGGTGTGTGCCTCAGCGTTGACGATGTAGGCATAGGGGACCAGGGGAGAATCAGGGCAGATTTGCAGCAGGCTGCCCGTTTGGAGCAGCGCTTCGGCTTGATTCCCCATCCGCTGATGGGTGCGACCGAGCCCCAGCAACGCGGCGCAGTAGCGTTCCAGATCATCGCCGCTGGTTTCCAGCGCGGTGGTGTAGCTTTGCAGGGCTCCTTCCCAATCGCCATAGAAGAGGGCTTGATCGCCTGCCTCGATGCTCACCGTTGGTACCGGGGTGGGCAAGGGCGTCGCCGTGGGCGGCGGGGTGAGGGTGACCGTTGATGCTGCCGGGGCCGTTGCCTCCACCTCAATGGGATCGGGCCCCGAACTCGATTGGGAGCGGTTACACGCTCCCAGCGAGACACTGAAGATTAGGATGAAAATGAGAACTTTTTTCATGGAAGTATGTTACCATTGAACCGCAGAAATATCGACTTGTATACTTGGTTCGGAGATTCCCATGTCTATTCAACAAACTTTGTTGCACCCCATTTTGAAAACGCCCCTGATTTCACGCATCCGTCGCAACCATGGCTTGGAGCATGCCACCTTGCACATCTTATCGCAACGATATCGGGGTAGGCGCATAGGCGGGCGCACCGGTCTGGATGGATTTTGGTTGATGGGCGAGGTCCCCACCGAGGGAGCCCGTGACGCCGTCCACGAGGCGCTGGGTCGCCTCCGAAACGGGGAACCCGGTTTGGCCGTTCATCCCAACTGTGGCACCAATTTCGCCGTGGCCGGAATCCTGGCCGCGCTGGCCAGTTATGTAGGGATGTGGCGCGTCGGCCCGCGCAAACGCGACAAATTGGAACGTTTGCCCTTGGTCGCGACTCTGGCGACCCTGGCAATCATCGTGGCGCGTCCGTTCGGGCGTTCGGTTCAACGTGAGATCACGACCTCCGGTAACCCGGGCAATTTAGAAATCGTTGAGATCGTCCCCATTCAAAAGTGGGGCATGAAGGCCCATCACATCATCACGCGAGGGTAGCCATGGCGCAAAAACCGGTCATTTATCTGCTGCACGGGGATGATGAGTACGCCATCGCGCAGCAAATCGAAACCATGAAAGACAAGCTGGGCGACCCCGCCCATGCCGATTTGAACACGACTCAGTTTGACAAGGGGGGGTTTGATCTTGGCGCCCTCACCTCGGCGGTGCAGGCGGTCCCTTTTTTGGCCGATCGGCGCTTGGTGGTGGTGTACGATCCCTTGCCGCATTTCAAGAGTGCGACCATGCGTGACCGCTTCAAAAAGTTGCTTGCCAGGGCGCCTGAGTCCACCGCTCTGGTGATCGCGGTGACGCGCCCTCTGGTCTCGTACCAAGACAAGAAACATGGCAAGCGTCATTGGCTCCAAAAGTGGGCTCACAAGCACGAAGGACGGGTTTTCGAAAAGGAGTTTCTGCTTCCCCGTGGGAGTGGCATGAACGCCTGGATTCAGGCTCAGGCAAAAGAGGCCGGCGGCGAGATTACCCCCCAGGCTGCGGCCGTCTTGGCCAGCCTGGTCGGCGAAGCGCCGCGCCTGGCCGCGCAGGAAATCGAGAAATTGTTGGCCTATGTCGATTACGGCCGTCCGATCGAACCCGATGACGTCGAGCACCTGGTCGCCTACCGCAGCGAGGGCGATGTGTTCGCCATGGTCGATGCGCTCGGCCACCAGAACGGCCGCCAAGCCTTGAGCATGCTGCATAAGTTGTTGCAACAGGATGACCCCCTGCTTTTGTTCGGCATGGTCATTCGCCAGTTTCGGCTTTTATTGATGGCCCGCGAGCTTTTGGATGCGGGCTATCAGGCCAGGGACCTGGCCGGCGAGATGCGCGTGCATCCCTTTGTGGCCAAAAAACTGGCTCCCCAGACGCGCAACTTTTCGCTCCAGACCCTTGAGACGATTTACAAACAATTATTGGACATTGACGAAGCTATCAAAACGGGGAAAATCGAAAGTGAGGTCGCCTTGGACACCTTGACCGCAGCTTTGACTCTTTAAGCCAAAACCCCAGGAGTGAGGAGACGCCTGGCGGCGCTGAGGAGGAATTTCCTGGGGTCTTGTCAAGAGAAGTACTCAGCATTTCGCCGGTTGAGCTTGTCGAAACTAGCGAGATGCGACCGAAAACGGTGATATCGAAAGACTCAATCAGCGTTTTCGGTTGAAGGGAGGCGTCAAGAGGAGAGGTTCTTGTGGTATGTCAGTTATTCGATTGCCCCACCCCTAACCAGAAATGGTTGGGTAAAACGGAGGGGGAGGGACGCAGTTCGACACCCTGGCTCACATGGCGGTTGCCGTTGTTTTGGCTTCTTTTCGCCTTGCGAGTCTTCCCGTTTCCTGACAGCATGACGGGGTGCACAAAACAAAGGTTAGGGTTGTCGCCATACTTGTTTTGATAATACTCAACCGCCCGCTCGACCTTGGAATCCAGGTCAGCTTTTTGGTCGTTATCAAACCACAACATGCCTTCTTCCATCATGGCACACCTCCATTCGCCCAATTAGAATTTATGTTCTAATTATATCCTAAGAACGGATGTTCTGCAAGGAGGATTTTGTTAAATGCTAGGGTGATCGCATTTGGCAGGAGACAAACGCCGATCCCTGCTCTGAGCCCCGTCTCCGGGGCGTTTTTAGACGGCGAGATGCGCCCGAGGACGGGCTTATGAGCGGATATAGGCACACCCCTTGTCCATGCGATCGCCCTGTGTTTAATGTGGGAGAAGTTGAACTTTTTCGCTAAGGAATCGTGATTGAATAACTTTCCTATTTTGCTAATCTTGCTGGCGTAGACCCGAAAGGTTTCCGGAGGCAACCTGGAAAATCATTCTCTCAGGTTGCCCATGGTTCTTTACTCGTAGCAATCCCGGCGAAAACCTTTCGAGTCTCAGCGGGACAAGTTATTTACACATCATCCTGAAGGTGCCCATAAGGAGCACATAGAGTGGGCGTCAACCCAGCTAGAATGAACGTAAAAAACTGAAAAAGCAGGGTCTTCGTGAAATAGTGGGGGAAAGACCTCACAGGTCTCCGAAAAACGATATACGGGCTTCAATTTGAATCTTTGCAATGTGCTTTTCAAGCCAAAATATACCGGTGAGACCTGTGAGGTCTAGTTATGTAATGTCCTGCAGCACATGCGGAGCGTGAATTTAGGGGGACACCGCAGAGCGATGCCGCCAGGTGTCGAAATTACAACCCCAACTTGTCCGCTACCCAGCCCAGGCCCAATTCGTCCAGCTTGGCGCGGGTGGGCGTGCCGGTGTCAACATCCCAGCCGGCCAGTTTGTAATACATCGCTTTGGCTTGGTCGACTTGTTCAGCGGGGACATAAACGCCGTCGCTCACCCCGCCGCGCAACGCCTTTTGGAGCTTCTTGGGCAGAGTATCTTCGGAACGGTCGATGCCGTCGCGAGCGTTGAAGGCGCGCATCATATTGACGCGGCGCTCGCCGATCTCGAGCAACTCGTCCACGTCGATGTCCCAGCCGGTGACGGAGCGCATGGCTGTGGCCAGGTCTTCGGCGCCAAAGAGTTGCCAGGCCGGGCCAAAGACGAATTGGCACACATTGACCGTGTCCATGCAGGCGTAAAAATGTTGCGAGATCAGGCTGAAACGGACCTTTTCCTCGTTAAGCACCTCATCCGGCTGTGGGTCGGTCAATCCGATTTCGGCCAGGCGCTTGGGGAAGCTGCGGTAGCTGGGATCGTGCTCGCTGGATTCATGGTCAGCGCCGAAGGGATTGACCGTGTAGATCAGCGCCAGGCTGCGCTTGACCTGGGGCATGTGAGCGGGATATTCCTGCTTTTTGGCAGCGACAACCAGATTTTCGGCCTCAGGTCCAATTTGGGCAGCCGCCCGGGCCGACCCCTCGGCCAGCAGGTCGCCAAAGCCTTGCCGCTTGCCAATTTGTTCGACCAGTTGAACCAGCGCCTCGGCGTTCCCAAACGTCAAGTCAAGGCCGCCAGTGTCTTCTCCGGTCAAGATGCCCTGCTCAAAGCAATCCATCGCCCAGGCGATGGTGGCGCCGCAGGAGATCGTGTCCATGCCGTACATATTGCAAAGCTGGTTGGCATAGGCGACAGCGTAGAGATCATCGACGCCGCAATAAGAGCCCAGGGCGGCCAGACTCTCATACTCCGGGCCGCCGTAGGTCGGGTCGAGGGGATAAGCAGCCTGCTCGGCCTCGACAACGCGTTTGCAGCGCACGGCACAGGCATAGCAGGTGTCGCGTTCTTTCAGGATCGTCTCGGCCATCGTCGTGCCGTCGAGGGCCATATGGCCCTCAAAGGTGCCGCTCGACCAGTTGCGGGTGGGCAAACCACCGGCAGCATCCTGGTAACGAATCACTTCGGCGGTGCCATAGACGCCCAGCCCTTCCATGCCGGTTCCTTTGATGTGCTTCGCTCCCCAGCGGGCCAAGTCTTTCAACGCCTCGGGGTCGGCGATCTGCGGCTTTTCGCCGCCGCGCACAACCACAGCCTTGAGCCGCTTGCCCCCCATCACCGCGCCGAGGCCGTTGCGCCCGTTGGCCCGGTTGGCCATGCTCATGATCGCAGCGAAGCGGACACCCTGCTCCCCGGCGGGGCCGCATTGCAGCACTTCGATTTTCTCGTCGCCGAGTTCTTCTCTAAGCGTGGTTTCAACCTGCCCGGTGACCTGGCCCCAGACATGAGTAGCGGGACGAAGTTCAGCTTCTCCATCCTTGATCCACAAATAGACCGGCTCTTGGGCCTGTCCGGAGACGACGACGGCATCGAAACCAGCATATTTCATTTCCGCGGGGAAGAATCCCCCGCTCTGAGAATCGCCTGCCGTGCCGGTCAGGGGCGATTTGGCCGTCACAGTCAAGCGACTCTGCCCGGAGATGGGCGCGCCGGTCAGCGGGCCAACCGAGAATACGATCGTGTTCTCCGGCCCCAGGGGATCGGTGTTTGCGGGTGTGTGCTGGAGCAAATAGTACATCCCCAGGGCACTGCCGCCGGGATATTTTCGATAAAAAGAGGGTTCTGGTTGCTCAATCTCGAGGCTCCCCTCGCTGAGATCGACGTGTAAGATCTTTCCGCTGAAACCGTAGGTCATGATTCTCTCCAAATGCTCAAGGGTTTAATCGATATGATCAGATGATAACATAGCCTGATTACCGATGGGGTTGATTCTTCTCATTTCAAATGTTCTCGGACACAAACCGGGTTGCTCAACGCAACCCGGCACGGTATCCGTCTTGATTCTATCGGTTTACGGCTAGTTTAGGCTCGAACCCAAAAGCTGATGCTCTCGATGTGGTAGGTCTGAGGGAAGAGGTCGAAGGGGGTGATTGTTTCCAGCCGGTAGCCGCCCCGGGTCAGGCGTTTGGCATCCCGCGCCAGGGTGGCGGGATCACAAGAGACGTAGGCCAGCGTGGTCGGCTCCAAGGCCAGGATTCCGTCCAGGGCGCGGCGATCCAGCCCCGAGCGAGGAGGATCAACCAGAATCACCTCGGGGCGGGCATCCAGCTCCGGGAGGACATCTTCCACCGGGGCCTGGTACAGGGCGACATGATCGAATTCATCCAGATTAATCACAAAATCATCACACGCGCTGGGCGATGACTCGATCCCGATCAGGTTGCCCACATGGGGGGCGAGAAAGGCGCTGAACAGGCCAACGCCGCAATAGGCGTCGATCAGCGTGGTTTGCTCTGTCAGGTCGAGATTCTCAAGGAGATGGCCGACCATCTTGGCGGCCATCGGCGTGTTGACCTGGAAGAAGGACTCCGCCGAGACGCGGAAGAGCCGCCCGTTGACCTCGATGACGATGTGGTCGTCACCGGCCAGAACGAGCAAGCCACCCGGCCCCTGATGCACCACCGAGACAGGGATGTCCACGTTCAGGCTGACCGGCTCAGGGTCGCTGCTCTCCAAGATGATGAGCAGGTCGTCGTTGGCGCCCAGGCGGATGGCCACCCGGTCGAGCCCGGGGATGGCGTCGATCTCCAATTGGGGCCAGAGCTCATTGATGATCTGATCGGGCAGGTGGCACTTCTCGATGGCGAGGACCCCCGCGCCCCGTGGGGCTTGGAAGCCCAATTGCCCATCCGGACTGACGTGAAACTGGATGTGATTGCGATAAGTCCAGGGCTGCGGGCTGGGCACGGTTTCCTGCACTGGAGGTGATTCAAGCTTGCCGATGTGCTCCAATTGATCGGCCAGGATGGCTCTTTTGTATCTCAATTGTTCTTCGTAGGAAACATGCTGGTAATGGCAGCCGCCGCAAACCTGGGGCCAGTTGGTTTTAGGCGTGTTGGCCGCCAGAGAGAAATGGTGTTTGCAGCGCGGTTGAATCCGCTGGGCGGAGGGCTCAAGCACCTCGACCAGGTCGGCGCGGGCAAAGCGTTTTTTGTCTTCGATCAAGCGGACACGCACGGTCTCGTCAGGCAGGCCATAGGGCACAAAGACAGCCCGCCCGTCGTCGAGTCGTCCGAGCAGGTCGCCGCCGTAGACGAATTTTTGTAGGGTTACGGTTTCAGCAGGCATCGAGAAGTCATTATATCAGGGTTCGAAATCTCGCGCACAGCGGAATCCGATGCTGCTGCCGCGCATGATCGGTTTGAACGGTTTGCGCACAATGGCACGCAAATAGGTGGCCGTGTTGAGGAAGGAGCCGCCTCGCAGGACGCGGTGCGAGCCTCCAAACAACTCATCGGCATCCGGGTTGCCGCCCGGATAGACATTGTACCAATCTTGGACCCACTCCCACACATTCCCGGTCATGTCATGGACGCCATACGGGCTGACCCCGCGGGGATGCTCGCCCACTTCGGTAGTGTCTCCCACACAAGGCCCGGTCGGCCAATAGTTGGCTAAAGAACAATCGAGCGGATCCTCTCCCCAGGGGTAGATGCGCTCGTCCGTGCCGCGGGCGGCCTTTTCCCACTCAGCTTCGGTCGGCAGCCGGGCGCCGCGCCACTTGCAATACATCTCCGCCGAATCCCAACGCACGAAAATGACCGGATAGTCGTCAAATTCGGGGTTGCCAAAATATTGGGGGCGCGTCTTGGAATTGGGGATGTTGGGGGGATCGCATTCACCCGCATCGACGCAGGCGGCGTACCTGGCGTTGGTGACCTCATATTTGTCGATGTAAAAATCGGGCAGCCAAACGGTATGAGCGGGAGCAACCTCCTGGCGATCCGAATCGGAGCCCATCACGAAAGGACCTTCGGGAATCAAGATCATCGGAACGCCATGCTCATCCTCGATCAGACTGAGATCGGGGGTTGATGTGGGCGAAGCTGTCACCGAGGGGGAAGGCGTCACCGTTTTTGACGCTGTTACCGTTGGGGAAGGCGTCTCGGTGGCAGTCGGTTCCACCGTTAATGTGTTCGAAAAGTATATCACAAGATCGTCGTGCATTACTATAGTAAGGGGTGATTAACAGAAATGCAAGAATTTTCGCTTTGATTTTCACAACCTTATTTTTACAAATTCGCTTTCTGGCCATTTTTCGGTTATCATAAGGGGCAATATGCGTATCTGGAAATTCGTTTTTCTGATTAGCGCTCTTTTTTTCACGCTGTGTTTGAACATCATTCCCTCAGCAGCGCAAACGACCGACCCGTATGCCGTCGTTGCCGCGGTCAACGAGTTCCGCACCGCCAACGGCTTGCCCGCGCTGGAAATCAACAACAGCTTGATGGCAGCGGCACAGGCACAAAGCGATTATCAGGCTGCCATCAGGACGGTCACTCACGTAGGAGCAGGCGGCACCAGCGCCAAAGACCGCGCCATTGGCTTTGGTTTTGGCGGCGGGGCCACCGTGTTTGTCTCGGAAAATATCGCCGGGGGAATTTATCTGTCGATTGAAGATGCTATTTATCAGTACTGGCAGGATGACCTGCACCTGCAAACCATGCTCAATCCCGCCGCGGTTTACATTGGCGCGGGTGTCACCACAGTGGACAATTATGTCTATTACACGGTCGACACAGGCTACATCGCCGGAGAAGCTGGCAGCGGTTCCGGGGCCGAGTATACCCCCGCGCCCGCTGCGACGGCTGCGCCTACGCCCACAGCGGGCCCGTCTGCGGCGCCTTTCGTCGTCTCGACGCCGCGCCCGGATGGGGCCATTATCCACGTGGTCAATTTTGGGCAGTCGTTGATTGGGATCGCCAATACCTATGAGATTGCAGTTGCTGAGGTTCTCAAGATCAACCAGATGACGTTGGATGATGTCATCTACCCGGGGGACGAGATCATCATCCGGCCCTCGAACACGCCTGCACCAACGGAAGCGACCATCACCCCGGCGCGCTCGTCCACGCCTACCCGCACGGCAACTTCCCCCGACACCTCCACGCCTCGGGCCACATTTACGCCCTCCAAAACAGCCACGCCTTCCATCACCTCCTCTCCCACGCCGGTGGTGATTTCGGCCGAGCAAGAGCCGGTGGTCGTTGGCGCGGTTCTCTTTTCCCTGATCGTTTTGGTGGGTGTGATCTTGGTCGGCCTGGTCAAGCGAGATTAAGTCTCATCCTTCGAGTTCGGCCACCACTCTTTTTCTTGCACAAACGTCCCCCAAATCCAGCGTCCCCCGATGAGAAGAGCGGGGATGCCGAAGCTGGCGCCAAATAAAACGCTGAAAAACTTAAATTCTGCCCCCACGAGAGAATCGATCAATCCCCCCACAAATAAGCCCACCCCTACAGCCACGGTAAGAATCAGTCCAAAAACGATCAAAATGAGGGCCAGTCGTTTGAAATTCTTGATCGTAAAGTAGAATAGAAAGAAAACTAGCAGCCCGGCAGCGACGATGAGTACAAAACCGCCGATTGCGCGCAGCGTTTCGATCATCTTGCAACTCCTTGGAATTTGTACGGTTGGCTCATGGTATCTTCTCAATAGTTCGGGACCCATCGAATGATGGACTTCAAAAATTTAATTCGGGAATAAGCTGAACGGGGCTTAGGAGATGTAACTCCCAAAAATTTGCGACTGAAGTCGTGCATAGGAGCTTCGCTGAGCGTCCACCTGCGTGGACGCAGCCGCGTCGATGAAGATCGACGTTCGGCGACAGCCCCAATGAGCGATTTTTCCCAAAGGGATGCCTACGGCAAATCGCAGCATGTAGGTTGAAGTCATTACCGAATTATTTTCTTAAACTCCATCAAGGGGCGCCGTTGTGTAGCCCGGGGAATTCATTCCCGTGCGGGGTTGTTTGCACTTGCACATATTCTGACCATGAACTTCGGTTTTCAGGTGGTAGCGACAATTCGAGTCTACCATAGCTTTGTCCATCTTGTGAGTGCCGCGTTTGGCGGGTCAGCTACCGAATTCATTCTGTCAGAGCGCTTGCTTAAATGATACAATTATCAACACCAACCCCATCGTCCAGCCAACATTTTGTGGAGGAAATCACTATGACCAAAATCATCCTTGGCCCCATTGTTGGAGGAATCGCCCCTACCAGTGCAAACATCTGGGCCCGCACGGGTGGCCCGGCTACTTTGCACCTTTGGTTGGGAAAAAAGTCCGATCTCAGCGACGGGCAGTATGCTGGCGCATCCTTGCCTCTGACCGAAGAGACAGGCTTCGCCGGAATCGTGCCGGTGGCGGAACTCAGCCCGGGGCAGACCTATCATTACGCCCTCAAAACCGAGCAGGCCCCTCCCGCTACCGACCAAACCTACCCCTCCTTCACCACCTTCCCGCCAGAAGGCGAGCGGCGTTCCTTTTCCTTCGCTTTTGGTTCTTGCTTCTGGCCTTGCGAGGAGAAACCCGGCCAGACCTTCAACCAATTGGATGGACGACGCAAACAATGGGCCGATTCATCTGACCAGGCGCTGCGCTTCTTGCTCTTGTTGGGCGATCAGATTTACGCCGATGGGAGCGAGCACAACGGCCTCGGCCACATCTCCTGTACGCTGGAAGACTATCGCCAGGTCTACGAACACACCTGGTCGCATGAGCCATTTCGACGCCTGCTGGCCAATCTCCCCGCCTACATGACCCTCGACGACCACGAGGTCGATGATGATTGGACCTGGGCCGACTTCGATCGAAATAGAGGCCAAATCCCGATTTGGAATCGCCTCGAACGCCGGTTGAAAGGGTTGCCCGCCGAAACCCAAACCCTATCTCTCGGCCGTGTCCGTGCCGCGCTGCAAGCCTATTGGGAGCATCAGGGCATGCATGCCCGCGGCTACCTCAACTTCCCCCGCCTGACCTCCGAGGGACGCTATGCCCTGACCCCGGACGACCGCGGCTCCCTGGCTTATTCCTTCAACTACGGAGGCGCAGCCTTCTTTGTGCTCGATACGCGTTCCATGCGCGTCAAAAAGAGCCGCCGCAACCGGGCTATGCTGGGCTACGGACAATGGCAAGCCCTGGAAGACTGGCTCATGGGCGTCAAAGACGAGTATCCGGTCAAATTCATTGTCAGCTCGTGCGCCCTGCTCTACCGCATGTGGGCCGACCTTCCCCGCGACCGCTGGACGGGCTTCCCCCGCGAACGCCATCGCCTGCTCAGTTTCTTGGCCAACCACAACATCGGAGGCGTCTATTTGTTGGCGGGCGACCTGCATTCCGGCCACGCCGTTCGGGCCGACTTGCAATGCCCCGATGGGTGTGACCGGCCTGTGTGGGAATTCTGTTCTTCCCCCTTCGAGCAGGCAAAAATCAATTGGATCGCCCCGTTCGCCTACCTGCCCCTCTTCGGCGAGCCGCTTAAAAACCAGCGACTACATTTCACCTGCACGGATTACAATTTTGGTGTTGTGCGGGTAGATTTTTCTGATCCCGAATCCCCCCGGGTTAGGTTTGAGCTTCATCGGTTGGGGCAAAAAGACCCCCTTATGATCGAGGCCTGATTAGCCCAACTTGCCCCGATGCCATGTTAGAGTCGTCACCGGGCAAGATTCCCCGATCAAACCGGGGAGCAGCAGACTCAATTGCTCGGCGCTTCCGCTGGTGAGGCATTCAACCGTCCCCCGGCCGGATCCCGGCGTCCCCGCCGCCCGCATCCGATGGGAATCGAGCACCCGCCCCACCTGGCGCGCCACCGCCGGGGCCGGATCGATCACGCCCACAGCGGGGCCAACAATCTCTTCGATCAAGGGAATCACAAAGGGATAATGGGTGCAGCCCATCACGACCCGATCCACGCCGCGGGCCAGCATGGGTGTCAGCGCTGCTTCCAGAATCGCCCGCGTTTCATCCGAATCCAACGCCCCCTTTTCAATTTGTTCCACCAGCCCGGGACAGGCGTCCTGCAAAACGGTCACGTCCTGGGCAAAACGCTCGATCACCGAGGCGTAGAGTTCGCCCTGAAAGGTGGCCGGGGTTGCCAGCACCCCGACCACGCCGCTCTGGGTGTATTCGGCCGCGGGCTTGACGGCCGGCTCCATGCCTACGAAGGGAACTTGGGGGAAGGTCTCGCGCAGGTAGCGTAAAGCCGCTGCGGAGGCCGTGTTGCAGGCCACGACGATCAATTTGCCCCCCCGGCGGAGCAAGTAGCGCGTAATCTGCTCGGAAAAGGTACGCACCTGCTCGAGGGAGCGCGGCCCGTAGGGGACGTGCTTCTGATCGGCCAGGAAAATCAAATCTTCGTGAGGTAGTTGGCGGCGAATTTCGCGCAAGACCGATACTCCCCCCACCCCGGAGTCGAAGATGCCGATGGGAGCGGATCGGTTTTGGCTCATGCCCTGTGCTCCTCGGCGGCGGCAACAAAGGCCCGGAACAAGGCCCGAAAGGGGGCCTGGGCGGTCAAATTTTCGGGATGCCACTGCACGGCCAATCCAAAGGGGTGATCGCCAAGCTCCACGGCCTCGATCAAGCCATCCGGCGCGTGGGCGACGGCCTCCAACTCCGGAGCGAGTCCGTCGATGCCCTGATGGTGCAGGCTGTTGACTGTGATGGATTCCGTTGCGAGGATGCGATGGAGTTGGCTACCGGTTTGAATCTGAATCTTGTGGGCCAGGTGATCGCGGGGCCAGTCGGGAAAATAGTCGTGCTTGAGGGCCTGGGGCAGCAAATCGCTCACATCGGTGAAAAGCGTGCCGCCCCGGGCGACGTTGAGCACCTGAATCCCGCGGCAAATGCCCAGAAAGGGGATTCCTGCCTCAATGGCCGCCTCGACGAGTTGAATTTCGATCCGGTCGCGGTCAGGGTCGACGTATTTTACCTTCGCTGTTGAGGCGGCCTGGTATTGGCGCGGCTCGACATCGCCCCCGCCGCTGAGCAGGATTCCATCCAAAGATGGTAAGAGTCCCCGGGTTTGCTCGCGCCCCAACACCAGCGGAATCAGGACCGGAATCCCCCCAGCCTGCGCGATGGCCTGCGAATAAGCTTCAGCCATAGCAAACGTAGCGGTTCCGAAGGAATTGGTTTCTCGTTCTGCGGTGATGCCAATCAGAGGAACGCTCATCTTTGTTAAACCAAAAGAGGTACAGCGTGGCTCCTGCTGTACCCCTCACATGTGCAGATGATGTTTGAAGACTATTTTTTGAAGCTTTGCTTCAGGCGGGCGCGCTTGCCGCTTCGCTCGCGCATATAGTAAAGCTTGGATCGGCGTGTGTGTGCATGGCGGTGGACTTTGACTCGCTCAACGCGGGGGGAATGCTTCAGGAAGGTGCGTTCCACGCCGATACCGTTGCTGGCGATGCGGCGAACGGTGAATGTGGGGGTGGCGCCGTTCTTCTGCCGAATGACAATGCCCTTGAATTCCTGGACTCGCTCGTTTGCACCTTCTGTAATCCGCAGATACACGCTGACCGAGTCTCCGATTTGAAGCTCGGGCAGATTTGTTTTTTCCGGGGTTGCGACTGCTCTCAATAGGTCGTTCATCTCAATACCTTCTATTTCTAATTGGTTTTTTACGTTCTATCTCACTTCTGCGATAGCGTTTGGAACGAATACGCTATCCTTGCTTACGCGGCTGGGCATTATATCATGCTGACGGGCGCTTGTGAAGTGAAATTTTGAGATTCCTGCTGGCAACTCGATCCACACAGGCTTGTGCTGAGCCGATCGAAAGATGAATTTTGCAAACCAACCTCGAATTCCATTCGGTCGTTATGTTTTTGGGCCATCTCCCCCAACTTGTAGATGCGCTCGTTGTGAACGACTTGGTTTATAATATTGGTGCCTAAAGCCATATATCCGTAAGGAGACCCGCTCATGTCCCTCAGAACTGTTACCATGCAGTTGCCGGAAAATCTATACTTGTGGTTGTGGCAAACCGCTCACTTTCTACGAAACCTTTTTGAAGACTTACGATCCGGCCATGCGCCAGGCCCGTGGCGTTTATTACACCCCTGAGCCGGTCGTCTCGTACATCGTCCGTTCGTTGGATCACCTGCTCAAAACTCGCTTTGATAAGCCGGATGGCTTGGCTGACCGCGAGACCCTGATTCTTGACCCGGCGGTGGGCACGGCCACATTCCTCTATTTCGTCATCCGGCACGTTTACGATTCGCTCGCCGAGATGGGCATGGGCGGGATGTGGGAGAATTACGTTCAGGATCAGCTTCTGCCGCGGCTGTTTGGCTTTGAGTTGCTCATGGCTCCCTACGCAGTGGCCCACATGAAGTTGGGACTCCAGCTTCAGGAGTTGGGCTACCCTTTCAAGGGCGATCAACGCCTGGGGGTTTATCTGACCAACACGCTGGGGAAGCCCATCTTCCAGCACGAGGCGGCTCCCTTTGCCCGTTACATCACCGAGGAGGCCAACGCCGCTGCCGAGATCAAAGAACAAGCTCCGATCATGGTCGTGCTGGGTAATCCGCCTTACTCGGTAAGCTCGGCCAACAAGGGCGAGTACATCGAGAACCTGATGGACCGTTACAAGCGGGCCGTAAAAAAGAGCAATATTTCGAAGGCATTGAGCCGGACGTGTGGGCGTTTCAGATCGGCGGCTACCAGGTTTTGGATAAATGGCTCAAGGATCGCAAACGCGCCGACCGCGCCCTCGACTTCGACGACGTGCGCCACTACGGGCGGATCGTCGTGGCCCTGCGCCACACCATCCGCTTGATGGCCGAAATCGACGACCTGATCCCCGGCTGGCCGCTGAGATAACCCCACCCCTGCCCCTCCCCGAAATGGACTTTAAAAATTGGTGGTGGTTAGATAGTAAGTGACGCTTAAAAAGCAGGTAGACTAAAATGCTCTAGCTGCCGTCTAGAACATCATGGAAGGCAACCATCACTCGCTTTGTGACCACTATCGATCCTGGCTACATTTCAGCAACGATCAACTCATCCAAGTCCCGCTTGGGCACGTGGTGGACGCCGTCTTCGTCGCGCCAGTACTTGATGCTCCCCTCCGGGCCGAGGGGGTCGATCACGACGGTCTCTTTGGGCTTGCCCAGGGCGATGACGATCAGAATCTCGAAATCCTCGGGAATCTCCAGGGCGCGGTGCAGTTCTTCCCGTCTCACCGAGCCGAAGATGCAGCCGCCCAGACCCTTCTCAGCCGCGCCGAGCAAGATCGTCTGGGCGGCGATGCCGTGATCGCAGCCAAAATTCTTGCGGATGCGTTTGTCGCCCAGAACGACGACGTAGGCGGAGGGCCGCTCGCCCTCCTCGGGGCCGGGCCAGTCCTTCAGGTACCCGGCCCAGCCGAGATGCTCGTAAATGACCGCGTTCTTCTCCGGGGTGGCCGAGAGGATGTACTTCAGCGGCTGCAGGTTGGCCGCCGAGGCGGAGAAGCGGGCCAAAGCGACCAACTCCCGCAAGGTGGCCTGGTCGATCTCGTGGTCTTGATCAAAACGGCGGTAACTGCGGTTGTGGCGAATCAGGTCTTTGAGCTCCATGGGTTTCTCTCTTTATCGAATTGAATATTCTCTTTCGTGCAAATTTCTTTGCATTCACTCAAAGTGGAA
>CAZJBA010000032.1:0-21881 GCA_964544065.1 uncultured Anaerolineales bacterium | reverse complement strand
TTGAGAGCCTGGAGGGAGAGAAGCAAGCTATGCCCCTGAGTTGCGAGGCCAGCGCGGCGGTGGATTGGGTTGCCTATTTTGGCATTCAGTTGGATGAAGAAGCGTTTTTCCACAGTCTGCCCAGCTCGGACAACCCCGACCGCGGCTTTGTCGGCGATGTCTATGATTCGTGGGGGCGAATTCCACCGGCTTCGTATGGGGTTCATGCCCGGCCGGTGGCGCAAGCCTTGCGGGCGCGCGGGGTTCCGGCTCGGGCGGTGCAGCCCTTGCCCTGGGACGTGCTGCGCGCCGAGATTTCCGCCGGTCAACCCGTCATCGTCTGGGTGATCGGGCACGTTGAAGGCGGCACACCGGTGCCCTACACCGCCTCGGACGGGGAAGAGACGGTCGTATCGCGCTACGAGCACACCGTCATCGTGATCGGTTACACGCCGGAGACGGTCACCATTTTGGATGGCGAGAAAACCTACACGCGCTCGTTGAAACGGTTTTTTGATTCCTGGGGCGTTTTGGGGGATATGGCCGTGATCTGGGATGGGTGAACCATTCTCCCCTCTCTCAGCGGGAGAGGGGCCGGGGATGAGGGAGAAGAGACGATTTCTAAAATAGCAAACTCTGAACGAGAATGGTCGCCGCGATGGTGGCGATCATGATCAACACGATGTGAAGGTTGAAGAAGGCCAGGGAGGCAGCCACGAGCCCCCCAAGAATGCCGACCCACGGCTGGCCTTGATCCACCGTCAGAATCCCGGGGAAGATCAGCGCGGCCAGGGCCGCGTAGGGGATGCAGCGCAGCCATTTTTGAAACCAGGGTGGAAATTCAAACCGGCCCATGAACAGGGCTGGCAGCATGCGGGGCAGGTAAGTCACCGCGGTCATGCCCAAGATGACGGCCAGGATGTCTGCGTTCATGATCCCTCCTCGATGATGAATGCGCCCAACAGCGCCCCTAACACGGTCGCCAAGACGATGGCCCAGCCCGACTCCAGCCAGGCGTGAAAGAGGGCGCTCAAGAGCATGCTGGCCAGGGCGATCACGGCGATGCGGGTGGATTTTCGCAACTGGGGAATCAGCAAGCCGATGAACATGGCGTATAGCCCCATGGTCATTCCCGCGCTGATGAGAGAGGGAATCACACGCACGCTGAGGCAGCCGACCGCGGTTCCCGTCACCCAACCAAGATAGGCAGTCAGCAGCAAACCGGCAACATACAACGGTGAGCTTGCTCCTTCCTTGTTCTGATCCTGCAAGGTCAGCAAGGCGAAAGTCTCATCGGTGATGCCAAAGGAGAGGCCAATCCGCCAGGATTTTGAAATCTCTTGCAGTCGTTCATGGACAGCCATGCTCATGATCAAGTGACGCAGGTTGAGAAAGAAGGTCGCTGTCACAATTTGAATCCCGCTCGCCCCCGCCAGGATCATGCCCGCGGCCACAAATTGGCTCGCACCTGCAAACACAAACACCGACATGAGCACCGCTTCCCGGGTTGTCAGGCTGGATTCGATCGCCAGGGCGCCGAAAGCAATGGCGATGGGGAAGTAGCCGATGGCGATAGGAAAACCTGTTTTGACTCCGTTGAAAAATTGGCGTTGAGGTTCGGTCATGATGGGATATTGTACTAAAAAAGCCGCACTACGGAAACAGTGCGGCTCGATTCGTTGATGAAGCAAACATCCGAAGTCTCAGAGATTTCGGATATTTTGTCTCGTTATTCTTGCTCTTGGATTTCCAGCAATTCGATTTCGAAAATCAGGGTCGCATTCGGGGGAATTACGCCTCCGGCGCCTTGTTCACCGTACCCCAGTTCGGGCGGGATGACCAGTTGACGCTCGCCGCCGACTTTCATCGTCGCTAGGCCTTCGTCCCAGCCAGTGATGACGCTGCCCTCGCCCAACACCAGGGAGAAAGGTTGGCCGCGCTGAACCGAACTATCGAACACGGAGCCATCTTCCAGCCAGCCGGTGTAATGCACCACCACGGTCTGGCCAGCTTCGGGCGTTTCTCCTTCGCCTTCGGTCAAATCGTAATATTTAAGACCACTTTCAGTGACCGTGTAATCGTCTTCCTCAACCTGGGTGAATTTGGGCGGCACAGTTACGTCTGTCATTTCGATTTCCATGATCAGGGTAGCGTCCGCGGGGATATCGCCTGTCGCCTGTTCGCCAAAGGCCAGGTCGGGGGGAATGATCAAGAGCCGCTTGCCGCCTGGGCGCATGCCGGTCGCACCCTCTTCCCAGCCCGCAAAGACGCTCTCGCGGCCGAGCACAAAGGTGGCCGGTTGGTTGTATTCAGAGGAAACGATAAAGACATTCTCGTCCTCGTTCTGCACCCAGAGGGTGTATTCGGTCACGACGGTGGTGCTCGCTTCGGCCTTTTCGCCTTCACCCATTTCAAGGTCTGCATATTGCAGGCCGCTGTCGGTGGTGGTCAGATCTTCTTCGGCGACTTGCGTGGGCATGGGGGGGTGCTCGATGGAGACCAACTCGAGTTCCAGAATCAGTTGTGAGTTGGGGGGAATGGTCCCGTAGCCTTGCTCACCGAAAGCGAGTTCAGGCGGTAAAACCAGCTTGGCCTCCCCGCCGACGTTCATCATGCCGAGGCCTTCTTCCCAACCGGGCAGCAATTGCTCCCGCCCAAAAATCGCCATGATCGGTTCTTCCTGCTGGTAGGTGTTCAAGATTTCGGTGCCGTCGGGCAGGCTGCCCACCACGTGCATGAGTACGATGTCATCCTCTTGGGGCGCGTCTCCCTCGCCGGGCGTGACCTCCAAGTATTGCAAGCCGCTATCGGTGACGGTGGCATCTTCCAGAGTGATCGTTTCCATGGTCGGGGGAGCGGCGGCTTCATCGGCAGTTGTTTCGCCATCATCAGCCTCAGCACTTTCAGATGTGCTGTCTTCTTCAGCTTCTACCTCCGCTGTGACAACTACAGTTTCAACAACATCCGCTTCTGAGGTTGTTTCTTTGGTTCCGCAGGCAGCTAAACTGAGGGTAAGGATGATCGCTGCCAAGAGCCATCGATACCGTTTAATCTTTTGATTCACAAGATTCTCCTCACGTTAAAAAAATTCCAGGCCAATGACCTGGATTGAATAAGCCAGTATTTGACTTTTGGATTGTAACATGCCCACGGGCCATTTTGGGGAGGATTCATCAAATCCTAATCCTTTTGAGGCAAGATGTTGGGGGGATGTAGGGCAGATTTCCATCCAGAAATACTTTAGCGCGGAGCCGCGGCGACGCACACGATGGTAGACGCTTACAAAAAGAAAAAGCCCGCGCCAGGCGGGCTCTGGTTGATGTTTACGAAAAAATCGATCAGGTGCCTGCTTGCCAGGAGTTGAGATAAGCGACTTGCTCTTCGGTCAGCTCATCGATTTCCACGCCCATGGCATCTAGCTTCAGGCGGGCAATTTCTTTATCGATTTCCTCGGGCACCGCGTAGACGATACTGTCTAGCTTGTCGGCGTTTTTGATCATGTATTCGGCGCTGAGGGCTTGGTTGGCGAAGGACATATCCATCACGCTGGCGGGATGCCCCTCGGCGGCAGCCAGGTTGATCAATCGGCCCTCGGCGAGCAAGAAAATCGTGCGTCCGTCGGGCAGTTCGTAGGCATCCACGAAGGGGCGCACACGGCGTCTTTCCACGGCCAGGTCTTGCAAATCAGGTATATTGATCTCAACGTTGAAGTGGCCCGAGTTAGCCACGATGGCACCGTCTTTCATCGCCTCGATATGGTGGCTGTCGATCACATTGATGTCACCGGTCAGAGTGCAGAAGAAATCGCCGATCGGAGCTGCTTCCTTCATAGGCATGACTCGGAAGCCATCCATGACCGCCTCCAGGGCTTTGAGCGGGTCCACTTCGGTGACGATCACATTGGCGCCCATGCCTCTGGCCCGCATGGCCAGGCCGCGCGCACACCAGCCGTAGCCGCCCACGACGAAATTCTTCCCGGCCAGGAGCACGTTGGTAGCCCGGATGATGCCGTCGATGGTCGATTGGCCCGTCCCGTAGCGATTATCAAACAGGTGCTTGGTCATGGCATCGTTGACGGCGATGAGGGGAAAATTCAAAGCGCCATCAGCGGCCATCGCTCTCATACGAATGACACCGGTGGTGGTTTCTTCGGTGCCACCGATCACGTTTTCCAGGTTCTCGCGGCGGTCTTTGTGCAAGGTGCTGACCAGGTCGGCCCCATCGTCCATGGTCACATGCGGTTCATGGTCGATGGCTGCGTTGATGTGCTTGTAATAGGTGGTGTTGTCTTCGCCTTTGATGGCATGAACGGGGATTTCATCGTGCATGACCAACGATGCGGCCACATCGTCTTGGGTTGAAAGCGGGTTGGATGCAACCAAAACCAGATCCGCGCCGCCGGCCTGAAGCGTGCGGGCCAGATTGGCGGTTTCGGTGGTCACATGCAAACAAGCCGACATGCGGACTCCCTCAAGGGGGCGTTCCTTTTTGAAGCGGTTGTAGATCGAGCGTAAAACAGGCATTTCTCGTTCGGCCCATTGAATGCGGCGACGGCCGCCTTCGGCCAGTTCCTGATCTTTGATATCGTAATCCATGTATTTCTCCAATTCTCTGTTGCTATGATTCGTTCTCTGAAAAAAGCTTCTAGCACCCGTTCCCGGGTGCGGAAACCGGCCCGAGGACGGGCCTCCGAGCACTTTTTTTCAAGGGACTCATGATTCGTTTTCAATAAGTATGTCCAATAAGCCACCATCATCGGTAATCTCCCGAAAACGGGCCACAAAATCTTCCGGCGTGTAGGTGTGCTCTTGGGGCCCGGCGCTTTCCAGGCAATAGGTGGCCGCCAAAGCGCCTATTTTACCGCAAATTTCCCAATCTAACCCGTGAGAATAGCCGGTCAGGAAGCCGCCCCGAAAGGCGTCCCCAACGCCGGTGGGATCGGAAATTTGCCTGGGCGGTACGATCGGCGTGGTCCTCTCTTGCCCATCAACGTAGATGGATGTGCCTTGCTCGCCGCGCGTCACCACCAGGAAACGGAGGCAGGCTCGGATGTCGGCAGCGCTCATCCCGGTTCGATTTTTGATCATCTCGAACTCGTATTCATTGACCATCAAGCCATGAGCGCCCTCCACACCGGCGCGCAAATCCTCCCCGCTCATGCGGGGAATTTGCTGGCTGGGATCGTAGATGTAAGGAATATCCAGCTCCTGACATTCTTGGGGATATTGGGTCATCGCATCTGGTGAGTTGGGCGAGATGACAACCAGGTCGGGCTTTGATTCCAAGTCGTGGAAGGAAAGAGTTCCCGCCGCGTTCATGGCGCCGGGATAAAAGCTGACCAGTTGGGCGTTGGAGCGGTCGGTGTTGATGAAGCAGGAAGCAGTGAAATCGCCGGGGACGACTTTGATCAGGGATGTGTCTACCCCAACGGAGTCCAACGTGTGGCGATATTGCTCAAAATCTTCTCCCACTGTCGCCATGATGCTGGCGCGCTTTCCTAACAGGGCCATGGTGTAGGCGATGTTAGGGGCGATGCCGCCGCGGCGGCGAATCATCGAATCCACCAGCAAGGAAAGACTGATCTGGTCGAGTTTGTCCGGCAGCAGGTGGTCGCGAAAGTGGCCCGGGAAGGTCATGATGTAATCATAAGCGACCGAGCCGGTCAAGATAATGTCCATAGTCCTCTGGCTCCTCTGGTTCCTCTGGCTCCTCTTTTCATGCCCCTACCGCTTTGCGCAAATTCGTTTCGAAGGGGGGATACACAACGCCGTTCTCGGTCACGATTCCGGTGATGAGACGATGTGGCGTAACATCGAAGGCGGGATTACGTGCGGAAGCATTTTCCGGCGTGACGCGCAGCCCTTTTAGATCGAGCGCCAGGACTTCGTCGGGATCGCGCTCCTCGATGGGAATCAAATCTCCCGAGGCCAGGGATAAATCTACCGTCGAGGTCGGTACGACCGAATAGCGAGGCACGTCGTTGTCGTGGGCTGCCAGGGCGAGCATGTAGGTGCCGATCTTGTTGGCTACATCGCCGTTGGCGGCGACCCGGTCGGCGCCAAAGACGACTTTTTGCACCTGCCCGCTGCTGAGGAAATAACCCGCCGCGTTGTCGCTGATGATGTCGAAGGGAATCTCGGATTGGATCAACTCCCAGGCAGTCAAGCGCGCCCCTTGCAAGCGGGGCCGGGTTTCATCGACCAACACGTGAATCTGCTTGCCCTGTTCGTGGGCCATGCGGATGACACCCAGGGCGGTACCCCAATCGACGGTGGCCAGCGCGCCGGTGTTGCAATGGTGAATGACCGTGTCGCCGTCATCGAGCAGTTCAGCGCCATGTCGGGCCATGCGCTTGTTGATTTCGACATCTTGATCGGCGATGTTCTGCGCCTCGGTGAGAACAGCTTCGCGCAGGGCGTCGGCACCGCCTTCCACGTCGGCGGTCACTCGCAAAATACGGTCAAGCGCCCAGGCCAGGTTGACAGCCGTGGGGCGAGCTTTTTTGAGATGAGCCGCGGCGGATTCTAAGTCGGCGCGTAGGGAGTTGGTGTTTTTGGCCGTTGATTGCTGGGCCGCCAAGGCTAGCCCAAACCCGGCTGCCCCGCCAATGGCGGGCGCGCCGCGCACGACCATATCGGTGATCGCCGCGGCTACAGCCCGATAATTGTCAAATGCAATGACCTCAAACGTCCCCGGCAGAATGCGCTGGTCGATCATTTCCAACTGGTTGGTATCGTAATTCCATTTTACGGTTCGCATAGATTTTATCCTTTAAGCGTATCGTCTCAATATTTTGGGGAAAACGAGCGCCGATCCTTCATCAGAATTTGCTACCGCTCGTTTTGCCCGCAGGAACGGCGTTCGTCCTCGCTTTTTTGAGAAGACATTCAAATTCCTATATAATTCTGGTTTCTACCGTCGTTTCTGCTTCGATCTCGGCCGCAAATTCTTGTAAAGACTCTTCATCGAAGAAGCTCTCTTCACCGGAGGGGTGTCCAAGCACGATCAGAGTCACATCTTCGTCTTGGGCGACGGTTTTAAGCGCTTCGGAAATTCTACCCGTTTGGCTGCGGGTTTCTGCCTCGACGTTTTGTTTGGCGGCTCGTGCCCCCACAAAAGCCTCATTTCGGCCTCATCGATGCTGGCCTCTTGTGAATTGGCCAAGGCAAGCGTCATCTTGTCATCGATCGTGTTTTGCTCCCAAAAGGAATCGCCAATAAGAACAGCGCAAAAGCAAACCCAAAAGCTATTTTTACGATTCGATATTACATGGAGACCCTATCTCCGCCCTCAAAACGGAGCAGTAACGTCCCTACTTTGACAATGTGAACCATTCCCATTCAGGTACGATAAAAGAACCCGAAAGTGTCCGCAAATCGCCGCCTTAGCCTTAAGTGGTTAGGTCAGCGTTTTCCTCGATATTCTCTCGCAGAATTTTATTGATCCTGGTGCGCACTTTTTGAGGTTCTTCGCCTGTACTGGCACTCCATTCTTTGAGCAAACGTTTCTTCAGCGTGTTGAGCCCTCTCCGTTCGGTCGTATTGAGACGATCAACGGCTCGTCGATAGGCTAAATCGCGCACGACCTCGGCCGTTGTAATGATATTTCCATCACTTTTTGCGTCACTGATCGTCTTTCGGCGAGACTTGTAATGATCTGCCATCGTTTGTGGTTTGGCTTTCATCACATCAATCACCTCGTCCTCAATCACTTTGGACGAGACCACCAAACGTGTGCGGTCAGCATCAGCTTCCTCGATCGGCATCCAAAAGATACTGTCCTCGGTTTCAACCACATAATATCGGTTTGTATTTCCTTCCAACTCTTTTTCCTCAACCTTGGTAATCTTGCCGACGCCGTAAACCGCGTGCACAATTTCATCTCCAATCGAATAAACCCCATCCTCTAATTCTTCTAACAATTCTTCTCTGCTCACGTCGTTTTCTCCTTACTCGTCTTAGCTATTTTCAAGTCCAACTTGAAAAACCTTACTGATTTTATGGGAACGCAATCCCCAGCAGGAGCAACTGACTCACTCGCTGGGGGTTGCCGTTGGTGTAACCGTTGCTTGTGGTGTGGCTGTTGGCGTTGTTGACGCCTCCGCTGTTGGGGCACCATCCGCTACCTGAGCCAGAAGCTGCCAGGCCCCATCAATTCGATCCGTAGCCGTAACCGGGTTATCCGGCAGCGCCTCGAGCGCCTGCTTCAACTGGGTGATACTCTGTGCGTAAACCGTCTCCTGATCCGGCCCCTCAACCGAAGCCAAGGAGGCAAGGACATCCAACCCGGCCTGGATAGTGACCTGCGCCTGCTCGAAATTCCCCTGAGAAAGATAGAGTCGCGCCCGGGTCAGGTGCCCCATCGTTTCGACGATCTGTAAATCACGCTGCATTTCATCAACCAGATCGCTGCGCCTCTCGTCTTCCACGCTGAGGGCTTGCAATGCCCGCGCGCTGGTCGCCACGGTCTCGGCCATTTCATCAAGCTCGGCTTGCAAAGTGTCTAAGTTTGTCTCTAGATCAGCGAGATGGTCCGGCAAAGGTTCAAGCGTAGTCAGGGCAATCGTCAAAGAAGCGGATTGAGTGGCCTGTAGCTCTCCTTTTGTGGCTGCCTGTCCCTCCAGCATTGTGATCGTCGCTCTGTAAGAGTCATTTTGCGTTTCCAGTTCGGCCAATCGATCCTGTAAACTTTCCAGAAACTGATCTTTTTGTTCTTGTTGTATTTCCAGGTTGTCGAGTCGCGCCGTGTTCTCTTCGACAGGTTGGATATAGCGTTGATGCAAGGCCGGCAGCGCATAAGCGACCCCATAATAAATGCCGACGCCCAGGCCAATGGCCAGCACAATCACGAAAACCAGCCGGACAAAAAAGCGCAAAACCGCTACAAAACCTTGCCAGAAAGAAGAGCTTGAGTTATTGTTTGTGGTCATGGTTTTTCCTCATGGGTCTGAGTAGTACTGTTAGCGAATCCGGCAGATTTGCTCAGGGAGTGGGCGGGTTGGCATCCAACCCGGGGGGCGGATTCTCGCTTTGGGGCGGCGGTTCATGTTTCTTGTACATGGTCCATGAAAGCCGCTCTTCGAGACTGACCTTTTGCTGACTTAATCCAATCCGTTCCTTGTTGGGGTCAATGTTGGTAATTCGCAACAGCACTTCTTGCCCTGGTTGGAGCATATCCTTGAGTTCCATGCCGGGTGACAGTTGGGTTTCGCTTTTGTGCAACAACCCTTCCACGCCGGCAGCCAAACGCACAAATGCGCCGAACTTCCGTACCGTTGTGATCACACCTTCCACCAAATCCCCCTTTTGGTAACGTTCTTCAATCGAAGCCCACGGGTTGGAGCAAAGCGCCTTGCGACTTAAGCTGATGCGGTTGCGGGACAGATCGATCTTTTGCACTTTCACCTCGACGTCGTCCCCAACCTGGAGCAACTCCGAGGGATGCTCGAGATGTTGCCAGGCCAATTCCGAAATATGGATCAGTCCATTGACGCCGCTGCCAAGGTCTACGAACGCGCCAAAATCAACCAGGTTGACGACCTGGCCTGATACTGTTTGGCCAACTTTTAGGTTTTCCAAGACATCGTTTTTCTCTGCGATGTTTTCGTCGTTGTTCCTTGCTGAGAGAATTAAACGATTTTTGTCTCTATTGACCTCGATGACGCGCAAAGGCATGATGGTGCCAACTTTCTGCTTCTTGAGCTCGGTCGCGTTTTCGGTATAGCCCCCTTGCGGCAAACTGGGCAGATGAGAATTTGGGATGAAGCCTTCCAGGCTGCCAAGCATGGCGATCAAACCGCCCCGATTTTGCTTGCTGATCTTCAACTTTAGCGCTTCCCCGCTTTGTAGATACGTTTTTGCCCTTTGCCAATCATCGCCCTTGTCTACCTCTTTATCCGCCTGGCTACCATCATCGGCGTGACCACCAATGGAGGCAAATGGATTTCCACCTCGCTTGGGAACATGTTTGATACAAATCGTAATCGAATCTCCAGGCGACAAGCCCTCAAGCGTATCTTGATCCAGTTTCTTGAAATCTTTTTGGGGGATGACAGCATCATACGACGCCCCTACATCAACGAAAATTGCTTCTTCTTTTACACTTTTAATGGTGCCGTCCAGGACATCTCCAGAGGTTAGGCGCTTATTCGTTTTTTGAACTTGATTTGGACTGGATGGACCTAAAGAATCTTTAGCTGTTTGATTTCCTTCGTTAAGTTCATGATTTCGCATACTTCTTCCCATTTATTAGTTAGCTCTCCCGAAAAAAGCTCCTAGCACCCGTCCCCAGATGCGGAGATTGGCTCAAGGACGGGCCTTCTAGCACCTCTTTCAGGAGACTCATTAGTTTCTACATGAAGAAAATAGCTCTTCCTGCCTGTCGCTAGGAAGACTGAAGGATGTTTGTTTTAAATCATTCCTGTCCCCCCTTATCCTTGGTTAGATAGTCTTGCACAACGATTCCATCAAAAAAGTTGTAAAAACGAGCAGGACATAGAGGGCCTGCCCGTTCTTGAGTGAGAAGGCAAGGTTGAGGCGAATAGGACGGGTCGTGAATCTCTGACAAGGAATGTCCCCAACCCGACAAACTACGAGCTTGTCGGGCCCAAGAACCCCTTTAGCTTGCGGCGAGTGCCGGGACGGCGCAACCGTCGCAGGGCTTGAGCCTCGATTTGTCGGACGCGCTCCCTTGACACACCTACCTTGTCGCCAACCTCTTGCAGCGTGTGGCTTTTCCCGTCAGGGATACCGTAGCGGAGCCGCAAAATGCGCGCCTCACGGGCGGGCAATTCATCCATCACATCTTCTAGCTGTTCGCACAGCAATTGGTGGGTGGCGGTTTCATCGGGAGAGGGGGATTCCCCGTCCTCGATGAAATCTCCCAAAACCGCGTCCCCTTCGATGGTGGTAGGCATCTCCAGGGAGAGAGGCCTGCGAGCTACCCGGAACATGTAGCGAACTTTCTCAGGGGAAATGTTGAGTTCATCGGCCAACTCTTCGACCGTGGGGTCGCGCTCCAACACCTGTTTGAGCTTGTGTTGGGTTCGGAACAGGCGCGAGATTTGATCGCCCATATGAACCGGAATCCGGATCGTGCGGCCTTGATCGGCGATGGACCGCGTCACAGCCTGACGAATCCACCAGGTTGCATAAGTGCTAAACTTGTAACCGCGATGATAATCAAACTTTTTGGCTGCTCGCATTAAACCGATGTTGCCTTCTTGAATCAAGTCGATGAAGGGGACGCCGCGTCCCATATGTTTCTTGGCAACACTGATGACCAACCGCGTATTGGCTTTGATGAGATGCTCTACCGCTTCCCATTCCTTGCGAATGAGTTTATGTAATTCTTGACGCTCCTTTGAAGATATGTCGCCTACTGCTAGTCGTTTGCGCGCCTCAACGCCTCGCTCGATCTGCTTTGAAAGTTCAAGTTCTTCCTCGGCAGTGAGCAAGGGAACGTGAGCAGCGTCTTTAAAGTAAAGCCCAAGCAGGTCTTTGGTATCGATGTTTGCTAATCGATTTTCGCGGGAATCATCTTCGATGTCTTCGTCATCGCTTAGCTCTTCGTCGGTGGGTTCGACATCATCATCCTCCACGTAGGGAATTTGCGCGTTCAACAGCGCCGCAAACACCTCTTCAAGTTGGGCAACGTCTTGCTCCGCATCGGGAAAATGGCGCAGGATGTCGTCGTAAGTGACATAGCCTTGTTGGTGTCCTGTGTCAATTAGTTTTCCAAGTGCGGAATGGGTTATATCTCCATTCTCTAACGAATCGAGTAGTTCGTCGTCAATTTTTGTTATCATAAACTCCGTTAATCAGTATCATCCTCATTTGACTTCTTCGGGGTGTATTTTTTGTGGCGGTAGACAATACGTCCCCGATTCATGTCGTAAGGGGACATTTCTACCGTTACTCTATCGCCAAGCAGAACACGAATGTAGTACTTGCGCATCTTACCTGATAGATACGCAATAATTTCGTGCCCGTTTTCCAGTTCGACTTTGAACTTGGTGCCAGGCAAAGCCTCAATAACTGTGCCGTCGACTCTGATCTTATCTTCAGATTTTGCCATATCGTTAATAGCCTCGGCGTTTTAGTTTTTGTTTTCTCTTTCGGGTATTACGTTTCTGTCTTCGTTGAGCTTTTTTCTTCTTTATTCTATTTAGTTCGCTTTTTGAAACATACCAGCGTTTACGACGTAACGTACTTAGCTTTTTGCTACGGGCCACCTTCTTTCGAAAACGCCTCAATAATTGTTGCTGGGATTCATTGGATCGCAGGGTAACTTTTACCAAGTTGCACAACTCCTTCCTCTAAGATACAATTTTTATAATCGTTTATGTCACGTCAAATCGATCGCAATCGACACAAACATATAACCTGCCTCGCAGATGATTTTCTGCGAAGTCGTTGGTCATGGCTGCCAAGTTTTATCGGTAAGGGCTGGCTTTAAAGAAAAACCGGCTAACGTCTGTTGACGAAAACCAGCTCAAGTCCTGACGGGAAGATGGTATGGTGGAGAATGATTGAAGTGCTACCTCCGCATCTTGAACGCTTTACTGGCTTCCTATGAACGAATATTTGGCCCATAAACAACCAATAGATTATAACATCTATAACATAAATTATCCAACCCTGCTTGTCAAGTAGTCTTATCTTAAAAACATATTAGAGTTTTTTTTATGTATATGCTTATCATTTTGTTAGGGCCTGTCGCCGAGACCCAATCTTTTCAGCAGCAATGGTCCAACTTTCTGGAACAAGCCGAGTCCATGCCCCACTTGAAGGGCGAAGCCACAACCAGGGTACAGACGTTTCTCTATGGCCAACGCGATGTTCGCATGATTCATGAATTGTTCTTCGAAACCCAATCGGATCTGCAAACCGCCTTAGACTCGCAGCAGGGCCAAGCCGCAGGTCAGATCATTCATCAAATTGCGCGTGGGCAGGTTAGGTTGATGACGGCTGAACACAAACAAGACACGATCGAAAATCTTCGCAAGCACAAGATTGATCTGCATTCCCTGGCTTGATCATGTCCCTTCGAATCGACCGTCAAAAACGCTCGGGCGCGCTCTTGCGCTCGATCTTTTCGATCTTCTTCGTGCTCGTTATCGTGGGCGGCTATTTTGCCTATCGCTGGATCAAACGCAGCAGCGGGCGCAGCGCCAAAGTGATCGCCTGGATTCGGGACCCAGAAGCCCATCCCAATTGGGCCATTTCAGCGCTGACTCGCTGTGGGGAGGCCCCCTTTCAGATGCCCACCTCTGGGTATATCGGCTATCTTTGGGATGATTCCTTCCAGCCCGGGCACCGGCATCAGGGCATCGACATCTTCGGCGCATCGGAATCGGGCCAGACTCCCATCTACGCGGCCCACGCGGGGTACCTGACCCGCCTCTCCGGTTGGAAGTCGACCGTGATCATCCGCATTCCCCGCGATCCCCTGCAACCCTCCCGCCAGATTTGGGCCTATTACACCCACATGGCCTCCCAAGCGGGAGAATCCTACATCGTCTCCGAGTTTCCTCCCGGCACCTCCGAAAAATTTGTCGAAGCCGGCACCCTGCTGGGATACCAGGGCAACTACTCCGGCAATCCCAACAACCCTACCGGCATCCACCTGCATTTTTCGATTGTGCGTGACGATGGCAACGGCAACTATCTCAATGAATTGCATATCAAGAATACGTTAGACCCATCACCCTATTTTGGCTTGCCTTTGAACGCCAACACTAACGAGGGACAAATACCGCTTTGCCCTAAATAAATCTTGGAGATGGTTCAGCGGTATGTGATTGACAAATGAGTTATTTGTAAGCCGACAAGGAGATTCTTCGCTCCGCTTTTCTAGATAACCTTCGCTATGTCACTGGCTGTGCCCGCCGCTGGCGTGAGCGGAGCGAAGAGTCTCCCACGTTGTTTGCAAAACAGTGACGCTTCGCTCAGAATGACAGTCGTTAGATTGTGATTTTACAAATATCTCGACCTGTTTGACAGACCAGTGAACGATCCCAATTCTTGCCAGTTCGAGATGGAGCTTTGATAGACAATGAACCAATTTACGGCCAAGTTGTTCTCATCATCGGAGCTGGACGCGGCCTCGGTCGCGACCTGGCGGAGGCGTTTTCCGCCCAGGGAGCGATTGTCGCAGCCTATGATGTTACCCCGATTAACGTAGATGAAACCATGGCGCGTATCCAGGCAGCAGGCGGCCGCGGGGAGGACTACGTTTGCGATATTGGTACCAAGATGCCGGTGCAAACCATGCTCAATCAAATCGAGGACGACTGGGGCCGACTCGACATCGTGATTAACTACGCCCATGTCAACCCAAAGGGATTGCTGCTGGACTTGGACGCCTGGGATTGGCGCCGCGCTCTGGATGTCAACCTGACTGGCGCGTTTCTGATCACCCAATCGGCCGGACGGATGATGAAGGAGAGAGGCGGGGGCATCATTCTCAATGTGGTTGCTGATTACGAAGACAAGCAAATGGCCTTCAAGGCGGGCAAAATGGGCCTGTTGGGCTTGACTCGGGCGGTGGAAACTCAATTTATGGCCTATAATATTCGTATCTATGCTTTGGTCTCAGAAATGAGTGGGATTCGGGCAGAGAGGTTAGAAGCGTACTCCGACATTGTCGAGGCAAGCTTATTCCTTTGCAGCGCCGAGGCCGCCCATTTGCATGGCAGGATCGTTTCCGTCTTGGAAAGGTAATTAGCTTTCCGGAAATCAAGGGCGAAGATATGGTGGTAACGCTGAGCTACCGAGGTTTGATCAAAGCGTTCCGAAAGCTGGGCTTGGACGCCACCCGTCCGGTCATTGCCCATGCTTCACTGTCCGCTTTTGGAGATCTGCAAGGCGGTGCTGACACCATGTTGGGCGCCTTGTTGACCGTCAGCGACGGGTTGATCATGCCCACCTTCACCTATAAAACCATGCTGATCCCGGAAACAGGCCCGCCAAACAACGGCGTCGAGTATGGCAGCAGGTCGGATCTCAACCGCATGGCGGAATTTTTTCATCCGAATATGCCCGCCGATAAGACCATGGGCATCGTCGCGGAGACGTTGCGTCAATTGCCGCAGGCGAAGCGGTCGAAGCATCCCATCCTTTCTTTTGCCGGCATCAACGCGGACGAAGCCCTTTTTGCTCAAACCATAGAAGAGCCGCTGGCCCCCATCCGGGTGTTGGCGGATGCCGGGGGGCTGGTCTTGCTGCTGGGAACCGGCCATAACGTCAACACGAGCATTCATTATGGCGAAAAACTGGCCGGGCGGAAACAGTTCGTCCGCTGGGCGCTCACGCCGCAGGGTGTCGTCGAATGCCCCGACTACCCGGGTTGTTCGCAGGGGTTTCAGGCTATCGCTCCAAAATTGGGAGCCAGCCGCAAACAAGTCATCGTTGGTCCAGCCACCATCAAAGCGATTCCCTTGCCGGATTTAATCCAAACCGTTATCGAGACAATTCGCGATGATCCATTCGCTTTGTTATGTTCGAACCCGGACTGTGGTCGTTGTCAGGCCACACGCGCTGCCCTTACGACCTAACATTCTCAATATCTTTTGAGAAGTCACCTGACAAGTTTTCAAAACCCGTCGGTATCGTAGTCGGGGGAATTTTATATACATTTCTAACACTCCACACCGCCTCTCATGGATGCTGAATGATATAATTTAATTGGCAAAAAAGTTCATTTGCCGATAGGAAGGTATCATCTCAAAAAGCAGGGGAGACGGCCTTCGGCGTGGAACGTTTTCGGCGCTAACCCGTTCATTCCACCTGGGCTTCCGAAAAGTCCAACTTCTGGGCCCCAAAACATTGAGAAGATACAAAGAAGGAAGGATTAAAAATCATGATGCGATTTGATCGTTTTACCGAGCGCGCTCAAGATGCTGCTCAGCGAGCAGCACAGATTATTCAGCGCTACGGACACAACCAAATTGATACCGAACATATCTTGCTCGCCCTGATTGAGCAGCCCGATGGGGCTATTTCACACCTGCTGAAGAAGCTCAACGTCGATGCAGAGAAATTGTCTGAACAACTCGACCAAGTCCTGCGTAATAGCCCCAAGGCCAATATCTTTGGCGGCGGCGCGGGGCAGGTCTTTATCACCCCCAACGTCAAGCGAATTGTCGACCTGGCCAACAAAGAAGCCAATCGTTTCAAAGATGAATATATCTCGACCGAACACCTGTTCCTGGCGATTTTGAGCGAGCGCGGCACCGCGGCGGGGCGTCTATTAGATGCTGCCGGCGTGACGAAAAAACGTGTCTATAATGCCATTGAGGAAATGCGCGGTGGGCAGCGGGTTACCGATCCCAAAGCCGAAACCCGTTATAAAGTCCTGAACAAATATTCCCGCAACCTGACCAGCATGGCCCGGGATGGCAAGCTGGATCCCGTCATTGGACGCGATACCGAAATCCTGCGCGTGATCCAGATCCTGTGTCGGCGGACCAAGAACAACCCTGTCTTGATTGGGGATGCCGGTGTGGGTAAGACCGCCATTGTTGAAGGCCTGGCCCAAAAGATTGCCTCCAACGACGTGCCCGAGATTCTCTCCGGCAAGCGAGTCGTCTCGCTGGATTTGGGCGCCATGATCGCCGGTTCTCGTTTTCGCGGCGAATTCGAAGAGCGGCTCAAAGCCACCATCGAAGATATTCAACGCGCCGAGGGGGAGATCATCCTCTTCATCGATGAGTTACATACCGTTGTTGGCGCCGGCGCGGCCAGCGGCACCTTGGACGCCTCCAACATGCTCAAACCCCCGTTGGCCCGCGGCGAATTGCAATGTGTCGGGGCCACAACCCTGGATGAATACCGCAAGTACATCGAGAAAGATTCGGCCCTCGAACGCCGTTTTGCACCCATCTTTGTCGAGGAGCCCAGCGTCGAAGAAACCATTGAAATGTTACGCGGCCTGCGTGACCGCTATGAGGCCCATCACAAAGTCAGCTTCTCCGATGAGTCCCTCGTTGCGGCGGCGCGGCTCTCCAACCGCTATGTCTCCGACCGTTTCTTGCCCGACAAGGCCATCGACTTGATGGACGAAGCCGCGGCCAAGCTGCGGGTGGCGTTGTATTCCCTGCCCCCGAACTTGAAAGCGATGAAAACCGAAATCGACCGGCTCAGAGCGGAGGAAGAGCAATACGGCCTGGAGCGCGATTACGAACGCGCCGCCGAAAAGAAGATGGAGCGCTCCCGCCTGGAAGAGGAATTCCATCAATTAAGGGATGAATGGGAAAGTGAACACGAGTTGGACGAGATCGTCGATGAGGACGATGTCGCCGAAGTGGTCTCCCAATGGACCGGTATCCCCGTCAACCAGATGCTGGAGACCGAGGCCGAACGCCTGCTCAAGATGGAGGAACGCCTGCACGAGCGGGTGATCGGACAGCACGAGGCTATCACTGCGATTTCCGACGCTATCCGCCGGGCCCGTTCCGGCCTGAAAGATCCCCGCCGTCCAATTGGCTCGTTCATCTTCATCGGCCCCTCCGGTGTCGGCAAGACCGAGTTGGGCAAAGCTCTGGCCGAATTCCTGTTCGACAACGAGGACGCCCTCGTCCGGATCGACATGAGCGAGTACCGCGAGGAACATACCGTCTCGCGGCTGTTCGGTGCTCCTCCCGGATACGTCGGCTACGAAGAGGGTGGCCAGTTGACCGAGGCCGTCCGCCGCCGCCCCTACAGCGTGGTGCTTTTCGACGAAATCGAGAAAGCCCACCCCAAGGTGTGGAACGCCTTGCTGCAAATCTTCGATGATGGCCGCCTGACCGATGGCCAGGGCCATATCGTCGATTTCCGCAACACGGTGCTAATCCTGACCAGCAACCTGGGCACCGAGTATGTCAGCAAGTCGGGCAGCCTGGGCTTCTTGCAGGTCAGCGATGATTCCAAAGAGCGCGAGGCCCAAGCCAAGATCGAGCGCGAGCTGAAGAAAACGTTCCAGCCCGAATTTCTCAACCGTATCGATGAGATCATCACCTTCAGCGGCTTGTCTACGGATGAAATGCTTCAAATTGTCGATTTACAGATGAAAGAGGTGCAAGCGCGCCTGAACGAACAAGGCCTGGATGTCCGCCTCACCGATGAGGCCCGCAGCCGCTTGGCCGAAATTGGCTACAATTCCGATTTTGGCGCCCGCCCGTTGCGCCGAGCCCTACAGAAACACATCGAAAGCCCGCTCTCGGTCAAGCTGCTGGCCGGGGATTTCGAGCAGGGCGATACCGTCGTCGTCGATGTCGGCGGCGAAGATGAGGAAGAGATCGTCTTCCGGATCAGCGAAAAACAAGAGAAAATGGCCAAAGAAACGGTCGATGCCTAAACCATTCTGACAACCAAGAACGCCCCGGTCACAAAACCGGGGCTTTTTTGCCCCAGGGTACTTCTGCTTATTGACAAATGGCTGTTTGGGTAGTATTCTTTTTACAGGAGCAATTTTAAATATAGTAACTATAGTGAGGCTTAGCAAAAATGAGTGACGATCGCATCTATTCGACCGCCGAAATCTGCGAGATGTTCGACATCTCCAAAAGCACACTCTTCCGCTGGGAAAGAGAGGGGAAACTAGAACCCGTGCCGCGTGATATTTCCAACCAGCGCCAATACGGCCAAGACCATATTACGGCCATCAGTGAAATCCAGAAAGAGAAGCTGAGCAAGCGCTACAAGCGCGCCATGACCAGAGGAAATGCAAACGGTGTTTCGAGAATCGCCGAGGCGGTTTCCTTGCGTAAATTCCTCGAGCAGGATATGACCGGCTTGTACGAACTGGCCGAAATGAAAGATGTCTCTGGGGATACTTTAAAACAGCTAATGAAAATCGCCCTGGAAGAATACGAGCCCGATGACGAGATTTTTTGTGAGATCGTTCGGGTGCTGTGGGAACAGGTAGGCCATCATTGCCAATAGCGGGAGATCAGGATGACAGATTTTGAAAGAAGCCGGTTAGGAGCCCAGAAAGCACTCTTGGACATGTTTTCTCAGGCGACGGGTTTACCGATCGGCTTGTACGAAACCCACAATAACAAGATCAAAGAAATCATCACCGATTTTTCGCGCGGCAATTTTGCCGACTTTTGTCACTTGATTCAACAACTTGCCGGGGGCAAAGAGCTCTGTGAAGCAGACCAATGTCATCGCGCTCGCGATGCCTTTGAAATCTCACAACCTGAATTGATGCTCTGTCATGCCGGCTTATACAATCAGGCAGTACCTGTGCAAGTTCGCGGAGAGACGCGAGCCGTATTAGTCTACGGCGAGATCAGAATCGACCAAGATGAATACCGCAGCAAGGCCCTAGATCGACTTGAGCATGCCATTGAGGTCTTCGACCTGGACGCTGGGCAAGCGGATGAATTGCGCCAGGCCTACGCAAAGACCAGGAAGTATGACTTTGAACAATTGGAAACTCTTGATTCCCTGATCGATGTTCAGCGCTGGTTTTATCGCCTCCATGACGAAGAAGACCGGATGAAGAGCAACGTCGACCGGATCACCCACGAGATTCAGATTCGCTTGCAAGCGGTCATCGCCAATGCCGAAAACTTGATGTTGGAAGTTGCCAGTCTGCCGGAGGAGGCCCGCCACATGGTCTCGGATGTGCTCAACAGCGCCCTGGCGTTGGACATGGTCATCCAAAACCTGGGGCTTTATCTGGGTGAATATGAGTTCCGGCGTCAACGTTTCTCCCCGCTTATCTATGAGGCCAAGCGAATATATGAAGCCGAAGCGGCCAGGCGGGGAATCGACATCCAGGTTCGGATCGGAAATATTAAAGATGTCCATCTAATAATTTCCAAAACCCACATGCAACATGCTTTCAACAACTTGATTCACAACGCGGTCAAATATTCATTTCGGGGCGGGTACGGGCGTCAACGTTTCGTTGATGTCAAGGGATATGTCGATCCCGACACTTGTCGCCTGGAGATCTCAAATTATGGTGTCGGCATCAAACCGCACGAGATAGAAGAAGGCAAAATATTCGAGGATGGCTATCAGGGGGAGTTGACCGAGGGTGAATTTCGAACGGGCGCGGGCAAAGGGTTGAGTCTGGTCAAACGGATTATCGACAGGCACGGTGGGCGCATCGAGGTTGAGAGCAAGATGGTCGCCGATGCTTCCGACCCGGATGGACAACCGCACCTGACTCGTTTTACCATTTTTTTGCCCCGCCAAAAAAGAGAGGAGTAGGAATAGATGGCAAAACAAATCGTTTGGATCGAAGATGATATCGAGATCATAGAGCCTGTCATTCGGCCTCTCGTCTTAGCTGGATACCAAATCCATCGCTTGCATACCGCCAAAGAAGCACTGGAAGCGATTGAGACGATTCGGGACGCTGACTTGATCTTGCTCGACATGATCCTGCGCCCGGGCAATATCGAGCGCGAATTCACCCGTTACCCCGGCCTAGACATCCTGGCCGAATTGCGTTCCGAACACGATATCCAAACGCCCGTGATCGCTCTGACGGTGGTAGGGCGCTCAGAAGTGCGCCAGCGTCTGAGAGAGCTGGGCGTAGAAAATATCATGCGAAAACCTGTTCGCCCATCCGACTTGAAAGCAGCCGTCGAAGAAATTCTCGATTTGGAAGAATAGCGCCACGTTTAACCAAGAAACAAGCAGGGCACTGAAAAACGCCAGGAAATCCTGGCGTTTTTCGCTTAATAGCTCTTGACAATATTAGATATATCAAGTATGGTTATTATTGCAAGACATATTACTCTCTTTGAGCGGAAGAAAGGAGCGCGAAAATGATACTGCTCATCAGTCTAATCATCTTCTTCATCGTGGCCTTCTTCATCCTATGGATTTCTTGCAACATCATCTGGCGAAATGCCTGAAATCCGACCCAGCTTTCAGCCCCTCGAAAGGAGCATGTTATGAGCGTGAAATGGAAGCTAATTTTGCTTGCGGGTGTCTCTGCCTCGATCGCCGGAATACTCTGGGGATGGTTTCCTACAGCCCTGGTAACGGGAGCAAGCCTATCCGCAGCGACGGTTTGGTGGTTCTGGAAAAAATCCTGTCTGGTCGTCCCTGAAATGAAAGTCGCCGTGGTGTTTTCGTCACCTGGCGAAGTATTTTCTCGCTTTCTGCCACCGGGTATTCACTTTCTAGTCCCAGGCGTGGAATATGTTCAAGATTTCATTTCCACCGGCCCCCAAGCGGTTCGAGCCAGTTCCTACACCTTGACACGAGACGGGCACGCTATCCCAATCGATTGGATGTTGACATATCGATTGAATCCGGAAGAAATAGAAGGCGACCGAAGAGCGAACATGGCCAGAACCCTGCCCGATCGATCTGAGCGAATCGCGAAAACGCAAGTGAACGACTCACTGTGTGAATTGGTCGAACAATACAGCATCAGTGACTTGATGAGGGTGGGTGTGCAAAGCCGCTTGAAACGAGATTTGCGCCAGAAGGCAGCGCTCCGTTTGGCCCCTTTTGGCTTTGATGTCTATCGCGTCTTTCTCGAGAAGATAAACTTACCGCCCGGTGTGATTCGAGCGAACGAAAACACCTATCAAAGGGTCAAACACGCTCAAGCCAGTGCGGAAGCCATCGACATTTTGCGCCTGGCCATCTCCGTGCTGGAAGATGTCGAAATGCAGCGTCTGATCGAACTGGAGCGCCTCAGAACGATCGAACAAAATCCCAACAGCACCTTCGTTCTCTCCGTCGATGGTCGAAATGGCGGCATGGACAGCAAGAATAGCAATCGTAGAAGCGACGATCTCATCAACGAAATCCCTTGGGCCAAGTAATTGAGCATCCAGCTCCGAGGCATAGATAGACAGCCCAGCAACGCTTTCACTGCTGGGCTGTTTTTGATTCGTGTGCCTTGCATCGAATACCGTTAGCCAGTATAATCGCAAACAA